>VBEQ01000043.1 GCA_005881235.1 Chloroflexota bacterium | reverse complement strand
CCGGACATCTACTTCGACGCGGTGGAAACCTTCAACCCGTCGGTCGCCGGCCGCACCTGCGCCGCCAAGATCGATCGACTGAACAAGAGCCGGTTTCACCTTCCGGAGGTCGGCTGCTCTGACAGCCACCACCTCCAGGGAATCGGCACCGGGTACACCACCTTCCCTGGCAAGGACGCCCAGGATCTGAAGAAGGCGCTGCTGGCAAGCCAGACGAAGGCCTTCGGGGAGTACTGGGATTTCGTAACGCACCGGCGCATCGCCCAGCTGAAGTTCCGCCGCATCGGTCGCAACTGGGCCCGCATGGGACGGTCCGCTGTTCGAGCTTTCGCCCGAGGCTAGGGCACGTGAGGGGAAGCCGTTCATGAAGGTCGGCCTCGTTTCTGCCTATGACTACGCCCATCCGGGCGGGGTCACCGAGCACGTGCGTCACCTCGCCGCCGGACTGAGGCGACGCGGCCATGACGTCACCGTCTTTGCGCCCTGCTCGGACAAGGAAGTCGCGGAACGTGATAGCGACTTCGTGCGCGTCGGCCGCCCCTTCCCCATCCCCATGCACGGGTCAGTCGCCCGTATCACGGTCAGCCTCCATCTCACCAATCGAATCAAGCACTATGTCCGCGATGGCGGCTTCGACGTTCTTCATTACCACGAGCCGCTGATGCCGGTGCTACCGGTTACGGCGCTCCGCCTCTCCAGGACCTGCAATGTCGGAACCTTCCATGCCTTCGCCCGCTCCAACGTCGGTTACTACTACGGCAAGCCGTTGCTCAAGCGCTATGTTCGGCGCCTCCACGCACGCATCGCGGTTTCCAACCCGGCCCGCGAGTTCGTGCGCCACTATTTCCCCGGCGACTACCGCGTCATCCCGAATGGGATCGATGTCAAACGCTTCCAGAACCAGGCCCCCTACCCGGATCTGCGCGACGGCATGTGCAACCTGCTGTTCGTCGGCCGGCTGGAGTACCGCAAGGGCCTCGGCTACCTGCTGCGTGCCTTCGCTCAGCTCAAACCGCAGTACCCGAACTTGCGGCTCATCATCGTGGGCGACGGCCCGCTGCGGCGCTGGTACGGCAACTTCCTCGCCCGCAAACAGCTTGATGATGTGGTAATGGCCGGCTACGTGCCCGCCTCTGAGCTACCTCGCTACTACGCCAGCTGCGACATCTTCTGCTCGCCGGCGACCGGCGACGAGAGCTTCGGCATCGTCCTGCTGGAGGCGATGGCCTCGGGTAAGCCGATCGTCGCCACCAGCATCGACGGCTTCCGCGAGGTCTTGACCCACGGCCGCGACGGACTGCTGGTGGAACGCAAGAGCCGCCGGCAGCTCTCCTACGCCCTGCAGACGCTGATCAACAACCCGGCCCTGCGCCAGGAGATGGGCCAGGCGGGCCTGGTAAAGGCGCGCCGCTACGATTGGGAACGCGTCATCGACGAGGTCACTGACGTCTACCGCCAGGCGCTCGACCAGGCGCAGCCCGCGCCGTCTGTGCGCCTGGAGCCCAGTCTGAGTTCGCGCTGATGTTCACGCAGAAATTCCAGGCCTGGGTGCGCCGCTGGGCGGAGCGCTTCGTCGGTGTCTTTCGCGAATCACCGATCACCCCCAACATGCTCACGCTGTTCGGGCTGGTCATCACAGGCGTGGGGGCCCTTCTGGTCGCGGTCAACCAGTTGCTGCTAGGCGGCCTGGTGCTGACCGTTGCTGGCTTCTTCGATGTCTTCGACGGTGCGCTCGCCCGGGCTTCCGGCAAGGTCTACCGCTACGGCGCCTTCCTCGACTCGACGGTCGACCGCTACTCCGAGGGCGTCGTCTACCTGGGGATCCTGATCTACTTCCTGCGACACCACGACGGCCTGCAGCCGATCATCGTCTTGATCGCACTCGCCGGGTCATTCCTGGTGAGCTATGTCAGGGCGCGGGCGCAAAGCCTCGGCTTCACCTGCGATGTGGGGATCCTCGCCCGACCAGAGCGGGTCGTCATCATCGTGGCGGGCCTGCTGCTCGAATCGATCGGCATCAAGATCGGGCCCTGGACACCGCTGACGGTAGCGCTGCTCATCCTGGCGGTCGGCACCAACTTCACCGCCGTGCAACGGGTGTGGGTGGTCTGGCAGCAGAACCGGGCTGAGCTGCGGGCCACGCGCGGGGCGGCCACTCAATCGACCGGTGCCGAACAACCTATCGAGGCGCAACCGGTCCGGGCGGCGATGCGGCGCTTCTTCGAGAATCTGGGCAAGACCTGATCCGGGTGTAGCCGCGCGCTACTAGGTATCATGTGGGCGTGCAGGTCGCGATCTATGCCGACCGTGATCCGGGCGGCAAGAAATTCATCGCCACCCTCAAGCGGCGGCTGAAGAATGAAGAGATCCGCGCCTGGCAGATCCAGAAACAGGCACCCTTTACCCTGGTGCACGCCGGCGACCGCTACACGAAGATTCGGGTGACTTTCGTGCCGGCGGGCACACCGAGTTTCAGCCGCGCCGCCCGGGCCGGCTTACTGGGCGCCTTCAAGAACCCGGAGCCAACCCTGCTCGCCACCATCTCAGACGGTCCGTCCGCCGATCGCGTGTTGGGTTTCGTCGTCGGAATGCTCACCCGCCACGCCCAGCCCCTGGGCGTTTCCGGCGTCGGCATCCCGCTGACCGGGTCCGCCTCCAGCCGCTAGCTCGTCTCCGTTTCGGTGGCGACGCCGCCGCGCAGGCCGAAGAGGTGTTTCTGCCAGGCCAGGTAGATCACGATCGCGACGTTGATCAGCAAGATGCTGATGCGCACCGGGGTCTGACGGTTGAGCACTTCCGAGACCTCCAGCGGAATGCCGATGCAACCCGCGATGACGGTGAGGTATTCGGCCCAGCGCCGCCGGCGCGCCAGCCCGACCGCTTCCGTGAGCTCCAGCAACCCGAAGAGCAGCGCGCCGATTCCGATCAGAAGCACGGTCCGCGTGGAAAATTCGCCGATGGGGCGCAGCACCGTGATGAGGATGCGCGGGATCAACCGACGTTCCGGGTTGACGTCCAACTCGGCCACCCACTGGCGGACCAGCGTAACCACACTCCGGCTTCGCGTCAGGAGAGCGATCCCCAGGATGAACACCAGGCTGCCGCGGATGGCCCGCTCCAGGATGATGAGGCGGACCACGGTATCGACCGGCTGCGTCTCGCGACCGAGCTCGCGCTTGATCTTCTGCCAAAAGGTCACTGCGGCAGCGCCTCGAGCAGGCGATCGAGATCCTCGTCGCTGTTGTAGTAGTGGGGCGAGGCGCGCAGAAAATCGCCGCGCAACGAGATGATGACGCCGGCTTCGCGTAAGCGCGTATGCAGCTCGGCCGGCACCATGCGCGGATGGCGGAACGACACGATGCCGGAACGCTCCGATGGCGACATCGGTTTCAGTACCAGCTCGTAGCCGCGGGTCGGGAGTTCGTCGCGCAGCCGGTCGGCCAGCCGAAGCACCGCGTCTTCGACCGCCGGCAGACCGGCGCGTAGCAGAAGGTTGATGGCCGCTCCCATGCCGAGAATCCCGGACTCCTCGTCGCGGACCACGCTATCGGTGCCGATCGTCACCGGGGTCAATCGCTCCAGCATGCGCGGTCCAACGTACGCGAAACCCACGCCGATGGGACCCAACAGCCATTTCTGGGCGCCGGCGCAGAGGAAGTCCACCGGCGTGGCTCGCAGGTCCAGCCGCAAGGCGCCGGCCGCCTGGATGGCATCGACCACCAGCAGGATATCGCGGCCCTTGAGCACGGTGCTCAGTGCGGCGAGATCGGTCCGAAATCCGCTCCAGAATTGCACCGCGCTGATGGCCAGCACGCGAGTGCGTTGGTCGCAGAGTCGGGCCAGCGCCTTGACGTCGATGCGCCCCTGCTCGGCGCGGTAGAGCCGGAGTTCCACACCCTTGCGTTTGAGGCCCATCCAGGGGTAGATGTTGGCCGGAAATTCCCGGTCGACGCCGACGATGTTGTCCCCGGCTTCCCAGTCGAGACCCACTGCCACCAGGCCCAGCCCCGAGGTCGTGTTCTTGGTGAAGGCGATCGATTCCGGACCCACGGCGAGCAACTCCGCGATCCGTCCGCGAACCTGGCTGCGGAACCGCTCCCAATGCGCCAGATCGAATGGTTCCTCGGTCAATCGCCCAAGAAACACCTCGATCGTGGACCGGACGGGCGTCGCCAGCGGCGCGATGGCGGCGTGATCGAGGTAGGCGTAGCGGCGTGCAATCGGATATAGCGCTCGCATCTCCTGCGGCGTGAGCGGCATACCTTGGGCACACTACACTAGGCATGTTGGGCGAGGCGACCATCATTGACATCTCGGACTTCGAGCGGGTCGACATGCGCGTCGGCCGGGTCCTCGAGGCCGAGCCCTTTCCGGAAGCCCGCAAGCCCGCCTATAAGCTTCGCATCGATTTCGGGCCACTTGGCACCCGGCGCTGTAGCGCTCAGTTGACGGTGCATTACCGCCCGGAGGATCTGCGCGGCAAGCTGGTCATCGCGGTCCTCAACTTTCCGGCGCGACAGATCGGTCCGGTACGCTCCGAGGTCCTCGTCCTGGGCGTTCCCGATCCGGACGGCGCTGTCGTACTGCTCGCGCCAACCGTCGACGTTCCGCTCGGAGGTCGGGTCTTCTGAGCATTCCGCCGCTGACCCCATACCTCGTGAGTGAATGGCACGATCAGGCGACCGGCGCCCGCGGGTGGTTCGTCATCGACCGTCTCATTGGTGAGATGTGTTCCGGCGGAATCCGCATGCGTCCCGGCGTCACCGTCGATGAGGTCACCGACCTGGCCCGCACCATGTCTCACAAGATGGCCGTGCTCGACATTCCCTACGGCGGCGCGAAGTCAGGGATCGATTACGATCCGTCGTCGCCGGAGGCGCCTGCCGTGCTGCGTGGCTTCATCGACGCCATCCGTCCCTTCATCGCGGAGCGTTACGCCACCGGCGCCGATCTCGGCACCCGCGAAGACGACATCATCGCCGCCTGCCAGTTGGTGGGCCTGACGCATCCGCTCCAGGCCGGATTCAAGGCCGAAGGCGGCGCCGGGCTGCAGCGTGTCAAACAGGCTCTGGCGCTGAGAAACGATGGCGTTCCGATCACCGAATTGATGGCGGGGTACGGCGTGGCGGAATGCACCATGGAGGCAGCCGACGTGCTCGGCATGCCACTCAAGGGAGCGACGGTCGCTCTCCAGGGATTCGGCAACGTCGGCGGAGCTGCAGCCCGCTACCTCGATCGGGCGGGGGTGCGCCTTACCGTGGTTGCGGATATCGAAGGAACGATCCTCGACGAAAACGGGCTCGATGTTCCCCACCTGCTCTCCATCCGCGACCGTTTCGGACGGATCGACCGCCGGCGGCTTTTACCGGGAACACGCTGCGAACCGGAGCCGGCCTGGCTCCAGCATCCGGTCGACGTCATGATCCCCGCTGCCATCGGTCACGCGATCCGCGCCGACAATCAGGCCGGCATCCGCTGCCGACTGCTGGTCGAAGGGGCGAATAACCCGGTGACCGACGAGGCGGAGCACGCCCTGGAGCAGCGCGGCGTCGTCGTCCTCCCCGACTTCGTCGCGAACGCCGCGGCGGCGTTCCTCTTCTGTGGGCTGCTCGAGAAGCGTCTCGAGCCCAACCTCGACTCGATCTTCAGCGTGACCAGCCGCCAGCTTCGAAGCACGACGCGTCAACTGCTGGAACGCGCTGGGCGCGAGCGGGTGTCGAGTCGCCGCGCGGCTGAGGAGATCGCCGAGGAACGATTGCGAGCGCGGCTGGCTTAGCGAAGCAAACGGGCGTGACGGCGCATCATGCAGTCGTCCATGACCACGTCCAGCCCGGCGGCTCGAGCCCGTGCGGCGGCGGCCTCGTCGATAACGCCGTCCTGGAGCCAGACGGCGCCCGCCGTGATGGCGATGGCGTCGTCCACGATCGGGCCCACGAACTCCGATCGCCGAAAGACGTCGACGACATCGACCGGCTGCGCGATGTCACGCAAGCCGGGATAGGCGCGCTCGCCCAGGACCTCCTTGAGATTGGGATTGACCGGGATGATGCGATAGCCCGCCCGTTGCAGGTAACGCGCGACGCCGTGGCTGGGACGGTGCGGATTGGCGCTGAGCCCCACGACGGCAATCGTCCTCGCCCAGTTCAGGATCTTTTCCGCGACGTCGACCACCTGCGGGTCCACGTATCCACTCTACAGGCGAGAATCCCGCAAGCCTGACCTAGAATTCGCCTCGTGGCGCCCACCACCCGGCTCTCGCCCATCCCCACCCAGATCGTGGACGCCTTCCGCGCGGTGGCACCGGCGGTCGAGGCCTTTGCCCGCGAGCACGATCTGCTGATCGACCGCTACCGGCGGGGGAAGCCATCCTGGGAGCTGCGCTTTGGCCGCCGGGTGGGTGGCCAGGCCGTCCTCACCATCAGCTACCGGGAGCGCACCGGCCACGTCCTCGACGTCAGCGCCACCTGGTGGGTCGACGACCAGGCGACGCAAACCCGCCGCCTGCGCTCGGAGAAAATCGGCGTCTACGACCGGCGTGCGCCGTCGGCCACCCTTACGCAGCAGCTCGAGGCGGGGCTGGCCATGGTCGACCACTGGACCCTGTCCGATTTGGGTCCGCCGCGCGGTCCCTTTCCATCAGCCGCCCCCGGTGTGGAAAGGGCGGCGAGATTGTCACTCCGATGACTGATACCGGCGAGGACCGCACCGCCGAGGAGGAGTTGCGGCTCGCCTTCGGCCGCGCCATCGGCTTCACGCTCGCCGCGCTCATCTTGCTGCTCGGGGGCGGCATCCTGCTGCTCCTGATCGCCGCCGCCTTCTTTCGCTTCGCCTTCGGCGGCTAGGCCACCAACCCGAGTCGCCGGGCCGCCGACGGGTGCGGCGCATCGACGGCGCCCGGGTGAAGGATGCCCGCCATGATCTCCACGCTGTCGACCAGTCGAGGACCGGGGCGGCTGAAGAAGGCGTTGCCGTCAACCACCCAGATCTGCGCTCGCAGCGCCTCAAAGCGCCCGCCTGCGGTTTCGACCTCGCGCAAGCTGCGCTCGAGGGAAAAACCACACGCCATGACGACCACGACCTCGGGATCGGCGTCGATCACCTGCTGCCAGTCGATGGCATGCGCCGGCCGGCGCGCCACGCCAAGCCGCTCGTCGCCGCCGGCAATGGTGACGAGCTCCGGAGTCCAGTGACCGCAGTTGAAGGGCGGGTCGACCCATTCGAGGCACACCACTCGTCGCCGGGGCCGCCCGGCAACGCGCTGCTCGACAGCGGCGACGCGCCGTCGAAGCGAATCGCAGACGCGCTCCGCGATAGCGGACCGGCCCGCCAGCCTACCAACAACGCGGATGTTCTCGAAGACGTCCTCAATGGTCTCCGGTTCGAGCGAGACGAGCTGCGGCGAGGAACCCAGCCGGCGTACGGCCCGTTCCACGATCGGATAGGAGACGGCGCAGACCTCGCAGAGCTCTTGCGTGAGGATCAGGTCGGGGCGGAGCGCCTCCAGGAGCGGCGCATCGAGCGCGTAGATGCTGCTGCCCTCGTGGACGAGCTCGCGAATGTGCCGATCGACCTCGGCACCCGAACTCGCGCCCGACAGGACGCTGCGGGTGAGCACCGGCTTGTCCCGGACCGAGTCGGGGTAGTCGCATTCATGGGTGACGGCCACCAGCTCGTTCTCCAGGCCAAGCGCGCAGACGATCTCGGTGGCGCTGGGCAGCAGCGAAGCGATGCGCACTCAGCGATCGGAGGGAACAAAAGGATTCAACAGCATCTCTTCTTCGATGGTCGTCGACGGCCCATGGCCCGGATAGACCACGGTTTTCGGCGGCAGGTGGTAGAGCACGTTACGGATGCTGAAAATGATCTTCTGCGTATCCCCACCGGGCAGGTCGGTCCGGCCGATGCCACGCTGGAAGAGGGTGTCACCCGCAAAGCAGTCCAGCCCGAAAAGAAAGCAGACCGATCCCTGGGTGTGGCCTGGCGTGTGCAGCACCCGGAGGCTCATGTCCTGGAACGACAGGGCCGTACCGTGGGCCAGCCTTGTATCAATGGAAAAGGGCGTAAAACCGCTGGGCACAAAGGGCATCTGGCCGAATCGCTCCCAGTCGAGGATGGCGAGATCATCGGGATGCATCGCGATCGGCGCGCCGGTTTCGCGATGCACTTGGGGTACACCGCCGACGTGGTCAATGTGCCCATGGGTCACGAGGATGCGCTCCACGGTCAGTCCGTCCTGGCGAACGCGTCCCAGCACGCGCTCGACCTGCAATCCCGGATCGACAACGAGGGCAGACGTCGTGTCGCGCCGCCGGATCAGATAGCAGTTCTCCCCGAAGAGATCGTCGGGAAAGACCGCAACGGCGAGCTTTTCGCGCAGCGCCTCCGCCGGCGTCATCCGACGCCGATTTCCCAGGAGGCTGCAGTCAGCACCTCCGGGCCGGTCTCGGTGATGAGCACCATTTCCTCGAGCCGGACGCCACCCCAGCCCGGAATGTAGATCCCTGGCTCGTTGGTGATCACCATCCCGGCCCGCAGCGGCGTGTGGTCGGTGGGCGACAGGAAGGGCCGCTCGTGCACCTGCAATCCGATGCCGTGCCCCAGGCCGTGGCCGAAGGCGTGGGTCTCGCCGGCGAGCACCTCGCGGGCACGCCGGTCGACGGCATCCGCGGCCGCACCCGGCTTCATCAGGGCGATCGATTCGAGCTGCGCCTGACGGACCGCCTCGATGACGCGGGCTTGCTCGGGGCTCGGCTCGCCGACGACGATCGTCCGCGTGGTATCGCTGTGGTAGCCGGCGGCGGTCGCGCCGAAATCCACCACCACCATGTCGCCGCGCTCCAGCACCCGGTCGGAGGCGCGGCCGTGCGGCAGGGCGCCGCGTTCCCCGGCGGCAACGATCGTCTCGAAGGCTGGACCATCGGCTCCCAGCTCGCGGAAGGTCTGCTCCAGCAAGAACGCGACGTCGCGCTCGCGCAGCCCCGGCCGGATCGCCCCGCGGACTCGATCGAAGGCACGCCCGGCGATCGCGCTGACCGACCGCAGCAGTTCGACTTCCTCGGGCGCCTTGACGATCCGCAGCTCCTCCACCAGGCCCGTGACAGCCACCAGCGTGTGTTCGCCAGGCAGCGCGGCTGAAAGCCGCTGGTGCTGATCGAACGTGAGATGCTGCGACTCGAAGCCGACCCGCCGAAGCTCGAGGGCCTTGAGACGCTGCGCGACCAGCGCCCAGAGGCCGTGCGACGGCCCGGATCGGATGAGCGTGAAGCCTGGAGCTTCGGCTTCCATCTGAAGCCAGTAGCGGCTGTCGCCGAGGATTTCCGCGGCGGCTCGACCGATGACCAAATAGCCGAGGGTGCCGCTGAAGCCCGAGAGGTAGCGGATGTTCTCGGGCGTCGTGATGACCACGCCGTCAAGCTCGAGGTCCACCAGGCGCCCGCGCAAGGCGGCCAGCCGCCCCGCCGATTGATCACCTCGCATCGGCGCTCATGATACGGAGGGGAGGCGTCGAGACTGCCTCAGCTGACGCCCTCGGGCCGGGCCGAGCCGAGCGAGCTGAGCGGCTCGGTGGCCAGTTCAGCAAGCTGCCCCAGCAGGTCCATCGCCGCGTCGACCGGCTCCGCTCGGTAGACGGCAACCGCGCCCCAGATGGCGCCCCGCTGCGCCATCGGCGTCGCCGCCACCGCGCCGGCCGGCGGCTCGGCGCCGTGGAGCAGGTGTCGAGACCAGCGACTCTGCCGCAGGTCATGGATGACGACCGGTTTCTCCGTGTACAGGGTCCACTCGAGGAGCGCCTCGAGCACCGGTGCCAGCTCCTCGAGCCGGTCCGGCCGACCGGGGAGGGCGAAGCTGTCCTTGTTCCAGCGACCCTCCGCGTCCCAGAAGACGACCATGCCGCCGGCCGCCTCCAGCATCTGCAGCGCGCGTCCCAGCAGAAGGTTGGCCGCCATCTCGCGGACATGGCTTGTCTGGATGATCGGATCCGGCTCCCGCGCCGGCGCAAGCGGGCGTTCCACTCTGGCTGCCTCCTCCGACATCCAGCCTAACCGGCAGTGATCAGGCTGACAAGGCTCAGAAGACGCAGTCGCTATTGACACGCTTGGGATTTTGCGTGAGTCTGGCAGCGGGAAAGGCCCATTGAGGCCAGGGAGGGTATCGATGACAGAGGTTGAAGGTCCACTCGCGGCGTCGACGCCATCGTCCGAAACCGCGATCGCCCCGGAACCGGCGCAGGCTCCGGTGGCGGATGGCGGCCGGAGGCGATCCGGGCGCCGGTGGCTGATCATCGGCGGCATCGCGCTGGTCTTCGTGGTGATCATCGGCTACGTTCTCGGTGGCGCGGCGGCGGCGGGCGGCCCGGTCGCACGGGCCGACAGCGCCCTCCACACGGCGGTCAGCCACAACAACGACATGGTCGACAGCTTCAGCAATGATCCGTTTAAAGGCATCGATCTCACATCCGACAACCCCGACATTCCGGCGGCCAAGGCCGCCGTGGCTACCGACAAACAGAAGGTCGTGAAGTGGCAGGCCATGGTGTCGAGTGATCGGGCCGCACTCGACCGGGTGCGTCCCGACCTGAGGAGCTCGTTTCTGACGCTGCCAGAAGGGGGAACGCTCGACCGTCATCGGCAGCGCGTCGACGCCGCCTTGTCCGCGCTCAAGACAGCCCAGACGGGCATCGACCTGTATACGAAGGAGTTCGCGTTCGTCGATCCCTTCCTCGACGCGATGGCCGGCTTCGAGGCGATCGGAAAGGCGGGGACCGCGAACGACATCGCCGGCGTCAAGGCACAGTTACCCGGCACCGGCGCCAACATGCAGAAAGCGATCGACCTGGCCCAGCCACCCGCCGTACCGGCCGAACTGGTTCCGGCCCTGAAGACGATTCAGCATGCGCTGAGTGACATCCAGGCGCTGGTGGCGGCGGTCGACGCGAGCGATGCCGCCGCCGTGCAGAAGGCTGAGGCCGCCCTCGAGGCTGACGCGGCCGCTCTCAGCAAGACCGATTGGACCGCCGGCGAGACCGCGACCAAAGCGCTCTTCCAGCCGCTGATCGATGCCTATAACCGGGACATGAAGATCGCGGCCGGCAACTAACCCGTAGGCCGGGAGGCGGCGTTCCGTCGCGAGCGGCGGCTCCGGCCGAATAACAACGTCAGCACGAAGACGAGCACGCCAAGGCGGATCGCGGCATCCGCCAGGTTGAAGTCGGTCGGCCAGAGGTGGACCTCGATGAAGTCGATGACGCTCCCCAGGCGCACGCGGTCGATCAGGTTGCTCGCGGTCCCGCCGGCGACGGCGCCGAGCGCGATCGCGCCGACCCTGCCGGGCGCGCCACGGATCACGATGACCGCCACCGCAAGGACGACCAGGATGGACGCCACCAGAAAGACCAGGTTGTAGCCGCGAAGCATCCCGAGGCTGGCGCCCGAGTTGCTGGTCAGTCGGAACCACAGCCAGCCGGTGATGACCGTGATCTCGTGGTCGGGCCGGAGCGAGCCCTGCGCCCAAACCTTGCTGGCCTGATCGGCAGCGATCACCAGCACGGCAATCGCGCCCGGTGTCAGGACATCGCGACGCCGGGCCATGGGGGCCATGCTAGCGGGCCCGCCCCGGATACCCAGTCCTAGTGCTTCGGAGTTGGGTTCGGCGAGTTCGGTGCGCCGCTGCCGTTCGGCGAGGCGCCCGGGGTGCCGTTGCCCTTGCCGGTCGACGCTGCCGGCTTGCTGGCGGTCTGGAGCGCCTGGGCCGCTCGGTCGCGCGCCTGCATGATGGCATTCAAAGCCGTCGGGTTCGTCACCTGGCCCTGAAGCCCGGCAAGCTGCGCGTCGTGCGTGGCGACCGCCTGCCGCAGGCGGTTCTCCATCGCCGCTCCGACCGCCGGATCGCTCTGCTTCTCCGCCTGGATCACGAGCGCGGCGTCGTTGAGCTGGTCGTCCAGGGCGCTGAGCGCCTGGTCGGCGAGATCGACCCGATGGCGAGCGAACATCGCCTGGGCCTCGGTCAGCCGGGTCCTGGCGAGGTCGAGGCGGTAGGCCAGTTGATCCGAGGCGCCGAAGGTGAGCGCACCCCGGGTGTTCTCGAGGACTCCCTTGAGTGGATAGAAGACCGAGTCCGGGAGGCTGTCGGCGGAGGCGGCGACGGCCCCGGCCACGAGCAACACCGCGGCGGCCACGGTCGCCAGCACCAGGCGCCGGGTCGGATGGACGCGCGATCGGGCCGTGGTCGACTGCTCGACGGCGGCCAGCACCAGGTTCCATCCCCGGATCTTCGCGCCAGGCGGAGGAACGTAGGGATCGACAGCGCGGAGACGTTCCGCCAGCCGCTCCAGTCGCTCGACTTCAGGCGTCAATTGACTGCCCTCCCGTGCAAGGCGCGTTCGAGAGAGCCCAGCGCGCGGTGTTGCAGCGCCTGCACGGCGCCGACACTCTTCCCCATGATCAAGGCCACCTGCGCGGCGGTCAGGTCCTGGAAGAAGCGGAGGATCAGAACCTGTTGCTGCTCGTCGGTCAAGTCGCGGATGGCGGTGTGGAGATCCTCGTTCGACAGTTGCTCGACGGCCAGTTCTGAGGGGTCGGCCGATTCCAGCGCCGGCGCGTGCTCGAGCGAAACGAGCGAGACTTTGCCGTGGCGGCGGTAGTGGTCGATGGTGGCGTTATGCGCGATGCGGTAGATCCATGAGGAAAAAGCGACGCCCTGGTCCTGGAAGAGGTCGAGGCGAGTGAGGCCGCGGGTCATGGTGTCGATGGCCAGGTCCTCCGCATCCTCGGCGCGCCCCAGGCGGGCATAGACATAGTTGTAGATGCGGTCGAAGTAGCGCTCATAGAGGGTGCGGACGGCGTCCTGATCCCCTTTGCGCACCCGCTCGATGAGGGGGCGATCGTCGTCGGACGCCGCCTTTCCCAGTGGCCGCATTGGGTGCCATTATGGGCGGTGCCGACTTGGGCCGGCCGCCACGAAACGCCCACGAATTCACGCATGGTCACCCTCTAATACGCGCATCCGGGTTGCCGCCATATTGGCCGAGCGCACTCGCGACAAGGTTGTCGCGCGGTTCTCGCGGTCAGGTGACGACGATCGAGCCGGCCTCCCCCTCGGTCAATTCGCCGATGACGCTCGCGGCTACGCGCCTCGCTTGCAGCGCGGCCATCAGCGGCGCCGCAGCGGTCGCGGGGACGGCGAGCAAGAGCCCGCCAGAGGTCTGGGCGTCGCAGAGCAGAATCTGGCGGGCGGCCGGCAGATCGACCGGCCAGCGGACCCGCGACGCCAGGAAGCGCTCGTTCGATCGGGTGCCGCCCGGCACCTCGCCGGCGTCGGCGAGCATCTCGGCTCCGGGAAGCAACGGAACCGAGGCGACCTCCACGCGGGCGGCGAGGCCCGATGCCCGGGCCAGGTAATGAAGGTGTCCGAGCAGGCCGAACCCGGAGACGTCGGTGGCGGCATGGACCTCCACCGTCGCCATCGCGTCGGCGGCGTCGCGATTCAGCCGTAGCATCCCTTCGATGGCAGCCGCGGCGGAGGCTGGGGGCGCAACCTGATGCTTGATCGCCGTCGAGATGACACCCGTGCCCAGCGGTTTGGTCAGCACCAGGCGGTCGCCGGGCCGGCCTCCGCGATTGCGCCGTACCCGGTCAGGGTGGACGGTGCCGGTCACGGCGAGACCGTATTTGGGCTCCCGGTCATCGATACTGTGGCCGCCCAGGACGTCGATGCCCGCTTCGCGGACTTTATCCAGGCCCCCCCGCAGAATCTCCGCCAGCACCGATGGGCCCAACTCCTTGATGGGAAAGGCGACCAGGTTGACCGCCATCAAGGGCTGCGCCCCCATGGCATAGATGTCGCTCAAGGCATTGGCCGCCGCGATCGCCCCGAAGGTATAGGCGTCATCGAGTGAAGAAGTCGGTGGTGACCACCAGGGCGAGGTCCGGCCGGAGCCGGTAGACGGCGGCGTCATCGCCGGTCTCCAGCCCGACCAGGACGTCGGGGTTCTCGAGGCGGGCGGGCAAGTGGCTCAAGACCTGAGCCAGGTCCTCAGGACCGATCTTGCAGGCTCAACCCGCGCCGTGCGACCACTGCGTGAGCCGCACTTTTTCCACCGTACTCATGATCTGCACTCTACTAAGGCTGTCAGGGTCGCGGGATTTCCCGCGTGACACCTGTTACCGTCACCTCAGTGGAGGTGACGTTTCTCGGGACGGGCGCGGCCTTTTCCCCCCACGCCTACAATGCCGCGATCCTCATCGACCGAACCATCCTGATGGATGCCGGCGCACCACTAACCGTCCATCTGCCGAAGGCTGGTGTATCGCTCGAGGAACCTCGCGCCGTGGTACTCAGCCACTTTCACGCCGACCACACGTTTGGCATCGCCTGGCTGATCCTGGGGCGGGTGCTGGATCACGAGGACTCGCCGCCGCTGACGGTCTTCGGTCCCGTCGGAACCACGTCCTATCTCGAGCGGCTGCTCGACCTGGCCTGGGGCGAGGAGATGCGGCACTACAGCTGGGAGCGGCTGCAGTTGACCGTGCACGAGCTCTCCGGTGGGGATGCCTTCGAGGTCGATGGGAGCCCCGCCCGGGCGTTCCGAATGGAGCACGCCAGCCGGATGAATTGCCTCGGTTTCACGATGGAGCGCGACGGGGTCCGCCTCGGTTACAGCGGCGACGCCAAGATGTCAGCCGAGCTCGAGGCGCTGGTCGCCGCCTCGGACCATGTGATCACCGAAATGACTCATGACGACGAGGGCGGGGCGATACACATGGGGCGCAGGGACGTGGAGGGTCTGATGCAGCGGCATCCATCGACCCGATTCATCATCACCCACCGCAGCGGTAATGGGTCGCTCAACGGCGCGGTGATGGCTCGTGACTTTCTGACGCTGCGCCTTCCTCTCTGAGCACGCGCCCACGACGGAGGGCATCCCGCCAGGCCTTCGCCACCAGCCGCGGATAGCTTCCGCGAATGCGGCGCCAGGCCTCGCGAGCCGCCACGAGCTCGTCCGCGCGCAGTCCGCCCTCACGGAAGCTGGCACGGGTGTAGAGCCTGGCCAGCTGCCGGACTTCATCATCGAGGGGTGGCAGTGAGGTAGCCAGCCGCCCACCGAACTCCTCCGCCGTATCGCCAGGACGCCGCGGGACTTTCAGCCGATCGCCGAGGAAGAGCAAGCGGCGCCAGATCCGCGGCACGTCGCGGGCAGCGAGCAACCAGCGGAGCGCGAGGAGGATTGCGATCACGAGGAGCAGGAGCAGAGCACCGCCCGCGATCAGCGCCAGCCGCAGGATGTCGGGAAAGGCGCCTTCACTGCTGCCGCTCGGCGCCACACCCGCGGGCTCCCTCAGGTTTGGCGGAATGCGCGATGCCGCATCCGTGCTGGAAGGTACCGCCGCATTCAACTGCTCGAGGGTTTGCGGGCGATTGATCGGTGAATTCACGCCATCGGGGGTCGGCTCGAATGGGATCCAGCCGTAGCCAGGGAAGAAGACCTCCACCCAGCTGTGGGCTTCGACGGCGTTGACCAGGTGCTGGTGCGTCTTATCGTCCAGGATCCCGGCGCTGAAGCCGCTCATCTGCCGGCTCGGAATGCCGAGCATCCGGAGCATGACATTCATGGCCGTTGAAAAGTCCTGGCAGAGGCCCTTCTTGGAGTCGAAGAGGAAGTAGTCCAGCTGGCGCACCCCCGCCGGTGCCGTCGGGGGTTTCAGCGTGTAGGTGAATCGCCCCTTCTCGATGAACCAGGATTCGATCGCCTTCGCCTGGTCGTAGGGGGTTGTGGCCCGGGCGGCGCCCACGATCGATTGGGCGAGCTCGCCGATCTGTGAATCCTCCCCGGTACCCTGAGCCACGCGGCCGTTGTGGTACAGGGCTCTGTAGGGGTCGAGCCAGGCCGGGTAGTCGGTGCCGGCGGCTTGCAGGTCCTGGATGTCCACATTGGGGACCGCCTCGGTGACGGTATACGTATAGGGCGCCTGCAGCCGTTTCGCAAACTGGATCTTGTCGACGGTGTCGAAGCTCGCCATGGGGAGGTTGTCGCCGGTGACGTTGACGAGGGCGGGCCCCTGCGTGTTGAGCGGTGTGCCGACCGAGGTCATGATCCCCCGTACCTTGCTCGGCTGATTGTCGACGGAGATGATCTCACCGGCGCTGAAGACGGTGTACGTCGTTTGCTCGGGTGGCACGAGCACGTGGAAGGTGGTGTGGAGGACCTGGATCCGCAGGCTCGGTGGCAGGTCATCGCGCGGAAGCGTGGCGTGCGGGGCCAGCAGGGGTTGAAGGCGGACGGGGATGTTCCGCGTCGAGGGAAGCTCGTACCACTGGATGCCGTCCCAGCCCGCCAGCGCAATGCCCCGCCAGTAGGGATAGAAGCTGGGGCTGTCACCGTCCACCCGCATCACGGTCTTCGATTTCGCCGTCAGCTGGGCCCCCGGACGGACGGTCTCGCTGTAGCCGACCGATCCGCTCGCAGCCGATTGCGACGAGCCTCCCAGCCCGAACGGGTGCACGAAGTCCGCGTGCACCACCCCGGGGATGAGCACCCCGCTGATGTCGGCGCTGCTCAAGGGGGGCAAGATGAGGAAGGCAATCGCGAGTATGGCAACCGTCGCCTCGATGCCAACCTCGCCAAAGGTCCAGCCCGTGTCCGCCGCGTGTGGTACGTGTCGCGTCCGCCACCCCTCCTTGAGGGCGACGAAGTTGAGCCGGAGAAGGACCGACGCCGCCGCGGCCAGCCAGACAACGGTGAAGAAGACGGGGCCTGGAATGACGTCATTGATGATCTCCACGGCCAGGATCGTGCCCGTGGGCAAGAGGGCGACGAGACCGTTGCGCCGGCGAAAGATCCACCAGCTGGCCCACGACCCGGTCAGGGCGAACATCAGCAGCAAGGCGATCAGGAGCAACAGGTTGGTTTGATCGGGAAGTGCCTGCACCCACTTGAGGAGGGCTGCAACGCTGGCGTTCGCGGTGAGCAGTGGCGAGGGCGTCAGCAGCAACAGGGCGCCGAGCGTCACCGGAATCGAAGCCAGCAGGTAGGCGAGCCGTGAAAGGCCGGCCGCAACGAGAAGCCATCCAAGCAGGGTGGTGATGGCCACGGCCGGCACCAGGCGGCCTTCCGTGCCGGGCACCCACTGGGAGCGCTCCACCGCCGCCGCTACCGCCCAGCCCATCGTCAGCGCGAGCAGCAGGAGCAGGCCCGTGTCCCGGAAATCGAAGGCCGCGAACACCCGGCCGGCGCGAAAGGCACGAAGCGTGAGGCGCCCATCCTCATAGTGGGGACGGATCAGCCCGGCGGCCCACGCGGCGCCAATCGCGGCCGCCAGCAGCAGGACAATCGTCCCGGGATTAACTTGCGGCAATCCGTCTCTCCGGCGCGAACTCCAGATCGTCAGCGCCACGGATGATCCACCAGTTGACCGCCTGACGCCAGCGACCGGCGGGCGCCAGCGACGGCTGGCTTCCACCAAAGCCGCGTGGATCCAGATAGACCACGAGGCTGCGCTGGCCGCGCACCCCGAGGTCGAGCAACGCCTCGAGCCAGTGTTCATCGGCGGATGGGGTGATCACGATCAGCCCGCCGCGATGACGCCACTGCTGCCGCTGTGAGTTGAGCAGGGTGGCCAGCGACACCGTGCCGTCGGCCTGGGCCAGGGTGAAATGTTCGAAGAGCTTCTTCTGCTGCTGCTCGCCGCGAGCCGCCTCGATCACGCTCAGCCGGCTGTCGTTGCTCACCAGGCCGATGGCGCCGCCGCGCCGCAGTGCGGCATCGGCGATGGATGCCGCCATGCTCATGGCGTATTCGAGGGTCGATTCCGGCGCCTCGCCGGCGTGGACGGCGGCTTGCAAGTCGAGCACGATCCAGGCATCACCACCCTCGCGGGTTTCGAAGCTGCGGCTCATCAGCCGGCCCAGCCGGGCCGACGACGCCCAGTGGATCCGCTTCACGCTGTCGGTCGGCACGTACTCCCGGATCGTGGTCGCATTGGGAGGGATATCCAGCACCCGCCCGCGGAGCTGTTCATCGCCGGCGGTGCTGGGCGCCAGCGCATCGAGCGATCCGACCGGCCGCACCACCGGGTAGACGACGACCGACCGGCTGCCGGCGACGCGGAGCGATCGGGTGAAAAGGCCAAAGGGATCGCCGTAGCGCAGCTCGACCGGACCGAACGTGAAGAGCCCGCGCTGCTTGAACCGCCCGCGCGACGTCCAGCGCCGCGTCCGCCGACCCTTGAGGCTGAAGACTCGACCCGGGTCGTAGCCCGGCAGGTTGGAGAAGTCCGTCAGTTCGATCAGGGGGATGGGAATCCAGGACCGATTCTCGATCGTGAACTGCTCTTCGAAGTTATCGCCCACCTGGTATTGCCCCTCAGGGCTGGAGCGCACGATCGAGAGGTTATCGGCGGCCAGCCGGCTCCAGAAATAGGCGACGACGAAGATCAGGACCAGCGCATAGAGCAGGCTGTACGCCAACCGGATCCCGGTGATATACGCAAAAAAGAACAGGAGCGCGAGCGCCGTGACCAGGGGGAGGCGCGGGAGCCGCATGGAGGCGCTAAATCGCGACTCGCCGCCCGAAGCGCGAGACCACGTTCGGCGGCGGCACCGGTTCTGTCTCGAGGATCTGGGTCAGCACCTTTGCCGGGGTGAGGCCGCGCAACTCAGCATTCGCCTTGAGGATCAGGCGGTGGGCCAAGACCGGCAGGGCCAGGGTCTTGACGTCATCCGGGGTGACGAAGTCGCGTCCCTCGAGGGCCGCCCGAGCCTGAGAGGATCGAAACAGGCCCAGTGACCCGCGCGAGCTCGCCCCCAGTCCGATGTCGGCGTGGGAGCGGGTGCGATGGGTGACACGCGCGATGTACTCCTTAAGCTGCTCGTCGACGTAGATCTCCTGAACCGCTTTCTGGCCGGCGAGCAACTCGTCGGCAGACGCCACCGGCTCGAGCTGGTCGATGGGCGACGAGCGCTGGAAGCGATCGAGCACCTGGACCTCGTGGGCGACATCCAGGTAGCCGAGGTTGACGCGCATCAGGAAGCGATCGACCTGGGCTTCCGGCAGCGGAAAGGTGCCGGCGAATTCGACCGGGTTTTGGGTCGCCAGCACCAGGAAGGGAAGGGCCAGTGGATACGTCGTGCCGTCGACCGTCACCTGCTTCTCCTCCATCGCTTCCAGCAATGCCGACTGGGTCTTGGGCGTCGCGCGGTTGATCTCATCGGCGAGCAGGATCTGTGTGAAGATCGGGCCCTGGCGGAACTCGAACTGCTGGGTCGACGGGCTGTAGATGTTCACGCCCGTGACATCGGAAGGGAGCAGGTCAGGCGTAAACTGCAGACGCTCGAAGCCGCAACTCAGCGAGCGGGCGAGCGACTTCGCCAGCATCGTCTTGCCCACACCGGGCACGTCTTCGATCAGGATGTGGCCGCGGCTCAGCAGCGCAATCACGCACAGCTCGATCTCCGCCGCCTTGCCGACGAGCACGCGCCCGACGTTTTCCACGATCCGCGAACCGAGCGCCTCGACCGATCCGTTCTCCACCTGCATCCTCTTACTTCCTTTTCGATGATCCGGTTCCGCTCTTAACGGCATCAGCTGCTGGTCAAACGCTCTGACGCGTCTATTCGTTACCTCGTTACCTCGCGCTGCCGCGCCGGACAAGCCCGGCGCTAAGTCCCCCGATCGTCCCGCCACTGAGTACGAGGACGTCATCGATGACCAGGCCCAGGGTGTCCAGGCCGGCGGACCCCAGTGGACCGACCGGACCGATAGCCCCGGCAAGCTCCGCCACCACGATGAAGCCAACGGCCACGATGACGCCATTCCAGGCGGAACCCCCGATCGGCCCGATCACGCCGGCCAGGAAGCCCCCGGCCAGCAAGGCTCCGAAGGTGAGCAGCCCCTGTGATACCAACTGGCCGCGGTGACTGCCGAAGAGCAAGGTACCCCCCACCAGCTGGATCACGACGGCGAGCACTAACCCGAGCCCGGCGGCGAACCAGTCGACCCTCCGTCCACCGCCCGCCTGAGACCTCGCCATCGGAGTTGCCTAAGTCTATCCGTCAGAGCGCTCCGAAGGCATGTACCACCGCCGCCAGCACCGGTGCGACCACCAGGGACGGCAGGAAGTTCGCGACTTTGATCTGCCGCAGCTCCAGCAGGCCGACGGCGATTCCCAGCACTGCGATGCCACCGGCCGCGGTCAGCTCCGCCGTTTCAAGGTCGGATAGCCCGGCATGAACAAGAAAGGCGACCAGCGTCAGGCTTCCCTGCACGACCAGCACGCTGACCGCGGAGAGGATCACGCCCCACCCCAGCGTCGCCGCAAACACGATTGCGGTCACCCCGTCGAGCGTGGACTTGATGGCGAGCAAGGTGATGTCGCCCCGCGTTCCGTCGAGAAAGGAGCCGAGCACGGTCAGCGGACCGACGCAGAAGATCAGGCTGGTGGTGATGAAGGCGAGGCTGACCCGGCCTGGTTCGCCGCCACGGCTCATCCGGCGCTCCGCCCACGACCCGATGGCCTGCACGCCGTCATCCAGCCGGAGCAGTTCCCCGAGCAGCACACCGATGAGGACGCTGACCAGCAAGATCAGCGGATTGTGCGTTTTGAGCGCCATCTGGATGCCGATTACGGCAACGAAGAGACCGATGGCCGCCCGAATCGTTTGCTGGAGGCTGGCGGGGATGACCCGCCCCAGCGTGAGGCCGATGGCGGCGCCGGCGAGCACCGTGCCGGTGTTGAGTGCGGTCCCGAGCCCCGGGATCAGAGCTTTTCGAAGCGGTCGACGCTGACGATGAAAACCGTCGCACCGCCCACCTGGACCTCGACCGGATAGGGGACGAAAAAGTCGCCCGGCTCGACCAGCGGCGGCATCGGGTTCATGAATTCGCTGCGGGTCCGGCAGTTCTCCTTGATGAGCCCGAGGACTTCCTCGATTCGATCGTCGTCGATGCCGGTCATCAGCGTCACGTTCTTGTGCTGCAGGAATCCACCGGAGCTGGCGAAGCGCGTCACCGAGATGCCCCGGTCATTGAGAGCGTCCATCGTCGCGGAGGCGTCTTCGCTGTGCACCACGGCGATCAGGAGCTTCATGCCGATCGCTTCTCCGCCGGGCGCACGCCGGCCTGCTGAAGCGCGTCGCGTGCCAATGCCAGGATGCCTTGTGCCACCTGGCCCTCTTCGGCCGTGGCGTCCACCTCTCGCCACCGTCGCGGATCGGCGGCCGCCATCTCCTGGTAACCGGCGCGGACGCGCTGGTGAAAGCTCGCCGTCTCGCGATCCAGTCGATCCTGCGATGGCCGCGGAATCCTGGAGAGACCGGTCTCGACCGGCAGGTTGAGCAAGATCGTCAGGTTGGGCTGAAGACCACCGGTTGCCTGGGCTTGCAGCCAACGCAGGGTGTCCAGGTCGAGGCCGCGCCCGTACCCCTGGTAGGCGAGCGTCGAATCGGTGTAGCGATCGCAGAGCACCAACTCGCCACGGGTCAGTCGCGGGCGGATGACCTCCTCGACGTGCTGCGCCCGCGCCGCGGTGAAGAGCAAGGCCTCTGACCAGGGCGTCATCGGTATGTGCTGCCGGCCCAGCAAGATGGGACGGATCATCTCCCCCACCCTGGTGCCACCCGGTTCACGGGTGGTCCACACGGGATAGCCCTGCTCGGCCAGCGATGTGGCCAGGCGGTGGATCTGCGTCGACTTCCCGCCGCCCTCGGGCCCCTCGAAGCTGATGAAGAACCCGCCTGGCTTCGCCGCGGTTTCCACGCTGGGCTGAACTATACACGCGGGAATCCCGCGACCCTGACGAACTAGTTCAGTCCGCCGTGGTGTAGATGCGCAGACGCCGGTTCGGCTCCTTTCCGGTGCTGCGCGCGGTGAGCTCGTGACGCTCGACCAGCTGGTGCTGCAAACGGCGCACGTAGGCGTTTTGCGGCGAGAGTTCGACCATCGAATTCGTCGACTTCGCGCGGCTGATGCCCTCGAGCGTTTCCTGCAACGCCGACTCCGTCGGGTCGGGCGTGTCCAGCTGGTAGACGCGGCTGAGGGCGTTCTTGATCTGGGTGATGGTGTTGCTCTTGAGCACCTGGATGGGGATGCCGTCAGCCTCCGCTTCCTTGAGGGGCGAATCCTTTCGCCGGTAGTAGTTCTTCAGCGTGACGATCAGGTCGGCTTCTTCGATATGGTTCTGGACCCGGATCGGGACCTTGAGCTCGTTGATCGCCTGCTCCAGGTAGTTGCGGCTGACCCCATAGGGAAAGACCGAGACCGTCTCGTGGAGGCTGCGCGATCGCGGCGCTTCCAGCGGCTCGCGGACCGCCGCCGTTCGCATGGGCGCGGCTTCCGCGATCCTCGCCACGATGGCGCCGTCGGCACCACGGATCCGCATCTGCGGCGGCTTGAGCGTCCCGCGCAGGGCTGCGTCAACCACTTCGGCGAGGGGCTGGTGGATGGCGAGCCGATCGCGGTCATGGATCTCGACGAGGACATCAAACGTCGGCGGCGACTTGCGCTCGAGGACGGACTTTTGGGTACCACGGCGTCGCGCCTCTTCATCCGAGAGCGTCACGGTCTGGATGCCGCCCAGCAGGTCATTGAGCGTCGGGTTGACGAGCAGGTTCTCCAGGGAGTTGCCATGCGCGGTCGCGACGAGTTGTACGCCGCGCTCGGCGATGGTGCGCGCCGCAACGGCTTCGAGCTCGATGCCAATCTCGTCGATGACGATGACCTGCGGCATGTGGTTCTCGACCGCCTCGATCATCACCGCGTGTTGCAGTGCTGGTGTCCGAACCTGCATGCGCCGCGAGCGCCCGATCCCCGGGTGGGGGATGTCCCCGTCGCCGCCAATTTCATTCGAGGTATCGACGATGACGACGCGTTTTTTCATTTCGTCGGCAAGCACACGGGCGCACTCGCGCAGCATGGTCGTCTTGCCAATGCCCGGCCGCCCGAGCAAGAGGATGCTCTTTCCGCCGATGACCATGTCCTTGATGATGTCGATCGTCCCCGTGATGGCGCGGCCGACCCGGCAGGTGAGACCGACGATCTGGCCGCTGCGGTTACGGATGGCGGAAATCCGATGCAGCGTCCGCTCGATGCCGGCGCGATTGTCGTCACCGAAGGAGCCCACGTGCGTGGCGACGAACTCGAGGTCTTCGGCCGTCACGGCCGTGTCGTCCAGGATGACTTCGTGGTCGGGGAAGCGCGCCTCCGGCTCGCGTCCGAGATCAAGGACGACCTCGAGGAGCAGGCCCTGGTGATCGAGCCGCTTGACGGCGCGGTTCAGATGCGGAGGCAGCGCCTGAAAGAGCAGGTCGAGCTCAGCCGGGTCCGCATCGGTCAGACCATTGGTGGATCGCCGCAGTTCCTGCATTGCCTCAGCCATATTGGGGTACCAGTCGCTTGTCTTTGATTCTTACCCGCATTCGCGCGGGGATCTTCATCGGGAGTTCCCGCACCATCAGCGTTTGGGAGGCGATCACCTCGAAACCCTCGCCGCGGAGCAGCCGGATGCCCGCTTCGTCATAATGCCGCAGGCTGCACCAGACCGGTCCCGGATGATGCTGGGCCACGTAGGCAAGCGACCGCTGGAGCACCGCCGGCCATAGCTCCGGCGGCTGTCCCGCCGCCATCACGCCGAGCGTGTGGGGACGGCCGCCGCCGCCGGGTACGAGGCTCATCCAGCCAATTACTTGAACTCGCTCCACGACGAAACGTGGCTGGCCGGCGCGCCGCGGCATTCGCGCGCCTCGCAGCCCGATGGCGAAGCTGCGGCGCCACTCGGCGAAGTTGGCGGCCTCGACCGACGCGACGGACTTCGGTGTCGTCGCGCAATAAAGAAGGTAGAGCCCGAGCTCATCCTCGCGGCGCATCGGGCGCCAGCCGGACAGGGCTGGCGTCGGCCGCGGCGCGACCGTCTCACTCAGCAGGGCGTGCTCGGTGGCGTAGGCGGTGAAGCCGCGAGCTCGAAAGAGATCCGCGACCGGGTCATCGACGGGCACACGGACCACGAATTTCGTCACGCCACGATTCAGGCCTTCATTGAAAAGATGGTCGAGCAGCGCCGTCCCATCGTGGAAGCGATCGAGGTCGGGGCTGAGACAGAGATTGAGGATTTGCCAGGCGTTCGGCCCCAGTGCGGCGGTCTCCGCCTGGACGAATCCCTGGATGGAGTGCCGGCGCGCGTCTTCCATCACGTAGACGTAGTCCGCCGTAGACGTAATGGGCAGGATGGAGGCAAAGGTGCTGTTCAAGAGGAACCACAGCCGCGTCGACGCGAACTGGCGCTTGAGCGGGGTGCGTTCCGCCTCGCGCACCTGCTGGCGGTAGAGCGCCTCGATGGCCGCCAGGTCCTTCAGCTGCGCCGGACGGACCTTGAGCGTCATCGCGTCCCGCCGTTGAACGACAGGAAGTACTGATGCCAGCGCCGGTCGGGCGTCAGCTCCGGATGAAAGGCGAGCGCCAGCCGGTTGCCCTGCCTGACGGCGACTGCCTGGTCGCCATGGCGGGCGAGCTCCTCCACATCGGGTGACTGCCTGGTGATTTGCGGGGCGCGGATGAAGACCGCCGGGGCGGAACCCCCAATCGCCGGGGACGTGACATCGGCTTCGAAGCTGTCGATCTGCCGGCCGTAGGCGTTGCGCCGGACGCCGATGTCCATCAGTTGCAGTGATTCCTGGTCGGACCGCCCGTCCTGGATCTCGCGGGCCATCAGGATCATGCCGGCGCAGGTGCCCAGCACCGGCATGCCCGCCGTCGCGCGCTGCTGAATCGATTGCTTCAGCGCGGGCTCCATCAGGTGGGCCATCGTCGTGCTTTCACCCCCCGGTAGGATCAGGGCGTCGACCGCCTCCAGGTCAGTCGCGAGACGGACTGGCACCCCCTCGACTTCGCAGGCGCGGAGCGCCGCCAGGTGCTCGCGAAAGTCGCCCTGCAGTGCCAGGACGCCGACGCGACGGCGAGTCGTGCTCACCAGCCTCTGCCGGCGAGCAGCTCCTCCTGGGGGATCGCCCCAATCTCCAAACCCCGCATGGCTTTGCCGAGGCTCTTGGAAGCATCGGCCAGGATGTCCGGCCGGTCGAAATACGTGGTCGCCGCCACGATGGCCTTGGCACGAGCAGATGGATTTTCTGCCTTGAAGATGCCCGAGCCGACGAAGATCCCATCACAACCCAATTGCATCATGAGAGCCGCATCGGCCGGTGTGGCAATCCCACCCGCCGCAAAGTTGACCACCGGCAGGCGGCCGAGCTGAGCCGCCTCTTCCAGCAAGTCCGCGGGCGCACCGATCCGCTTGGCCTCCATCACGAGTTCTTCTGGGCCGGCGCCGTGCAGTTTGCGTATCGCGCCGGTCACCGCTCGCATGTGC
>VBEQ01000042.1 GCA_005881235.1 Chloroflexota bacterium | reverse complement strand
TGGACCGCTTCGGGTTGTGCGTTGACGTCGTCACGCTCACCGACATCGACGAGCGGATGCGGGTCATGGAGCTCGAGCGCGATTTCCTGCAGAGCCCGCACGCCGTTCACCAGGCCTCGGCCGAAGGGGAGGCTCGGCTGCGCGCCCTGTTGCAGGCGGCAACCGATCGCCTGATGCGCGTTTCGCTGCCCGAAGCGATCCGGACGCTCATCGCCAGGCTCTGCCTCGATGGCTCCGTAGCCGGTCACCGGGCCGACCTGGTGGTCGCCCGCACGGCGCGCGCGATCTGCGCCCTCCGCGGCGGGCCGGTCGTCGAGCTGCCGGACGTGCTCGAGGCCCTGGAACTCGCGTTGGCGCACCGGCGCCGCGAGCCGCTGAGCGACAAACGGGCGCAGGTTCAGGAGCTCGCCTCACGCGCCGCCGAGCAGCTGGCGCAGATCCAGGCCGCCGCGCCGAACGAGACGGCCCCCTCCGTTCGAAGCGATGTAACGCAGCAAGAAGGGGCGTCGGGCGGCGAATCCAACGAAGGATGGACGACGTCGGAATCACGCGAGTCGCCGACGAACGAGGCGATCGAGCCGGAATCGGACGCGGTCATTCAGCTGCGGACCTTCACTGTCAAGAAGTTGGACCTGCCACGCGAGCGGCAGGCGCGACGCGCGGCGGGCAAGCGGACCTCGACGAAGAGCGAGACCAAGCGTGGGCGCTACGTGCGCAGTTCGCAGGCGGAGAAGGTTACCGATGTCGCGTTCGATGCGACCGTCCGAGCGGCTGCGCCGTATCAGCTCAGCCGCCGGCTGGCCACGCCCGATGCCGTCAACCAGCTCCAGCTGGAGAGCCAGGATCTGCGCCAGAAAGTTCGCGAGCGCAAGACTGGCAACCTGATCGTCTTCGTGGTCGACGCCTCCGCCTCGATGGACGCGGAGCAGCGCATGCTCGCCACCAAGGGCGCGATCCTGTCCTTACTCCGGCATGCCTACGTCCGTCGCGATAAGGTGGCGCTCGTCGCGTTCAGCGGGCGCAACGCCCGGGTCGTCCTGCGCCCGACTTCGAGCGTGGACCTCGCCGAGCGCCGCCTGGAACGGCTCAGCATCGGAGGCACCACGCCACTCACCCATGGCTTGATGACCGGCTTGAAATTGATCAAGACGGAGCGCCTCCGAGATCCCCAGGTCTATCCGCTACTGGTGCTGATCAGTGACGGCCGCGGCAACATCAGCCTCTTCGGCGAGGAGCCGCTGCTCGAAGCGCAGCGCATGGCCGGCCAGATCAAACAGGAAGGCGTGCGCGCGATGGTGATCGACTCCACCCGGGACTTCGGCAGCCAGCCGGGGTATCCGCGGAACCGCGTGACGAGCCTCTACGGCGCCTACGCCTTCAACGTGTGTGGCGACCTGGCGGAACGCCTTGGTGGACGGTACTACGGGCTGTTCGACCTCTCGCAAAATTCAATCGTCGATAGCGTCCAGCGTGAGATGCTTAGGACGGGTTCAGCCTGATGGAACGATTCGTCTACCCGTTCAGCGCCATCGTCGGCCAGGACAAGATGAAGCTCGCGCTCGTCTTGAATGCGATCCATCCCGCAATCGGCGGCGTGCTCATCCGCGGCGAGAAAGGCACCGGGAAATCCACCGCCGTGCGGGCGCTGGCGCGCCTTTTGCCCGAGCTGAGCGTTGTCGCCGACTGCCTCTACCGCTGCGATCCGGACGCGACCGAGTCACTCTGTTCGGATTGCCAGGACCGCCTGGCGCGCGGGGAGACGTTGCCCCGCGCCCGCCGCCGGATGCGCGTCGTCGAGCTGCCGATCAATGCCTCCGAGGATCGTGTGGTCGGCGCGATCGACATCGAGGCGGCCATCAAGAGCGGCGAGCGCCGCTTCGAGCCAGGCGTTCTCGCGGAAGCGAACCGCAACATCCTCTACGTGGATGAGGTCAACCTGCTCGACGATCACCTGGTCGACGTCCTCCTCGATGCCGCGGCCATGGGCGTGAACGTCGTCGAACGCGAAGGCATTTCGATCTGGCATCCGGCGCGCTTCATCCTGGTCGGCACCATGAACCCCGAGGAAGGCGACCTGCGCCCGCAGCTGCTCGATCGATTCGGCCTGACGGTGGATGTCGAAGGCATCAAGGACATTGGGCAGCGCGTCCAGATCGTCGAGCGGCGAGAGGAATGGGAATCTCATCCGGCCGAATTCAGCGAGCGCTTCGCCGAGCAGGATGCCGAGATCGGGACCAGGATCGCCGAAGCGATTGTCCGGTTTCCCCATGTAGTCATGCCGGCCGGGATCCTGCGCGCGCTCGCCGAGCTGAATGTCAGCCTGCAGGTCGATGGCCACCGGGCCGACCTGGTCGGGCGAAAGGCCTCCCAGGCGCTGGCCGCCTACCGGGGGGTTCCCGAGGTCGGGGTTCCCGAGGTCAATGAGGTGGCCGAGATGGTCCTGGCGCACCGCGTGAAGGCCGCCGGGCGGCGGGAGCTCGGTAGCATCGCCCAGAACCTTCCCAGCGCCTCCAGGGCGTCCCGCAGCTAGCCCAACTTGATATCGCCGCACTCACGTGATAGCGTATGAATACGCTAATCATGCGCCCAGGGAGGTGAGCAGATGGTCAACGACCCAACTCTCGAACGCGAGGACGTCGGCGGTCGTGAACCGATGGATGATCCGTCTCAGACGGACCCACAGACCACGAAAGAGCGGCCCGACCGAGAGCTCGAGACACCGGACTTTGCTCCGGACGTGCAAAAAGACAAGTAGGCGCAAATGTCCGTGAAGGCCGGCCCCGTAGCCGGCCTTTTTATTTGCCCCGATAAACTCCGTGGGTGTCCACACCGACCCACCTGACCCGCGCCATCTCGGTCATCGCGCACGTCGATCACGGCAAGACGACGCTGTCCGACCGTCTGCTCGAGTACACGGGCACGGTCGCACCACGGGACATGGTCGAGCAGGTGCTCGACCAACTCGACCTCGAGCGCGAGCGGGGCATCACGATCAAGGCGCAGGCCGTCCGGATGCTCTACAAGGCCGACGATGGCAACACCTACCAGATCAACCTGATCGACACGCCCGGCCACGTCGACTTTTCCTATGAGGTCTCGCGCGCGCTGGCCGCCTGCGACGGTGCCATCCTGGTCGTCGATGCCTCGCAGGGGATCGAGGCGCAGACACTGGCGAACGTACACCAGGCCCTCGATCACCACCTCAAGATCGTCCCGGTCGTTAACAAGATCGACCTGCCGCAGGCGAATCCGGAACTGGTGCGCGAAGAGATCGAGAAGGTGATCGGTTTACCGGCCGAATCGGTCATCTTCGCGAGCGCCCGCCAGGGCATTGGCACCAAGGAGATTCTGGAGGCGGTCGTGCGCGAGGTGCCGCCGCCGACCGGCGATCCCGGCGCGCCGCTGCAGGCGTTGATCTTCGACGCCAAGTTCGACGCCTACCGCGGCGTCGTCACCTATATCCGTGTGCTGGAGGGAACGCTGCGGCCGGGCATGCGCATCCAGATGATGCAGACGGGGAGATCGTTCGAGGTCGACGAGGTCGGCATCTTCCGCCCGGAGCGCACCCCGGTCGACGACCTCTCCGCCGGCGAGGTCGGCTACCTGATCGCGAATATTCGCAACGTCCGTGACTCGCGAGTCGGTGACACGGTCACAGACGAGGCACGGCCGGCGGCGGCCCCGCTACCTGGATACCGCCACGTCACGCCGATGGTGTTCGCCGGCCTCTTCCCGACCGACACGGAACAGTATCAGCAGCTCAAGGAGGCGCTCGAGAAACTCCAGCTCAACGATGCCGCGCTGGTCTATGAGCCGGAGACCTCGGCCGCGCTCGGCTTCGGCTTCCGTTGCGGCTTCCTCGGGCTCCTTCACATGGAGATCGTCCAGGAGCGCCTCGAGCGTGAGTTTCGAATATCGGGTCAGGCTGCGCAACGGCGAGGAGATCCCTGTCGACAATCCCGATCACCTGCCGGATCCGGCCGAGATCGAAGCGATCAGCGAACCGATGGTCATAGCGACCATCGTCGTGCCCAGCACCTACGTCGGCAACATGATGGAGCTCAGCCAGGAACGGCGCGGGCAGTTCCTCAACATGCAGTACGAGCCGGGCGACCGGGTCGTCATCACCTACCGGATGCCGCTCGCCGAGATCATCCACGACTACTACGACCAGCTGAAGTCGCGCAGCAAGGGCTATGCCTCGCTCGATTACGAGCTGGTCGGCTTCGAGGAGGCGAGTCTGGTCAAGCTCGACGTACTCGTCGCCGGCTCGCCCGTCGACGCGCTGTCCATGATCGTGGATCGCAGCAAGGCGCAGCAGCAGGGCCGCCGCCTGGCGGAAAAACTGAAGACGCTCATTCCCCGCCAGCTGTACGAGGTCCCCATCCAGGCCGCGATCGGCGGCAAGATCGTCGCTCGCGAGACGGTGCCGGCGATGCGCAAAGACGTGACGGCCAAGTGCTACGGCGGCGATGTGACTCGCAAGCGCAAGCTGCTCGAGAAGCAGAAGGAAGGCAAGAAGCGCCTCAAGCGGGTCGGCAACGTCGAGATTCCGCAGGAGGCTTTCATGGCCGTGTTGAGCCTGGACTGATGGAACGCATTCACAGCCTCTACCTGCACGTGCCCTTCTGCACCTGGGTGTGCAAGTACTGCGACTTCAACGCCTACGCCGTGCTCGAGGGGCTGATCCCTCCCTATGTCGAGGCGCTCGGCCACGAAATCGATATCGCCGGCACCGAGCTGCCCATCGGTCCGCTCGAGACGGTCTTCATCGGTGGCGGGACCCCCAGCCTGTTGACGGCGGCCCAGGTGTGGCGTGTGATGGAGCGCGTACGGGCAATCGGCCTTGCGCCAGGTGCCGAAGTGACGCTCGAGGCCAACCCGAGCAATATCACCGGCCCGAACGTCGAGGGCTGGCTGGCGGCCGGGATCAACCGACTCAGCATCGGCGTGCAGAGTCTGCAGCCCGACGCCCTGCGGTTTCTCGAACGGCTCCACTCCGGACCGGACGCCATCGCGGCCATCCGCGTGGCACGCGCCGGCGGGTTCGCGAATGTCAGCGCCGACCTGCTCTTTGGTGTTCCTGGCGTGGCCCTCGGTGCCTGGCTAAAGACCCTGGACTCGGTGCTCGCCGCGGGCGTCAACCATCTGTCCGCCTATGAACTCACGGTTGAGTCAGGAACCCGGCTGGGCCAGGAGGTGAGGACCGGCCTCGTCCGGATGCCCGACGCCGATGACCAGCTCGAGCAGTACTGGGCAGCGGCGGCACGGCTAGAGGCCGCGGGCTTTACGCATTATGAAATCTCGAACTGGGCGCAACCCGGATACACCTGTCGCCACAACCTGGCCGCGTGGAACTACGAGCCGTATCTCGGCTGCGGTGCCGGCGCCCATTCGATGTTCCGCCTTGCTGACGGGAGCACGGAGCGGCGGTGGAACGTCAAGGGGCCGCACGCGTACATCAAGCAGGTGTCGGGATCGGGCCGCGCCGTCGATGGCAGTGAGGCCTTGGCACCGGGGCGTGCTCGCGGCGAGGCGGCGATGATTGGCGTGCGACTTCTCGGAGGCACCGATTCGGCACGCGATTTCCCCGAGCAGCGACGCCACCTGGTCGGTGCGGGCCTGCTGCTCGAGGACAACCATCAAGTGCGCCTGACGCGTCGCGGGGTTGAACTAGCGAATCAGGTCGGGGCTGCCTTCCTCGCTGAAGTTGCGTCCCCCCAGCAGCGCAAGGGCTGAGCTTCCCGCAACCAGCGCGGCGATAACCAGCGCCAGGGCCAGTCCGGTTCGCTCGCCGAGTCGCGCCGAGAGGCTCTGGCCAAGGAGGCCGCCGAGAAGCGAGCCGACCGGCAGCGCCCCGTAGCCGATCACGCGCGCGGCCGCGCCGACGCGCCCCATCAGCTGGGGAGGGATACGAGTCTGCCGGAAGGTGATGACGCTCACGTTCCAGGTGGTGTTAAAGAAGCCGCTGATGACCAGTGCGCCGAGCAAGAGAGGAATCACGGGCAAGACCATTCCCGCGGGAATGAGGATGTAGGCGATCCCCTCGATGAACGTCGACAGTACGAGGGTCCGGTGGATGCCCAGCCGATTCATGATCCGCCGGTTGTAGAGCGCGCCGACCAGGCTGGCCAGGCTGCCCACGGCGAAGCAAACGCCAACGACGACGGCCGGGAGGCGCATCACCCGGTAGAGGAAGAGCAACTGCAGCGCCAGCGACATGAGGATGCCGACGTTGGAGATGGCGGCCGCGAGCGTGATGCGAACCAGCGCGCGGTCCCGTAGCAGCACCCGGACGCCCTCCGCCGCCTCATTCCACAAGCGCCGGCGCGGTTTGACCGGTAATGCTGGCTCGTGCGCGTCCGTCGCGGCAATCAAGATCCCGGAAAGGAGAAAAGAGATCGCGTCGACGATGATGGCGAAGGGCGCCGACACCAGCGTGATCAGCAGGCCCGCCAATCCGGGCGCGCCCGTCGCAACCGCCTGCTGGGCCACCTCCAGTTTCGCGTTGGCATCGGCCCAGCCGTCGCGTGGCACCAGCGATGGCAGGTGGGCGGTGGAGGCCAGATCGAAGAAGACGGTCATGCCTCCCACGAGGGCGGTCACCAGGAGAAGCTGCAGGAGGCTAAGGTGACCGAGTGCGAAGAGCAGCGGGATCGACGCGAGCAGGGCCGCGCGGAGAAGGTCGGTGGCAACCATGATCTGGCGCCGGCGAAGTCGATCGACCCAGACGCCCGCGAAAAGCCCCAGCGCCGGCCAGGCGAACGTGCCGGCCGCGTTGAGGAGCCCGACTTGTGCCGGCGAGGCCTGAAGGATCAGGATGGCTACCGTTGGCAGCGCCAGCATCGAGATGCGATCGCCGGCGACGCTGATGGCGCGGGCGGCCCAGAAGAAGCGAAAGTCCCGGTACTGCAGCGCCCCCCACCGTTTTCGCGCCGCGCCCTCTATCTCGCGTTCGGTTTTCACCGAACGCAGAGTATCATGAACGCCGAATAGATGGCGAATCCGCATCTGCGGCAGACGGCCAGCGGGCCCCCTCCCTTCAGCGCGTCGTTGGAATGGGGAACCGGCTACGAGGCGCTGCTCGCCCTGTCGATGGTTACCGGCGATGAACGGCAGGACTCCTACGAGGTGGGGAAGGCCTGGTTTAGCAAGGCGCGGACGGCGGCGTCCCCCCAGCTCGTCAAGGCACTCCGGGCGCTGCTCGGTACGGACGGTCCGCGCTGGTTCCTCATGCTCGGGATGGTCCACGAGGCGGGCGGTGCCCATGATGTCGCGCGCCTCCTGTCGCACCTGCGCGCCAGCCGCCCGGACGACGTCCTAACCGCGCTGATTGGCGGCCGCCTGCCGGCCTTACGGACCCGTGAAGGCCGGACACTCGTCAAGTCGGCCCTTGCCGGTGACGCGAAGGCCGTGCTGGCGCTGGCCGAGCGCAGCCACGCGGCGAGTCCAGCCCTGATTCGACGCTTGATCCAACGCGGCGCGACGCAGGTCAAGCAGCTGACCCTCGAAGTCATCGATCGGTTTGATCACGACGTCTTCAGTCCGATGGTGGACAACGCCGCCGCCCTCGAGGCCGACGTCAAATTCACGGCGAAGGCGGCACGGCGCATGTCCGCCCATCAACTCGTCGACTTCGCAACTGGCGGGATTACCTACGAAGGCGAGGCCGGCATCGATCGGGTGCTGCTGGTTCCCTCGATCGTGACCCGGCCCTGGATCACGATCTCTGATTGGGACAGCACGAAGGTCATTTGCTACCGGACCACACGGAGTGCGGAGGCGGCCGGCGGCGAGCCGGACCGTGACCTGGTACTCGTCTACCGAGCGCTGGGCGATGAAACGCGGCTCCGCCTGCTGCGTGAGCTCGCCAAAGGCGATCGCCGTTTAACGGAGCTGACCCAGGCCCTCGGCCTCTCCAAATCCACGCTTCACGGCCACCTGGCGGTATTGCGCTCGGCCGGTCTGATTCGCCTTAGCCTCGGCGAGGACAAAAAATACGGTCTGCGACCAGGACTCCCGGACCTCAACCGCATCCTCGCCGAATACATCGGCCGCGCCTAGCATTCCGGAATCGCGCGAGCATCCCGCCGCGAGACTCCGACCTTTGCCATCACGCGCTCGAATAAGTCGTAGGGCTGGGCGCCCATCACGAGGTAGCGCTCGGCGATGATGTGCGCCGGAATGCCGTTGATTCCGAGTTCTTCAGCCTCGTGACGCCGGGCGTCGAGGTAGTCGCCGAAGCGATCCGCCTTGACGGCAGCCTCCATCCCGGGAACGTCGACGCCGGCGCGTGCTGCGACCTCGCGCAGGACCGCCATGTCCGAGACGTCGCGTCCCTCGTCCCAATAGCCCGTGAGCAGCTCGTGGTGCATGGCGTCAAAGCGACCCTGCTCCCGGGCGAACTCCGCGGCCTGGAGGGCCGGCCGGGAGTTGATCAGCCGCTCGTGCAACTCGAGGTGTAGGCCGACCGAGGCAGCCAGGCGGTTCACCCCTTCCTGGGCCCTCGCCATGTAGGCGGCGGGCAGCACCTCGTCGCGCGGCCGACCCTCAACAGGGATCTCCGGGTGCAGCTCGAACGGCACCCACTCGATCTCGACGTCGTATTCCCGGGCCAGCCGCTCGACTCCGACCGAGTCGATGTAGCAGAAGGGTCAGACATAGTCGGAGTAGATCCGCACCGCGGTGGGCATGGACCGAGGATAGCCGGTACAATCCGAGTTAGCACTCGCGGATCGAGACTGCCAATCATGCTGGAGCCCACCCCACTCGACGAGCGCAAGCAGCAGATCCTGAAGGCCGTCGTCTCCGACTACACCGTGACGGGGATGCCGGTCGGTTCTCAGGTGCTGGCGGCCAAGTACTTCATCGCGCTCTCCTCGGCGACCATCCGCAACGAGCTGGCCGACCTGGTGGGCACCGGGTACCTGCAGCAGCCGCATACCTCGGCCGGCCGCATTCCGACGGACCGCGGCTACCGCTATTTCGTCGACTTCCTCATGGAAGCGGAAGCCGCCTCGCCCACCATCCGGCGGACCGTCAAACAGGAGTTTGAAAGCGCGCCGCGCAGCGTCGACGGCATCCTGGAGAAAGCCGCCATGGTGCTGTCCCACATCACCGAGAACGTCTCGCTGGTCACCGCTCCCGAGGTCAGCGAGTCCCGCATCAAGCACATCGACCTCGTCTCGCTCGAGCCGCAGTCGGTGCTGATCATCCTCGTGCTGGAGGGCAACCTCATCAAGCAGCAGGTCGTCCATCTCGAGCGGGCCACCACCCAGGAGGATCTGAGCCGGATGGCTGCCATGCTGAACCACAAGGTCAAGGGCCAAACCGCCGACGAGCTCTCGGGGCGGTTAGATCAGCTTGGTCCAGACCGGGCTGAGCAGCGCCGGATCATCGAGCGCCTGATCGAGTCGATCACGACCCATCAGGCGCAGCGACAGACCGTGGTCCTGCATGACGGCGTGCGCAACCTGCTCCGCCACCCAGAGTTCGTTGAGGTTGGCCGTCTGGAAGAGCTCATGGAATTGCTGGAGCAGGGCGCTCAGCTGGCGACCATCCTGCAGCAAGTGGAATTCGACAAGGATGTCGAGATCATCATCGGGCGCGAGAACACCAGCAATGGGCTGCGCGAATGCAGCCTGGTGCTAACCACCTACAAGATGGCCGATCGGATCCGGGGCACGATCGGGGTGATCGGGCCGACCCGCATGCACTATGGGCAGGTCGTGGCCCGCGTGCGGCTGGTGAGCCACGCTACCTCCGACGTGCTCGCCCACCTCGGCAACTGATTCGTCGGCTTGGCCTATGGGTAAAAAGCAAGACATGCCACCCCAGCACCGATCCCCAGATCAGCCAGAGCCAGGCGAGCAAAAGGGCCGCCCTGGCGTCATCGACGCCCGGGCCAGCTCAGCCGTCGATGCGGAGCAGGGGGCGAGTCAGGTAATACCCGGCGTCGACCCCGAGCTGCAGGCGGCGCGCGACGAGGTTCAGGCGAACTTCGCCCGCTACCAGCGGCTCGCCGCTGACTTCGAGAATTACAAGCGACGCACCCGTCAGGAGCTCGCCGACCGCACGCAGTATGCCAACGAGGAGCTGCTGCGCAAGCTGCTTCCCATCCTCGACAATCTGCGCCGCGCCCTGGACCATGCTCCCGAAGGCATCGACCGAAACTGGTTCGACGGTCTGCGGATGGTGGTGCGCCAGTTCGAGGATACCCTGCAGGCGCAGGGCGTTTCGCCTATTCCGGCCGTCGGTGAAAAATTCGATCCTTCGCAGCACGAGGCAATTGCCAGGGAGGAGACCGACGAGCACGAAGAGGGCACCATCGTCGAGGAAATGCAGCCCGGTTACCGGCTTCACGAGCGCGTCCTCCGTCCGACGCTGGTGAAGGTTGCTCACCCTCGCGCGTTAAAGTCCTAGCACCACTCCAGTGTCGGCTCCCAGATCTCGCTTGACGTTTCATCCGCTCGGATCGGTCGAATGCCGTTGTCGACTCCTGCGCTCCTCGCTCACGTACGACGGTACGCTCGCTTCGGTGCTCGTCGTCTCCTCGGCCTCGACCGCCCGAGCGGCGAACCGCCTTCGCGAGCCTGAGAGCCGACACTGATGGCGATCAAGCGGGACTACTACGAGGTCCTCGGCGTTTCTCGGACGGCCACCGCCGAAGAGTTGAAGCGCGCCTATCGCAAGCTGGCGCTCCAGTTCCACCCCGATCGCAATCCGAACGATCCACAATCCGAGGCCCGCTTCAAGGAAGTCAACGAGGCCTACGAGGTCCTGAGCGACCAATCCAAGCGGCAACGCTATGACAGCTTTGGCCATGCCGGCACCCAGGGCATGCCCGGTTTCGACTTCGGTGGCGCCGGGTTCGGCGGCATCAACGACATCTTCGACATGTTCTTCGGCCAGGCAGCCGCCGGACGCGGGCGGACCGGTCCGCGGCGGGGCGCCGACCTTCGACTCGACCTGCGGCTGACGTTCGAAGAAGCGGTCTTCGGCGTCGAGCGCGAGCTCACCATCCCGCGAGCCGAACCCTGCTCAGCCTGCCAGGGAACGGGCGCGGAAACGGGCACGTCGCCGCAGACCTGCCCGCAGTGCCGCGGCGCCGGCCAGGTGCGGCGGGCGACGCAGTCGATCTTCGGACAGATCGTCAATGTCGCCACCTGCCCGCGTTGCAACGGCGAGGGCAAGGTCATCGAGAAACCGTGCCGGACCTGCGGCGGCAGCGGCCACCGCCCCGGCGAAAAGAAAGTACGGGTCAGTATCCCGGGCGGCGTCGACAGTGGCTCGCAGATTCGCCTCACCGGTGAAGGCGAGGTCGGTCCGCGTGGGGGCGCCGCCGGTGACCTGTACATCGTCATCCAGGTCAAGCCCCACTCGGTGTTGAAGCGAAACGGTACCGACGTCGTCTATGAGCTGCCCTTGAGCGTGGCACAGGCGGCTCTGGGCGATACCGTGGAAATCCCCACAGTGGACGGTCCTCAGCAGATCGACATACCGCCCGGGACGCAATATGGAAAGACGATCCGCATCCACGGCCGTGGCGTCCCGCACCTGCGGAGCGGACGTCGGGGCGACCAGCTGGTCTTTGTCCGAGTCGTGATTCCTACCAATCTGACCGAGGAGCAGAGGCAGGCGTTGCGCCAGCTGGGCGGCGTCAGCGGCAAACCACAGCAGATCGAGAAGGGCTTTTTCGACAAGTTCAAGCACGTCATCGGGCTCGAGTAGCGACCGCTCGAGGTTCCGTAGACTAGGCGCGGTGTCGACGGCGTTTCGCATCGTCCTGTTAATCGTCGCGGTCGCCGTCGTGATGGGCCTGCTGATCGGCCCAGCCTGGCGCGGCAGCTTCTACCGGGGCTGGCTGCGGCCGCGCCTGGTCGCGCTCGGCGTGCTGATCGCGCTGCTGGCCGCCGGCGAGTACCTCTACCGCATCATCACCGCGATCAAGAGTCGCTGATGGCGCGCTCCTTCCACGTCACCTTCGTGCGGAGCGGGAAGACGGTCGACGTGGCGGAGGACGAAGGCATCCTTGGCGCCGGGCTGCGGGCCGGCCTCCCGCTGGCCTTCGATTGCCGGAAAGGCCGCTGCAAGACCTGCATGGTCAAGGTCGACGGGATCATCGACCAGACCGACGCGTGGTTGATCAGTAACGAGGAGCTGGCGGAGGGCTACGCACTGATCTGCGTCGGTAAACCGCGCAGCGACCTTCGAGTCCACGCCTGATGCGCTTCACCATCATCGACCTTCCGCGCCTGGTGGCACTTGGGGTGCTGATCGCGCTGCTGGCCGCCGGCGAGTACCTCTACCGCATCATCACCGCGATCAAGAGTCGCTGATGGCGCGCTCCTTCCACGTCACCTTCGTGCGGAGCGGGAAGACGGTCGACGTGGCGGAGGACGAAGGCATCCTTGGCGCCGGGCTGCGGGCCGGCCTCCCGCTGGCCTTCGATTGCCGGAAAGGCCGCTGCAAGACCTGCATGGTCAAGGTCGACGGGATCATCGACCAGACCGACGCGTGGTTGATCAGTAACGAGGAGCTGGCGGAGGGCTACGCACTGATCTGCGTCGGTAAACCGCGCAGCGACCTTCGAGTCCACGCCTGATGCGCTTCACCATCATCGACCTTCTCATCCTGGTGGCACTCGTGTTCGCCGTCAGCAGTGGCTACCGGCGCGGCTTCTGGCTCTCGCTGGCTCAATACGCCGGGCTCGTTCTCGGTGTCATCATAGGTGCCGTCCTGGCGCCGGTGCTGATGGACGCCCTCAACCTTTCTGACGCGACGTTGCGCTCGCTGATGGCGGTGCTGGTGCTGGTCGTGCTCGGCGCCGTCGGCAGCAGCGTGGGCTACTGGGTTGGCGAGCCGATCCGCCTTCGGCTGCTGGCGCGCCCGCAGAGTGGCCGGATCGACAGCATTGCCGGCGCGGTTTTTTCCGCCCTCGCGCTGCTCTCGGTCTCCTGGTTCCTTGGGCTGAGCCTGGCCCGGGTTCCCACGCCCCAGGTGGCGAGCGCGATCCAACGGTCAGCCATCCTCCGGACTCTGGATTCCGTGTTTCCCAAGCCGCCGGCTTTCCTGGCGCGGGTCGAGGCGATCATCGCGGGTGTCAACTTCCCGGCCGCCTTCGCCGGGCTGGAGCCGATTGCCCCATCTCCCCAGCCGCTTCCAGCCTCGGTCAATACGCCGGGCATTCAGGCCGCCGCCTCGGAAACCCTGAAGATCCGCGGCTTCGGCTGCGGCGGCATCGTCTTCGGCAGCGGTTTCCCGGTGGGCCCCGGAATGGTGTTGACGAATGCCCACGTGGTGGCGGGCACGCAGGGGACGACGGTGCTGAATGCCAGCGGGCGCGGCCTGAGTGCGCGGGTCGTCCTCTTCGACCCCGGACGTGATGTCGCCATCCTCTACGTGCCGCGGCTCGCGCTGGTGCCCCTCAGCCAGGCGGCCGCGCACCCTGGCACCCAGGGGGCGGCGATCGGCTACCCGGGTGGTGGCGGTGAGCAGGTAAAGCCGGCGGTGGTCAACGGCCAGGTGAGAGCGGAGGGTCGTGACATCTACGGGCAAAACCTGGTGGTGCGGAGCATCTGGATCACGCAAGCCGAGGTGCAGCCGGGGAACTCGGGCGGACCATTGGTGGACCTCAACGGCAATGTCGTGGGCGTCATCTTCGCCGCCTCGACGAGCCAGCCGGGTCAGGCGTACGCGCTTACCGACGCCGAGGTGCAACCGGACATCGATCAGGCCCAGGGACGGACCGAGGCGGTCTCGATCGGGCCCTGCGCCATGTAGGCATCTAAGGGCTGGACTGCGGCGTCGGCGTCGGAACGTTCTGCTGGCCCTGGATCGTCATCTCGCCGGAGATCAGGTACGGTCCCCGACCGTTCTCCCGGATGAAACCCATGGTGACCATCATCAGCATCGTCAGGATCGTCATGAGCATCAGGATGCGCTGCTCGCCGCGGCGGGCGGTTCCCCAGACGACGCCCGGCAGGCCGCGCAGGTACCAGACCACGGCCGCGATCGCGATCAGCGTGTAAAACATCAATGCCAGCACCTTCCAGGGGATCATCGACCCCAGCGGGTTGATCAGGCCACCTTCCCAGAAGGGGCGGTTGAGGCCCGCCGCGGCAACCGTCTCATAGGAGAAGCCGAGCGCGTAGGGCTGAGCCGCGAGCAGCGTCGTCAACACCATCCCGACGGCCAACAGTTTCAGGATCCCTGACCCGCGCGCCTCATCGGTTCGTAATCGCCGCGCGAAATAGAGGGTGGCGGTGAGGAACATGATCCCGAGCAAGGTGATCTGCCAGAGGAACACCGGGCTCAGCGTCCCGAACATCATCTTGTACCAGCTGCCATAGCTGTGCAGCTGGATCTCTTTGGCATAGGAGTAGCCGACCACCGGCTGGAGCAACGTCATGGAGACGCCCCATAGCAGCCCAAAACTTCCGGCCCAGTCGTAGAAGCGCTTGTCCTCGGCGGTCTTTGCCCGCAAGTAGCGGATGGCGCAGAAGCCGCCGAAGGCAAAGCCGATGTAGGCGAGGTTGCCGACCGTCCGATGCACGGTGAGCGGATAGGACGTCGGGTTGAGGGCCAGCCGGACGGGATTCTGCGGGTTGGTGGGGGTCAGCATGTAACTGGCGATCACGTCGATCATGTAGACCTGCAGGAACGAGGCGACGGCCAGCAGGCCGCCGATCGCCATGTGCACACCCTTGAAGGCGCGCATCGGCTCCCAGGTGTAGTACCAGAGATAGGCGAGGCTGACCTGCAGGACGAAGGTCCAGGCCTCGATGAACAGCGGCCACCACCCGATCGTCACGATGGTGGTCCAGAAGTGACCCCAGAAGCCGACGAGCAGCACCGTGATCAGCAGGATCGCGATCGTAGAGCTGACACTGAAGTAATAGGTGATGAAGCGGCCCAGCCCGTGGGCGAGGCGATCGTAGTTGCGACGCTGCCGGACGTAGCCGAGGAACTCAATCGCCGGCCCCAGCTCAGCGGCGCCGCTGACAAGCCCCGCGATCAGGATGTGCAGCGAGAACAGGCTGCCGATCGCGATCTGGGCGCCCACGATGTTGCGACCGTTCGGGGCCTGCGCGGGCAACGCCGCCGCCAGCGCCTGGAACCCGGGGGCCAGGACGGCGAGCAGCGCGCTCACAGGTTGAAGAGCCGGCCGGAGCCGAGCAGGGTCAGGATGACGACAAAGAGGACGGCGAATGCGCCGGGCACCATCACCGCGGGACGTTCGAAGGGGTTGCGCTCGGGGCCGCGATCGATGAAGGGCAGCGCGAGCAGCAGCAGCACGCCGCCGGTCGGGAGGACGAGCACCAGGGGGATCAGCTGCTGCGGCACGAGAACGAGGAGTTCATCGAGGGGCAGGAAGAACCATTCCGGCACCGGGGTGTAGCTCGTCGTCGCCGGATCGGCGATGGCCTCGAGCGGAGCGCCGATCGCGACCGCCAGGATGAAGACGACGACGACCAGCCCCGCCGAGACGATCCCATCCTTGAAGGTCTGATGAGGATAAAAGTCTTCGGTTTGCAGGGGCGCGGCCCAAAGCTCGTCGGAGGGCGCGGCCGGATAGGGTGGCTCGATCGGTCGCTGGGCGGGCGCGGGCGGGACGTCGACACCCTCGCGGCTCTTGTATGCCCCACGATAGTTGATGTACGAGCCGAACTCTCCGTGTTTGCGAAGCAGTGCCAGGTGGGCACCGATCAGCGGAAAGAGGATGGCGGGCAGCAGCCAGACGTGGATGCCG
>VBEQ01000041.1 GCA_005881235.1 Chloroflexota bacterium | reverse complement strand
CTCGTCGTCGATGCCTAACGATTGCGCTCGTTGCGAACGAACAGCGCCGTGCCGATGACCAGGAAGACCACGAACATCCCGGCGATCACCGCCAGGTCGACGATGGGTGGATCCAGCACGACCCGCGAGAACTCGGGTCGCCCGGCGTAGAAAAATCCGCGCGCCAGGTCGACGGCATAACGCATCGGAGCGATCCGAGAAAAGACTTCCAGGTAGGGAGGAAGGATCTTGATCGGGTTGAAAATGCCGGCGAGGAAGAATTGCGGCAGCATCACGAAGGTGAAGATCTGCCCGGCCATCTCCTGGCTGCTCAGGTTAGATAGCACAAGCACGCCGAACGCGCCGCCAAGCAGGCAGATCAAGAGGCCCGCGATGACCAGCCCGCCCAAATTCGCGGCCGTGGCGTGAATCCCGACGATGAACGCGAAGGCGACGATCGCCGCAGCCTGTGGAAGGGCGACGAGCGATTCTCCCAGGATCTTGCCGACGATGATCGAATAGCGCGAGATCGGTGAGACGAACATCTCCTGGCTGAAATCGTTCTCGCGATCGCTGATCAACGACATGACGCCCTGCGCCGTAGTCTGAAACAGGGTCTGTCCGAACACGCCTGTGAACGTGAAGGCCAGGAAATTGAAACCGAGGTTGCGACCGAGGTTCGCCTGCAGGCTACCGCCCAGCACCCCGATCAGAAGCAGAGGAAATACCAGGGTTGTCACCAACCGTGGCCGGTCGCGCAGCAGCTTCATCAGGTCGCGCTGCGCAATCGCCAGCACCGGCCCGAGCTCACTCATCGCCGGTCCCAATGATGGAGATGTACGCGTCCTCGAGTGAAGGCTGGTGCACCGTGACGACGGACAGTGGCGTGTCGATCGCCTTGAGCAGCTGATGCGCGCTTCGGCCGTCCAGTTTGATCTTGAAGAGCGGCGTCTCGGTGAAAGGCACGCCCCGAGCGACGAGCTCGCCGCGCAACTGGTCACGATCATCGGCGTCGATGAGTACGTGCTCGGTGACCAGCTCCGCCTTGATCCGCGAGGGCGGACCGAACGATACGATCCGTCCTTTGTTGATGATGCACACGCTGTCGGCGCCTTCGGCTTCTTCCAAATAGTGCGTCGTCAGAAACACCGTGGTCCCCCCTTTCTGGACGCCGCGAAGGTACTCCCACAAGTTGCGTCGCCCACTGGTGTCGAGTCCGCGTGTCGGCTCGTCAAGGAAGAGCACGTCGGGGCGGTGCATCAAGCTTCGAATGATCTCGAGTTTGCGTCGCGTGCCTCCGGAGAGGGTCTTGATCGGACGGAAGACATCCGTCTCGATGTCGAGCAGGGCCGCCAGGTCTCGGACCTGGCGCCGGTAGTTCTCCGGCATCAGGCTGAAGCGCGGGCGGTAGGGATAAAGCCGGTAGAGGACCGCGTGAAAGCGGATGTTTTCCTCGCCGGTAAGGTTCATGTCGAGGCTGGGGTTTTGAAAGATGATGCCTACCCGGGCGCGAACGGCGCTCGCCTGACTGACGACGTCATACCCGGCGATCCGGACCCGCCCAGACGTTGGGATCAGCGTGGTCGTGAGAATCGAGATCGTCGTCGTCTTGCCCGCGCCGTTTGGGCCAAGGAAGGCAAAGAACTCACCCTTGCGCACCGAAAAGCTAATGCCATCCACCGCGTTGGTCTTCCCCTTCCGATATCGCTTGACGAGATTTTCGACCTCGACGATGGCCGGGTTGTTCGCCGATTCGGCGCCTCTCAGCTCTCCCACTGGGAGACAGCCAGAAAGTAGGGGCGGATATTGCACCGCCAACCGATCAACGGGTGAACGCCGAGCCGGCCCGGCGGGTCCTCGTCGAGATAGGGCTGCCGGACTTCCTGCCAGTTGGGCTGGCCGTTGCAGTGCGGGCATCGCACCGGCGGCCGTAGCGCTTCCATGCACGAGTTATGGTACCGACTGATGGCTGAGGAGCGACTCTATTCGATCACCGAGGCGGCGGCGAAGCTCGGCGTCTCGCCGGCGACGATTGCCACCTGGATCCGGCTCGGCATCGCGACGGCGAGCCGTCAGGATGAGTTGGGTCGGAACCGGTACACCGATTCCGACCTCGTCGAGATGGAGCGGCGCTTCCAGGAACGCCAGGCTCGGAAACGCACGCGCTAGGCGGCACGTACAATACGGAACGTTTGCGAGGGGGAGAGGAGGACGCATGCAGGCTCGGCTGCTGAACACTGCCCCCGAAAAGGCAGAGGCGGACGCGCTCATCCTGCCGATCTTTGAAGGGCAGTCGGTGCCGGCGGAAGCCGTCGCCCTCGACAAGAAGCTGAAAGGCGCCATCACGCAGCTGCTCGCAGATGACGAGTTCCGCGGCAAATTCATGGAGCTGGTCCCCCTCCACAACCTCGGCAACGCGCCGAGCAAGTGGACCGTCCTGCTCGGCTTGGGCAAGCCGGCGGAATTGGACCTGGTCCGGCTTCGCAATGCGCTCCAAGCCGCCGGCCGTGTCCTCCGCAAGCGGGGGCATCGGCGGGTTACCGTCATCCTGCCAAAGGCCGTCACGGCCACCGCGGGCGCCGACGACATCGCACGGGCCGCCACAGAGGGCATCGGGCTCAGCAACTTCGACGCCGGCTCCCTCAAGACGCGGCCGGAGCAAGCCGTCACCGAAATCGACGCCTTGAGCATCATCGGGCTCAACGGCGAGAAGAGCGCGGCGGCGGCCGTCAAGGACGGCCTTGTCCTCGCCGAGGCGACGAATCGCATCCGTGGCTGGGTCAATGCGCCAGCCAATGCGTTCACGCCAACCGTCTTTGTGGAGAAAGTGAAGGAGGCGGTCAAAGGGACGGGCCTCGATCTCAAAGTCCTCGAGGTCGACGACATGCGCCGTCTCAAGATGGGTGCCTTGTTGGCAGTGGCGCGCGGCTCGGACGAGCCGGCCAAGATGATCGTGATCCGGTATGGCGGCGGGCGCAAGAGCGGCCCCACACTCGCGCTCGTCGGCAAGGGCATCACGTTCGACAGTGGCGGCATCTCGATCAAGCCAGCGCTGAACATGGAGATGATGAAATCGGATATGGGCGGTGGCGCGGCGGTGGTCGGTGCCATGCTGGCGATCGCCCAGCTGAAGCCGAAGATCAACGTCATCGGCATCGTGCCAACGACGGAGAACATGCCGTCGGGGAAGGCGATCAAGCCCGGCGACGTCGTGACTGGGTCAGGCGGAAAGACGATCGAGATCATCAACACCGATGCCGAGGGACGCCTCATCCTGTCGGATGGGATCACGTACGCCGTCAACGAAGGCGCGACCCACATCGTGGACATCGCCACACTGACGGGCTCGATCGCCCGCACGCTGGGACCACTGGCGATCGGCGCCTTCGGAAACAACCCACCCCTGATGGACCTTGTGCGCCGCTCGGCGGAGCTCGCCGGTGAGCGGCTGTGGGAGCTTCCCACCTGGGCCGATTACGACGGCTTGATCGACAGCGAAATCGCCGATATCAAGAACGCCACCGTGCCCTGGGCCGGTGCCACCACGGCCGCCCTGTTCCTCCGCGAGTTCGTCGATGGCCGTCCCTGGGTCCATCTCGACATCGCCGGCAGCGCCTGGCAGGATGCCGCCGAGTTGAAGACCGTGCCGAGGGGTCCGACCGGTTCCGGCGTGCGCGTGATGGCGCACCTTGCTCAACTACTCGCCGATCAATAAGGCAGACTCCGTCTCCGCCGTTCGCGAGCTGGCCGATCGCTACGTCGATCAGTCGGCGGTGCTTGATCCCATCCTGGCCACGTCGCGCGGCGTCACGGGTCACGACGCCGAGATGACGGACTACTCCCCTGACGGCCAGGCCGCGCGCGCCGCGCTCGATCGGACGACGCTGGCGGAGCTATCGCAGATTCGGCCGCTCAGCGAGCCTGACCGGCTGGCGGTAGACGTGATGCGTGAGCGCCTCCAGGTAGCCATCGACCAGGACCAGGCCGGCGAGCGCCTGCGTGACCTCCGCATCATTGGCAGCCCGTTCCAGAGCATCCGTCAATGCTTCGATCTGATGGCCACCGCGACCGATGCCGATTGGGAGCTCATCGCCACCAGGATGGAGCGGGTGCCGCAGGCGCTGGCCAGCTTCGAGGCGGCCCTGCGCGAGGGACAACGTCGTGGGGTCGTGGCGGCGCGACGCCAGGCGTTGGTCTGCGCCGATCAAGGGGCAACCTGGAGCGGCCAGAAAGCGACCCGGCCCTTTTTCGAGACGCTCGCCGCCAAGTCCGGCGCCCGCGGCACCGGCGACGGGGCGCTTCAGCGCCGGCTCGGCGCCGCCGCCCTTCGCGCCTCGGAAGCCTACGCCCACGCGACGCGCTTTCTGCGGGAGGAATACGCGGCGGCAGCGGCCGAACGTGATGCGGTGGGATCGGAGCGATACACCCTGTGGGCGCGAGCGTTTCTCGGAACGGCCATCGACCTGGATGAGACCTACCGCTGGGCCTGGGACGAGCTCCACCGGATCGAGGACCGCATGGACACCGTCGCGGGACGAATCCTCCCCGGCGAAGCCTTGCCGGCGGTGGTCCATCTGCTGGAAACCGACCCCACGCGGTCGATCGACGGCGTCGACGCGTTTCGCGACTGGCTCCAGGCGCTGATGGATCGAACCATCGCGGAGCTCGACGGCACCCATTTCGATATTCCGGAACCCGTCAAGCGCGTCGAGGCCATGATCGCGCCGCCAGGCGGCGCCGCGGCGATGTATTACACCCGGCCATCGGAGGACTTCAAGCGACCGGGGAGAACCTGGTATCCCACGCTGGGAAAGACGCGCTTCCCTGTGTGGGGCGAAGTTTCCACGGCCTACCACGAGGGTGTGCCCGGGCACCATCTGCAGCTGGCCCAGCTCACCTACCGGGCCGCCGAGCTCAACCGGTTCCAGCGCGTCGCCGCGTTCGTGCCCGGCTACTCCGAGGGCTGGGCCCTCTACGCCGAGCGCCTCATGGGGGAGCTCGGTTACCTGGAGAATCCAGCCTACGAGCTCGGCATGCTCCGGGCCCAGGCCTTCCGCGCCATGCGCGTCGTGGTCGATATCGGCGTGCATGTTGGACTGAAGATCCCCGCGAACGAGGGCTACCACCCGGCGGAGACGTGGTCGCCGCAGCTGATGTTGCCATTCGCCATCGAGCATGGCCATGAGCCTGAGGACTTCCTGCGGAGCGAGGTCGATCGCTACCTGGGCTGGCCGGGGCAGGCGATCTGCTACAAGGTCGGCGAGCGAGCCTGGCTCGCCGTCCGAGAGCAGGCGCGCGCGCGTGCGGGCACCGCGTTCAACCTGAAGGCGTTCCACGGCCGCGCGCTCAACCTTGGACCGATGGGTCTCGCCCAACTGGGGCGAGAACTCGGTTCAGAGGGCCGCTCGGTCTAACGCTTCGCCCAGCCCGGATCCGGGTAGCGAGGCCGGGCGCTGGCGATCTCGGGTGGCCAGATGAGAACCGCGCGCCCTGACTGGACCTGCTGCACGTAAACCGGCTTCACGGCGTTGGCCCCACGGTCGTCGAACTTGATTTGACCGAAGAAGGTATTCAGGTCGGTGGCGGCGAGCGCCTCCCGAACCTTGGCGGGCTCCGTCGAGGCTGCCCGCTCGATCGCCACCTCGAGGGTTAGACAGGCGGCCGTCGCGGCGGCGGCATGCTGGTCGGGCATGTGCCCGAACTGGGAGGCGAACGCCAGGGCGTAATGGAAGCTATCGAGGAAATAGCTAATCCGGTTGCGCGCGGCTGGTGCCCACTGTGTCGCTCCGACCGCGAAGTTCGCCGCCTTATGGAGGTCGGCGGTGAACCGATCTCCACCGGGTCCGTCGCTAAAGCCAAGGAGCTTGGCCTGAATGTTCATCTGCTGGGCCTGTTGAACCGTGCGCACGCTCTCACTGGGATGGCCAGCTTCGAGGATGATCTCCGCTCCGGCGGCGGCGGCCGCCGCAAGCTGGCTGCTGATGTCGTTGACGCCCGAGGGGTAAGTGTTCCAGTACACCATGGTCAAACCCTTCGCCTGCGCATAGGCAGCGGTGGCGTTCGCGACCTCGGCTGACAGGCTATCGCTGGCGAACAGGATCGCGACCGATTGGGGTTTGGGGTTCTGCGCCAGCGCCATGTCGACTACGCCCTGCAGCTGCCGGCTACGCGGCGCCAACACACTGAATAGATAGTGGTAGTGGCTGTTGAAGATCGCATCCGACGAGCCGCCACTGCTGACCATGGGTACCTGGTGCTGCTCGGCGACCGGCGCCGCCCGGCTGGTGGTGGCGTCATTCGACGGTCCCAACAGCAGGGTGTCGTGATTCTCAGAGATCAAGCGTTCGGTAGTCGACGCGGCGATCGATGGCCGGCTCTGATCGTCGGCGATATCAAGGCTCAGCCGGTGGCCGGCCCCCTTGAAGTAGATGCCGCCCTTGTCGTTGATCCAATCCTGGCAGTAGAGGTACCCCTCCTTGGCCATCTGGCCGCTCGCGGCCTGGCTACCGGTGAGGGAGAGGACCGCCCCGACGGTAATGACGGTGCCCATCGGCGGACTGATCACGGCAGGAGCGGGCGAGCAGGCGGCCGCCAGCGAGCTCGTCGCGATCAGGGCCGAGAGGACAAGCCAGGACCTCCGCACGTCGCGTGATTATGTGCTCGCCGCGCCAGCAAGCCTGGCCGATCGGGTGACAAATTTGTTGATAGCCGCGGAGGCAGGGCCGGGTGCCTACTAAACTATGCGATTGGCTCCGGTGGCGAGTTAGCCAAGTGGTAAGGCAGAGGTCTGCAAAACCTCCATCGCGGGTTCGAATCCCGCACTCGCCTCCAGTTTTCGAATACGACGTGCGGTGCCGTCACGGAGTAAAGAAACGTCAGCGAATGCCGTCCCAGAGCTGGCGCTCTTTGGCCGCCGGGTCCATCACAACCCTCCCGCCCGCCGCGTCGAAGCGCATCACCCTCCGCTCGTTTACATCGTACGGCGTCCATCCGGGCGCTCCCCTGTTGGCAAAGGCGACCCATGCCTTGTGCATCACATCTGACAGCAGACCTGGCGGCTCCGCGCCGGCCAGGGTCATGGCGCCCTTGCGGCCGAGGTTGCCGAAGACGAATCCGATCTCCACCGCGTGGGCAGCACCGAACCGACCGTCAAACATGGGCGAGCGCCAAGCGAACTCATACATATGCGTCGACCCGCCGTTCTTGACGTGCGCCTCGGCAAGCCGGATGGCCGGGATGCGAAAGAACCAGTCGGTGATTAGCGCGCCGAGAAGGTCTCCCGCTGTTGCCCTGTCTCGTGAGACGCGATACAGGGGCAGCGCGGTCTCCACATCAAGACCCATGAAGCGCGCCATGGTGGATAGACGGTCGTCGGTGACGCGGTCGATCGCGCCGCCGGGGACGAGGAAAAACCGCCACTCTTCGGTCGTCGTCCCAACCATCAGATCGAGGTCGGCACCCGCACCGGCGGCGATCCGCTCGATTGGCCTGGCCGGCAGCACCTCGCCGTCGACGACCGGTTCGAAGATCATTGCGTTCGCCGCGATTTCGCCCCACCGACCAGGATCAGGCCGCAGCGCCACCTCAATCCCTAACTCCACCTGTGCCTCCACCAGGCGTGCCAGCGGGACGGCTGCGATCGCCGGCATCGTCGGCGCCACACCGAGCTTGTCGGCCAGGTTTCGACCGACCAGCTGGGCGGTTGCCAAAGAGCTTGTGTGGTGCGCGGCTCCGCTTTGCGCGATCGCTCGTCGGAACAGGCCCTTCGCCCGTGGCATCGACAGCAGCGTGGCCACGCTGAACGCGCCTGCCGACTCGCCGAAGATGGTGACCCGTTGCGGATCCCCGCCGAAGGCCTCAATGTTCTCCTGCACCCACGTGAGCGCCGCCAGCTGGTCGAGCAGCCCCCGGTTCGCGATGCCATCGCCCAGGAGGAGAAAGCCGTCCGCCCCCAGTCGGTAGTTGATGGTGACGCAGACGATCCCGTCTCGAGCGAACGCGCTGCCGTCGTAGATCGGTAGCGAGCCGGAACCCCTGACAAATGAGCCGCCGTGCATCCACACCATCACCGGGAGGCCGCGGGTGCTCGGATCAGGCGTCCAGACGTTGAGGTTGAGGCAATCCTCTCCGACAATGCCCTGGTCGCCCAACAACGCATCAAAGGGCGGTGCGTATGGCGCCTGCGGCGCGATACGGCCCACTTCGAGCGCGTCACGCACGCCGTCCCAGGATTCGGGTGGTCGCGGCGGCTGGAACCGATTCGGTCCGAAGGGTGGCGCCGCGTACTGAATCCCTTTGAACGCCGCCACGCCGTCCCTGACCTGGCCTCGCAGCCGGCCGTGCCGGGTGGTCACGACGACAGTGCTGGCCGCGGTGCGCATGACGGCTCCTCCCTCAGTCATGGCCCGCCGCTTGCGTAGATCGTCTGCCCGGTCACAAAGCTCGCATCGTCGCTGCACAGAAAGCAAATCACCCCGGCGATGTCCTCTGGCCGGCCGGTCCGACGTAGTGGCGTCCGTTCCGCGGCCACCCGTTTCAAATCCTCGTAGTCGACCCCGGTGCGTTGCGCGACCGACTGCGTCATCCGGGTCTCGATGAACCCAGGTGCGACTGCGTTGACGTTGATGTTGAAGGGACCCAGCTCGATCGCCAGCGTCCGTGCCATTCCCTGGATACCCGCCTTGGCCGCCGAATAATTGACCTGCCCACGGTTGCCCAAGGCCGAATTGGACGACAGGAAGACCATCTTGCCCCAACGTGCCGGAACCATCACCCGCTGCGCGGCCTGCGCGCACAGAAATGTTCCCTTCAGATGGGTGTCGACGACGAGGTCCCAATCGTTGTCCGTCATCTTGTGAATCAAGTTGTCGCGCAGGACGCCGGCGCAGGTGACGAGGACGTCGAGGCTTCCGGACTCCTTCACGGCGCGGTCGACCAGGGCTTCGACAGCGAGGCGATCCGTCACGTCGCAGGCGACCGCCAGCGCCGACCCGCCCTGGCTGCGGATCTCCGCGGCGACCGCTTCTGCCGGGTCGTGCCGCCGCCGGTGACCAATGCGGTGCGCCCTTCGAATCGTCCGCTCATGCGATCTCAACCTCCGCCTCGCCGACGGTGACCCGTACGGCTCGTTGATTCTCGGCCCACACCTCGAGCTGAAGTCGCCTCCCAGTATTGACGCTGGTTCGCTCTTTCACGCGTCCTCGACAGGTCAGCGCGTCAGCAGGCCGGACCATCTCGACGAAGCGCACCGAGATCCGTCGCACCGATTCCGGCCCGGCCAGCCAGCAGAGATACTCGCCCAGGAATGCCATGCTCAGCATGCCGTGCGCGATGACGCCGTCGAGTCCGACCGTTCGCGCCGTCTCGTCGTCGGTATGGATCAGGTTGTAGTCGCCCGAGGCGCCGGCGTACTTGACCAGCTGCATCTTGGTGATCGGCGGCTTGCGAAGATCCGGGAGAAGGCTTCCGCTATCGAGGTCCTGGTCCGGCCGCGCCGCGAGTACCGGACCAGTCATCGCAGGATGGCGGTGGTCGTTCCGCTAAAGATGGGGCTGCCAGACTCGTCCGTACCGTCCATCGCCAGGATCAGAAAGGTCATCTCGCCCAGGCGGCCCTTTCGCCGATAGACGTTGGCCACTCGCACTCGGCAGCGCACGCGATCGCCCGCCCGGAGCGGCCGTTCATATCTGTACTCCTGTGCGCCATGCAGCACGCGCGCCAGGTCGAAGGTCACGCCGGGGATCGTCATCCGAAAGGTGGTCGGGAAGGTTGGCGGTGCAATATCGCCGCGAACGCATGCCGGCGTCTGGTCCTGCACCGCGTCGGCGAATTTTCGGATGGCGCCTCGCTCCACCTCGAAGAGGACGACCTCGGACTCGCGTCCGATGAGGTCGCTGCTCAGGGCCGCAGGGTGATCCATGACCGGTCCAGCGCTTTGACATCATGGGCGCCGATCAGCGCGAGCGTCAGATCGATTTCGGCCATCAAGTTGCGGATGACGCGCTCCACGCCGGTCTGTCCCGCGACCGCGAGCCCGTAGACGTAGGGCCGGCCCAACAGGACGGCGTTCGCGCCAAGCGCGAGCGCCTTGATGACGTCGGCGCCACGCCGGATGCCGCTGTCCATCAGCACCACCGCGTCCTCTCCCAGCGCGTCGCGTACCTCGACCAGCGCATCGAGCGCCGCGACCGCGCCATCCACCTGGCGGCCCCCATGGTTGGAAACGATGATTCCCTCAAAGCCGGCATCGAGGACTCGCCGAGCGTCGTCGGCACGCAGGACGCCCTTCGCCAGCAGCGGCAGACGGGTCCGCTCGCGGAGCCACGCGAGGTCGTCCCATCGAAGGCCGAGGTTGGAGAACATCCCGACCATGGCCGTGCCGGCGTTCTGCGGATCGTCTTCCGGGGAAACCGACAACCGCGAACGGAAGACCGGGTCGCTCGTGAACTGGCCGATCCCCTCGCCGAGGATGAATGGCAGGTAGCGGTTGCTGAGATCGCGAACGCGCCAGCCCAATTGCAGCGTGTCCAGGGTCAGGACGATGGCCGCATAGCCGGCCGCCTCCGCGCGGTGGACCAGGCTTGCCACCACCTCGCGGTCGTTGACCCAGTAGAGCTGATACCAGCGTGGCGCCCCGCCCATCGTCTGCGCGATCGTCTCCATGGGCGTCGAGGCGGCGGTGCTCACCACCCATGGAACGCCCGCGCCGGCAGCGGCCCGGGCGACGTCGAGGTCGCCGTCGGGACGGGCGGCCGAGAGCACGCCGACCGGCGCCAGGAGGAACGGCGCTGGCGGCGATGTGCCGAGCACGTTGACGTGGAGATCCCGCTGCTGGTTACCGGCGAGCATCGCGGGACGCAAACGCCAGCGTGCGAAGGCCTCCCGGTTGGCCCGCATCGTCGACTCGCCGCCGGCCCCGCCGGCGATGTAGTCGAAAGGGCCGGGCTCGAGGACGGCTTTCGCGCGGGATTCCCACTCATCGGGGTCGATGGGGAGGTCATCCGCGCCGCCGCCGTAGATCTCGGCCTGCGTCGCCGGTCCAAACGGAAACGACATCTCAGGCATCGATCAATCGGAGGCCGGCTTTGCCGGGCCGCGCCGCGCGCGCTGAGGCTCGTTTCGCAAGTCTATGGTGATGTTGGTGGCGCGGCAGCTCGCCAGCAGCGTGCCCTCCTCGTCATGGAGCTCCGACGCGGCGAACGTGACCCGACGCGTCTTGCGCACGACCCAGCCAGTCGCGCGGATTCGCACCGGGCGGGTGGGATGATAGAACTCCGTCCTCAGGTCGGCGGTGAGGTAGACCTCGTGCCGGTCGAGAAGGCTCCAGGTCGCGCTGCCCATGGCGCTGTCGAGGATGGCCGTCACCATGCCACCATGGACGATCCAGCCGTCGCCGGCCGGAAACGCGTGATCGAGGTTCGGCTCCCACTCGAGGACGGCGCGTCCAGCCTCGAGCTCCGCGCGCCGCCAGCCGAGCGCATTCCAGATGCCGGGCTCGCCGGGCGCCGGTTGTTGCCAAGAATCCATATCGGCGAGGCGCTCGCCTGGACGAAAGCTTGCCCTGGCGGACGTCATGACCCGGTCCGCGTGCGTTCCTGTTCGACCAGCACCCGCCGCAGGATCTTCCCCGACGGGCTCTTTGGGATCTGGGTTACGACCTCGACCTGCCGGATCTTCTTGTACGGGGCCACCTGCTGGTTCACGAATGCCATCAGCTCCTCAGGCGTGACAACGCCCTTGAGCACGACCAGCGCCTTCGGGACTTCGCCCGCCTCGATGTCGCGGCAGGGGATCACGGCGGCGTCGGCTACCGCCGGATGGGTGAGGAGCAGGCCCTCGAGCTCGGCGGGCGCGACCTGGTACCCCTTGTACTTGATCAGCTCCTTGAGCCGGTCCACGACACGCAGGTAGCCCTCGGCATCAACCGATCCGATGTCGCCGGTGTGAAGCCAGCCATCCGCATCGAGCATGGCCGCGGTCGCCTCCGGGTTGTTGAGGTAGCCCGTCATCACCTGCGGTCCCCGGATCCACACTTCACCGAGCTCTCCCGGTCCCAGCTCGGCGCCGCTCGCCGGATCCACCACTTGGCATTCCGTGTTTGGGATGAGCAGGCCGGCCGAACCCCCGCGCCGCCTGGCGGGGTCGACCGGTGTGGTCGAAACCACCGGGCTCGTCTCGGTGAGCCCGTATCCCTGGGCAACGAAGCACTTCAGCCGCTCGCTGCATGCCTGCTCGACGCTCGCGTCGAGCGGCGCGGCTCCCGAGTTGATCGAGAGCAAGGCATGCAGGTCGTATTTCGCGACCGACGGATGCTTGGCCAGCGCCAGCACGATCGGCGGGACCACGTTGGCGCGCGTGATCGCGTAGTCCTGCATCAACCGCAGGAAGAGCTCGAGATCGAAGCGGGGCATGCTGACGATCGTGACGCCCTGGTAGAGGCTGATGTTCAGCAGCACCGTGAAGCCATAGATGTGATAGAAGGGCAGAACCGCCATCGAGACTTCCCCCTCCGTGGCTTGGACGACTGCGGAGGTTTGCACGATGTTCGCGACGAGGTTTCGGTGGGTGAGCATCACGCCCTTCGGTAGGCCCGTCGTCCCGCTCGAGTAGGGCAGCGCCACCAGGTCTGTCCGGGGATTGATCGCCACAGCCGGTGGGGCGTCGTTCCCTTCCAGCAAGGCCGCGAAGGGCGTGGCCCCGGCCGCCTCGCCAAAGACGAAGACCTCCTTCACCGGCTCCTGGCGTGTCGCCTCGAGCGCATGGTCGAGGAGTTCGGGGATCGTGACCAGGTACGCCGCCCGAGCGTCCTTGAGCTGCAGCGCGAGCTCGCGAGGCGTCGACAGTGGATTCGCGGTGCTGGCGATCCCGCCGAGGGTGGCGACGGCGTGTAAGGCCACGGCGTATTCGAGGACGTTCGGGCTGTAGATCGCAAAGACGTCGCCTTTTCGGAACCCGCGCCTCGCCAGGTTGGCGGCGGCCCGTCGGACCGACCTGGCCAGATCCGCGTAGCTGAGCGTGCGCCCGGTCGGCCCGTCGATCAGCGCCGGCTTGTTGCCGAGCGCCGTTGCGCCTTTGAGCACGAAGGCCGGCAGCGAGACATCCGGGATGTCGACGTCCGGGTAGGTGCTGCGGAAGATCACCTGCGCACCCCCGTCAGCCCCATGATCCGACTTTCGCGTGTCCCTTCAGCAAGTTGCGCGCGATCGACCGGCGCTGGATCTCGTCCGTACCCTCGTAGATCCGGTAGACGCGGACGTCGCGCATCACGCGCTCGATCGGCATCTCTTTGGTGTAGCCCATGCCGCCGTGGATCTGCATCACGCGGTCGACGACCCGCCAGATCATGCCGCCACCCGCCAGCTTCGCGATGGACGCCTCGTGCCGAGCGTCGCCACCCTGGTCGGCCTTCCAGGCGGCGTTGAGCACGAGCCACTTCACCTGCTCGATCTCGACGGCGCTGTCGGCCAGCATCCACTGGATCGCCTGGTACTCGGCGATGGGGCGGCCGAAGGCGATCCGCTGGCGCGAATAATCGAGCGCCATCTCGAGCAGCCGCTGCGCCTGGCCGATGGCCCGGGCCGGGATGATGATCCGTCCCTGGCCAATCCAGGCCATGGCGAGCTGGAAGCCCTTTCCGACTTCGCCGAGGACGTTTTCCTGCGGGACGCGGACCCCGTCGAAGCTGATCTCCGCCGGCCGCCAGGCGCCCATCGTCTGGATCGGCTGGCTGCTCCATCCCATCGCCCGATCGACCAGGAACGCGGTGACGCCACCCTGGTGACCCTTGCCCTTGTCGGTGACGGCAAAGACGATCGCGAAATCCGCCTCGAGACCATTCGTGATGAAGACCTTGCGGCCGTTGAGGACCCAGTCCGAGCCGTCTCGGACAGCCGGCATCTGGATGTTGGTCGCGTCCGAGCCGGTGTCGGGCTCGGTCAACGCAAAGCAACTGGTTCGCTCGCCGTCGATGGTGGGGCACAGGTAGCGCTGTTTTTGCTCGGCGTTGCTCGAGTACAGAATGTTGTCGGCGTGACCTCCGTAGGAGAAGGGGATGAGTGCCTTCGACGTCTCCATGCTGATCAACGAGGTCATCAGCAAGCCCAGGTTGGCGCCCCCGTACTCCTCGGGCGTCAGCAGGCCCCAGAGACCGGCCGTCTTGGCCCGCTGCTGCAGCCGGCGGATGTCAGTGGGCCCCGGGAAGGTGCGGCCGTCGAGTTCGGCGCGTTGCGCCTCCGCCTCCAGCGGCAACAGCTCCTTGGTCACGAATTCGCGGACGGTTCCCAGGATCAGGCGCTGTTCGTCGGTAAGCCCGAAGTCCATTTACGGTTCCCTTACTATCTCCCACCTTTCCACGCTGGGGGTCGGGCCCCTACTGCCTAACGATCGTTCGATCGACAATATGAACCGGCCGGTATGATGCTGTCAAGGGAAGGGCGCGATGAGGAACGTCGACCGGGCAACGCTGGGTGGCAATCTACGGATCGACCAGGTCCTCGAATCGGCCACGCGGCTCTTCACGGAGAAGGGCTACGAGGCCGCCAGCGTGCGGGATCTCGCGGCCGAGTTAGAGATCCGGCCATCGTCTCTCTACCATCACTTCCCTGGAAAGCAGCACATCCTTTTCGCCATCTGCATGCGGATGCAGACGGACTTCAACGCTGAGGTGATACCCGAGTTGACTGCCAATCGCCCGCCCGACGAGGCGATCGCGGCAGCCGTTCGCCGGCATGTCCTCTTCGGGCACCGGCGGAAAGGCGAGGTCGTGGTCAACATCCGCGAGCGCCGCAGCCTACCGGCGGAGCAGCTCTCCCAGGTCAACAGCCTGCGGAGGGAGTACCGGGATACGATGGCCCGCCTGATCGAGGCTGGCTGTGAACAGGGATTGTTTCGGGTCGGGGATCCCAAGCTCGCCACGATGGCGATCGTCGACATGATCAACGGCTTGCCCCACTGGTTCAAGCCGCGCGACGAGCAAGACCTCGAGCGGGTGGCTGACCTCTACGCGCGCGCCGCGCTGGCCTTGCTCCGCGGCTGGGAGACCGACCACGTGAGCTGAGCGGCGGCGGCTTGACTTGCCCCAGCGTCAGCGGATACTGTCTGATCGAACGTTCGTTAGGGAGAGGAGAGCGTGGGAGAGCTTTCGCGGCCGACCCTTGAGGTCGTAGACCTGAAAATTCGCTTCGGGGGAATCCTGGCGCTGGATGAGGTCTCCCTCCGTATCGATCCAGGTGAAGTGGTCGCCATCATCGGACCGAACGGCGCCGGCAAGACGACACTGTTCAACGCCGTGTGCGGATTCGTGCGTCCGGACTCTGGCCGCATCAACTACCGCGGCGAGCCGCTGCTCGGCACTGCGCCCCACCGCCTCGCGCGGCTCGGTATCGCCCGCACCCTCCAGGGCCTGGGCCTCTGGCCAGGACTTACTGTTCAGGAAAATGTCGTCGCCGGATCGAGGGTGCGTCCGGGCCTACTTCCGTCGCTCCTCGCCCTGCCGAGCTCCGATCGGATCGAGGCCGAGCTCGCCTCGAAAGCCCACGAGATCCTCGACCGGCTCGGCATCGCCGGCCACACGAGAGCCTACCCCGGCACGCTGCCCTATGGGGTACAGAAACGGGTCATCATCGCTCGGGCCCTCATGGCGGAGCCTTCGCTGCTGCTGTTGGATGAGCCCGTCAGCGGACTCTCGGCTCAGGACATCGATGAGCTCGCCGCCCTCATCAAGCAGCTCCGCGCTCGGATGTGCGTCGCCGTCGTCGAGCACCACCTCGATTTCGTGATGGCGATTTCCGACCGCGTCATCGTGCTCAACCTCGGCCGCGTGATCGCGTCGGGGACGCCCAAGGAGATCCGGGACGATCCCCAGGTGGCGACGGCCTATCTCGGTGAAGATGTCAAAAGCCCAGAGGCGTCTTCCGATGCTTGAGGTCATCGACCTCACGGTTGCCTACGGTCCGGTTGTGGCGCTGCATGCTGTTTCCCTCACGGTGCCGGACGGGTCGATGACGGCGGTCCTCGGGGCCAATGGGGCCGGGAAAACGACCCTGGTCCGGACGATCTCAGGTCTGACGCGGCCGCGTGGCGGGTCGGTGCGCCTCGATGGGCGCGACATCACGCGCCTTGCCCCCGAGGAGATCGCGCGTTTAGGGGTCGCGCATGTGCCCCAGGGCCAGGGTGTGCTCGCCGAGTTGACGGTGGACGAAAACCTCCGGCTCGGGGGTCTGTGGCGACGCGATCCCAAGGGCCAGCGCGGCGCGCTCGCCGAGGCCTACGATCTCTTTCCCCCGCTGGCCAACCGCCGGCACGTGGCGGCCTTCAGCCTCTCGGGGGGCGAACGCCAGATGCTATCGCTCGGCCGCGCTCTGGTCGCTCGCGCGCGGGTGCTCCTCCTCGATGAGCCCTCGCTCGGCCTCGCCCGGCTCGTGCTCGTCCAGATCATGGCTCGCCTCAGGACGCTGGTCACGGAGCGCGGGTTGACGGTCCTCCTGATCGAACAGAACGCAAAGAGCGCCCTCTCGGTTGCCGACGAAGGCATCGTCCTCCACCTGGGGAAGGTGGTGGCCCGGGGCCGAGCTCAACAGCTCTTGGGCGAGGAGCGGCTTCGACATGCCTACCTGGGTTTCTAAGCCATGAGCCGGTTCTTCGTCCTGACCTTGAACGGTGTGACCCAGGGGGCGATCTACGCCGCGATGGCGCTGGCCCTGGTGATGATCTGGCGCGCCACCAAGGTCATCAACTTCGCCCAGGGGGCGATGGCGATGTTCACCACCTACCTCGCGGTCTTCGCCATCGAGCACGGTACGCCCTACTGGGTGGGCTTTCTGGTTGCCCTCGTCAGCGGGTTGCTGCTTGGCGCGATCGTCGAGCGCGTGATCGTTCGCCCCGTCGAGTCGGCGCCTGCCCTCAACGTGGTCATCCTTACGTTGGGGCTGCTGCTCTTCCTCGAGGCCCTCGCTCCCATGGCCTTTGGTGGCCAGATCAGGTCCTTCCCTCCGGCCTTCTCGATCGTCGGCCTGCGTCTGGGAACCTCGCAGGTCCCCTTCTCGCCGTTCGATCTCTTTACCCTCGGCAGCGTCGTGGCCGTGATGCTCCTCCTCCTGGTGCTCTTCCAGAAGACGGACCTGGGCCTGCGCATGCGGGCCTCGGCCTTCAACCCCGAAGTCTCGCGGCTTCTCGGTATCCGGGTTGGACGAATGCTCACCCTGGGATGGGCGCTCGCGTCGCTGGTCGGCGCGCTCGCCGGCGTGCTGATCGCCCCCTCGCTGCTGCTCTATCCGACGTTCATGGACGACGTGCTGGTCTTTGGTTTCACCGGGGCTGTCCTCGGGGGACTCGACAGCGCGGTGGGGGCGGTCGTCGGCGGGCTGCTGATGGGCTTTGCCCTCACGTACGTCGGCGGCTATTTCGGCTCCGACCTCGAAACGGTCGGGGCCCTGGTCATCCTCATCGCGGTGCTGATGGTGAGGCCGAGCGGCCTCTTCTCGGTGCAGCGGGTCCGGCAAGTCTGAGATGGTGGCCGTCCAGTCGCGTCTTGATCGGCTGGTCAGGCCAACCTTCGGTCGTCACCTGCTGTTCGCGCTGGGGGCGGCCGTCGTGCTGCTCTTGCTCAGCTCGCAGATCGGGGCCTACGACGACTACAACCTGACGGCGGTCGCCATCTTCGCGGTCGCGGCGGCGGGGCTCAACCTGCTTACGGGGCTGAACGGGCAGCTGTCGCTCGGCCACGGCGCACTAATGGCTATCGGCGCGTACACCGCCTCACTCTTACTCAAGGACCACCACCAGTTCCCCGTCATCGTCGTGCTGCTCGCCGCGGTGCTGAGCACAGGGGTCATTGGCATCGGCTTCGGGTATGCCGCGGCGCGTCTGCGCGGTCCCTACCTCGCGGGCGCAACCCTCACCCTGGCGGTCGCAATCCCGCAGGTGGCGACCCGGTACAAGAGCATCTTCGGCGGTGAGTCCGGTCTGACCGTGGCGCCATCGTCGCCCCCCGACTGGCTGGGAGCCGACTTTCCCCCGGAGCGCTGGCTCGCCTGGATCGCGTTCGCCGCCGCCATCGTGACGATGGTGCTGCTGGCCAACCTCCTCCGCGGCGCCCCGGGTCGCGCCTTCAAGGCCGTGCGCGATAACGAAGCTGCCGCGGCACTCGCCGGCATCAATGTCGCTCGCACCCAGGTACTGGCTTTCGTGGTCAGCGCGGCGTGCGCGGGCCTGGCGGGCGCGTTGCTCGCCTACTGGACCGGGGTCACGGCGCCGGCCGGATTCACCCTCGCCCTTTCCCTCCAACTGATCACCGCGATCGTCATCGGCGGGTTGGGCAGCCTGGCGGGCGCCGTGTGGGGCTCCCTCGTACTGGTCTTCGTCCCGCTGCTCACCAGCGGAATGGCGAGCAGGTTGAGCCTTCCGAGCTCCGTCGCCGACAACCTGCCGCTCGCGATTTACGGCTGCATCCTCGTGATCGCCATGCTCGTGGCTCCGCACGGCATCCAGGGCGCGCTTCGGAGAATTCTTGCGTACGGCCGGGCTCGCTGGGGAAACACCCCGGGAGGTGGGCAAAAGGGGGTGGTGGATTGGGACGATCCCGCACCAGATACCTAGTCGATGAACTTGGGACCCGCACAAAGGAAGGAGGTTCGATTGAAAAGTGTGATGGGCGGCAATGCCTTAAGGATTAGAGCGATTGCGATCGTCTGTCTTGCCGGGTTGCTCGCGGCCTGCGGCACGAGCGGCGATAACAGCTCCGGCACCAACACGGCGTCGGCGCCTGGCATCACGGCGACGACGATCACGATTGGGAGTACACAACCGCTGACCGGGCGGGCCGCGCCTGGCTATTCGGAGATCTCTCCCAGCTCGAACGCCTACTTCAACTACGTGAACGACCACGGCGGAATCAACGGGCGCAAGATCACGTACTACTACTACGACGACGGCTACAATCCGACGAACACCGCAAGCCTTACGCGCAAGCTGATCCTGGAGGACAAGGTCTTCGCGATGTTCAGCGCACTGGGAACGCCGACGCACCTGGCGGTCGTCGATTACATCAACTCTCAAAAGGTGCCCGATCTGTTCGTATCGAGCGGCTGCAACTGCTGGAACGATGTCTCCAATCACCCCTACACCTTCGGCTGGCAGCCGGACTACACCATCGAGGGCAAGATCCTCGGCCAATACATTCAGAAGAGTCTTGGTGGCAAGAAGGTCGGGTATTTCTACCAGAACGACGAGTTCGGCACCGACGGCGTCAAAGGTCTCGATGCTCAGCTCGGCGCGTCGTCCGTCCCGGACGCGAGCCGGCAGAACTATGTCCCGACCAACACGAACATCGGGCCGCAGATCGCCGCCCTGAAAGCATCGGGCGCGGAGGTGGTCGTCTCCTTTTCGATTCCGGCCTTCACCGCGCTAGCGCTCCTGGGCGCGGCCAAGCTCGGCTACCATCCGATCTGGGTGGTGAGCAATGTTGGCTCCGACGTCACCACCTTGACCGGCCTGCTGAAGAACTTCTCGAAGGGCGCGGTCGGAGGAGCGTTGCTCGGCGGCATGGTCACCGACGCCTATCTCCCGCTGACCGGGGATAGCGCGAATCCGTGGATCAGCCTATTCAAGGGGATCCACGACAAGTACGTCTCGAACCTGCCCTGGGATGGCAATGTCCTTTACGGCATGGCGCAGGCCTACACCTTCGTCCAGGCCATGAAGGCAGCGGGCCGCAATCCGACCCGAGCCAGCTTCGTGAAGGCGCTCGAGACGACCAAGCTGAGCGGCGGGCCGGGGCTCGCGCCGCTTGGCTTCTCGTCCAGCAACCACCTCGGCTTCCTCGGTGTGCAGATCTACACGATCGCGGCGGACGGGACGCAAACGACGACGGGTCCCGTGTATACGTCCTCTGACTCGGGCCCGATCTCCCAGTACAGCGGATCGGCATCGACGCCTCCGGCAAACGGTATTCCGTAGGGTACGCGTCGCGGGAAAGGGCTGCCGGCGTGATCCGGCGGCCCTTACTGCTCCGCCAGGATTCGGCCGCGCAAACGACGCATGCCCTTAAGCCATCGGTCGTAGTCGGAGGCTTTGCGCAGGAAAAATTCGCCCACGTCCGGATGGGGCAGGATGAGAAACCGCTCGTCGCGCATCGCCTCGACGACGGCATCGGCGACCTGCTCGGGACCCAGCGCGCCCGATGTCAGAAAGTTGCGCTCGCCCCCCTTCGCCAGCATCGCCGTCCGCACCCCCTGCGGGCAGAGCGCGGAGACCCGGATGCCCTGGTCGTGGTAGGCGATGGCCATCCATTCGAAGAGGGAGAGGCCGGCTGACTTCGTCACCGCGTAGGGCGCCGCCAGGATGTGGTTGAGCAGCCCGGCGGCCGAAATAGTGCCCACGATGTAGCCTTCACCGCGCGCCCGCATCCCCGGGAGCAGGGCGCGCGCCGCGTAGACGTGCGCCATGACGTGCAGCCTCGGGCCCACCGCCGAAGGCGATGCCGGCATTGGAGCAATAGATATCGATTCGGCCATGGGCCTTCATGGTTGTCGCAACCAGGCGCTCCACGTCGGACTCCACCGCGACATCGGCGGGAACCGCCGTGCCGCCGATCTCAGCCGCGACCGCCGCTGCGGCCTGAGCGTCGATGTCCGACACCACCACCCGCTCCGCGCCATCGGCCGCGAAGCGCCGGCAGAGCGCAGCGCCGATCCCGCCTGCGCCGCCAGTCACGACCACGACGCGACCGCGCGTCTCCACGCTAGCCCAGCACGGTGGTGCCCTGGTCGATGAATCCCAGGATGGTGTCCGTTCGTTGTTCGTAGCTCGGATCGGGCCGCTTGCCGCGGCGATGCAGCATCAGGTTGTAGCCGAAGATCGCCGCGTACTTGTACAAGGTCAGGGCCAGGTACCAGCGATAGTCGCCGGGGTCGGCGCCATAGATCTCGCGGACGGCATCGGCTGAGACGTGGGAGAGGCTGATACAACAGAGGTCGAGCAGAGGCTGGCCGAGCTGCGCGATCTCCCAGTCGACGACGGCCGCCACGCGCCCGCCGTCGAAGAGCATGTTTCCGAAGTGGTAATCGCCGTGGACGAGAACCGGCGGCCCGGGGCGTGGCTGCCGCTCGAGCAGCCGTTGCGCCAGCTCGGGTGCCCGCCGGGTGAGCTCGGCGGGGGCACGGTCCATCAACCAGGTCCAGCGCGCGACCTCGGCAGCGAGCGACACCGGCTCCTCATCGCCGATGCCGGTTTTCGCCGCGGGCACGGCCTGGAGACGGCGGAGCACCTCCACGGCGGAGGATGCCAGCCGGAGCGGGTTGCTCCCGGCGGCGATGGCCGGCTCGACTCGATCCCCGTGGACCATTTCCATGAGGACGAATGGTCGTCCATCGACGACCGCGTCGTCTGAGCTCGCCACCACGGCGGGTACCGGCAAACCTTCGGCGTGCAGCGCCGCCATGATCCTCGCCTGCCGCGGAATATCGGCCGGGCCGGCGATGCGCGCCCCTGGCGGAGGAAGGCGCAGGACGGCGCGGCGCCCGTCGAGCGCGACCCAGTAGGTGAAGCCGGAATGACCCTCGGGGATTGCGCGGACCTCGCGCACATCCTCTTTGATCTGGGCCCCGAGATCCTTCCGAATCCGCTCCTCCGCTTCGGTCATGGCACCGGTGCCAGGTGGGCGACGTCGCAAAGGGAACCCGCCATGCGGCGATCACCTTTGACCCGGACCACGCTGATGCTGGTGAAATCGGGGAAGAGGCGCAGCGTGCCCGGCGCGAGCTGGAGGACGTCGCAAAGATAGTTCAGGATCGCGATCCCGTGAGTCACCATCACGACACGCCCGCCGGAGTGCGCGGCGACCGCCGCGTCGACGGCCTCCTGCATTCGCTGGATTACGGCGACGGGGCTTTCCTCGATTTCAACCTTGCCGGCCGCGTAGCTGGCACGGGCCTCGGCCAACCTGGGCTCGATCGCGAGCCGGTCGGTGAGGGCCTCCGCGGTCTGCCGCGCGCGCTGGTGTGGGCTGGAGTAAACGGCACGAATCTCGAGCGGTTGCAGGCGTCGCGCCAGGCGCTCAGCTTGATCGACTCCCACCCGGCTCAGCGGAGGATCCGCAACGTCCTCGAGCCCGTCATAGGCGTCCGCGTGTCGAACCAGCCAGATCTCGGTGACGCCCTCAACACCAATCAAATAGGCGCGGCGGAGCGCACGCATCGCGCTGGTGATGTCTTCAGTACTTGCCAAGCTCGAGTCGACCGATCTGGTTGCGGTGAACCTCGTCGGGACCATCGACGATCCGGACCGTACGCGCGTACGCATAGGCCTGCGCCAGCGGAAAATCCTCGGAAACGCCGGCCGCGCCGTGCGCCTGGATCGCCCAGTCGAGAACGGTGCAGAGCATGTTCGGCGCCGCCACTTTGATCATGGCGATCTCGGCTCGTGCCGCCTTGTTGCCCGCGGTGTCCATCCGGTAGGCCGCGTTCAGCGTCAGCAGGCGCGCCTCATCGATCAAGATGCGTGCCTCCGCGATTCGCTCGAGCCACACCGACTGCTGGGCGAGCGGCTTGCCAAAGGCCACCCGGCTGCTAACTCGTTTGCACATCAGTTCGAGGCCTACTTCCGCCAGCCCGATCAGCCGCATACAGTGGTGAATTCGGCCAGGGCCCAGCCGAGCCTGGGCGATCTCGAAGCCGCGGCCTTCGCCCAGCAGCACGTTGGCCGCGGGCACTCGGACATCCACGAAGTCAACCTCAGCATGTCCGTGAGGGGCGTCATCAAACCCGAAGACGGGTAGCCAGCGCAGGATTCGGACCCCCGGCGCATCGCGGGGCACCAGGACCATGGATTGCTGCCGGTGACGGTCCGGATTCTCCGCGTCGGTCTTGCCCATGAAGATGAGGAGTTGGCAGCGTGGGTCCATCGCTCCCGACGTCCACCATTTCCGGCCGTTGATGACCAGGTCGTCGCCATCGCGAACGATGCGGCTCTTGATATTGGTCGCGTCGGAGGACGCGACATCCGGTTCCGTCATCGCGAAACCGGAACGAATCTCTCCATCCAAAAGCGGCCGCAGCCATCGGTCCTTCTGCTCCGGGGTCCCATAGCGGTCGAGGATTTCCATGTTCCCGGTATCCGGGGCCGAGCAGTTGAAGACCTCGGGTGCCCAGGGGACGCGGCCCATGATCTCGCAGAGTGGCGCGTACTCCAGGTTGGTCAGCCCGCCGCCTTGCGGGGAGTCCGGAAGGAAAAGGTTCCAGAGGCCCGCTGCCCGGGCCTTCGGCTTCAGGCCTTCGATGAGGGCGGACGGTCGCCAGCGGTCGTCGCCGGCCGTCTGCTCTCGATACCGTTGCTGGTTTGGGTAGATAAACTCGCCCATGAAGTCGTCCAGTTTTTTCTGTAACGCCTTCACTTTGGGTGAATGGTCGAAGTCCATCGCAGCCGATAGTATCTTGCCATGCCGGATTTCGACCTGACCGGTCGCGTGGCGATCGTGACAGGCGGAAGCCGTGGCATTGGCGAGGCGACCGCCCTTGCCCTGGCCGACCATGGTGCCGGCGTAGTCATTTCCGGCAGGAAGCCGGAGGGGCTAAAGGCGGCGGCGGATCGAATCAATGCGCGTCATGCCGGAGCCGTCACACCGATGGCCGCTCACGTGGGCCGTTCCGAGGATTCCGAGCGCCTCGTCAACGAGGTGATCAAGCGCTTCGGTCGGATCGACATCCTGGTGAACAATGCCGCGACCAATCCGCATTTCGGCCCGATCCTCGAGGTCGAGCTCAGCGCCTGGGACAAGACTTTCGAGGTCAACCTACGAGGGCCATTGGTGCTCACGAAATTTGTCGTCGATGCCTGGATGCGAGCGCACGGAGGCGCCATCGTCAACGTCGCCAGCATCGCGGGGCTGCGACCCGAGTTTGGGCTTGGCCCGTACGGAGTGACCAAGGCGGCACTCATCATGTTGAGCCGGCAGCTGGCTACCGAGCTCGGACCTCACGGCATTCGGGTCAACGCCGTTGCGCCGAGCATCGTGAAGACCGAATTTGCTGCCGCTCTCTGGGGTAACGAGGAGATTTCTCGGCGTGTCCTCGAGCGTAATCCGCTCGGCCGTTTCGCCACCGCCGATGAAGTGGCATCCGCCATCGTTTTCCTTGTCTCGGACGCGGCCTCTTACGTCAATGGCGAAGTGCTTCCGATCGACGGCGGCGAATGACGCGGCCGTGATTCGCGCCGCCGTCCTGAAGTCTACCGACTCGCCGCTGACGATCGAAAATATCGAGCTTCCTCCGCCGGCGGCGGGCGAGGTGCACGTCCGGCTCGCGGCCGCCGGTGTGTGCCACTCGGATCTCTCGCTCGCCAACGGGACTCTCAGTCAACCGGTCCCGGCAGTCCTCGGCCACGAGGCCTCGGGCACCGTGATTGCGGTCGGGGCCGGGGTCATTAACGTCCGTCCGGGCAACCACGTGTTGTTGAACTGGTCGCCTTCATGCGGAACGTGTTGGTTCTGCACCCATGGAGAACCCTATCTGTGTGAGCAGACCGCCAAAGCCTGGCAGCGGCGATACGCACGACTGGCGGACGGAACGGCCCTGTACGCCGGGTTGGGGACGGCGGCCTTTGGCGAGGAGACGATCGTGCCGAGCTCGGCAGTGGTCGCTTTGCCGGCCGACGTTAACCTGGAAGGGGCGGCGCTCCTCGGCTGTGCCATGCTGACCGGTGTCGGCGCTGTCATCAACTCGGCTGACGTCCAACGGGGCGAGTCGGTCGTTGTCTTCGGTACCGGAGGGGTCGGCCTATCGGTCCTCCAGGGCGCGCGCCTTGTTGGTGCGGAGGTGGTGATCGGCGTGGACGTCGCGGCGGACAAGGAAGATCGGGCCCGTGCAAACGGAGCTACGGACTTCATGCTCGCCGGCGATCAGGCCGCGCGAGGCATTCGTGACCGGACCGAGGGCCGAGGGGCCGACCACGCGTTCGACTGTGTCGGCAGCGCGACGACGATCCGCCAGGCGTGGTCTTCCACGCGTCGCGGAGGTCGGACCACGGTGGTCGGCATCGGCGAAAAAGATGAGAAGGTGGAATTTAACCCGCAGGAGATTTTCTACTTCGGCCGGGTCTTGTGCGGATGCGTCTTCGGTTCAACGGACGTTAGTCGCGATCTCCCACGCCTTCTCGAGCACGTGCAGTCCGGTCGGATCCGCCCCCAAGATTTAGTGACCAATCGCATCAGGCTGGAGGACGCTCCTGACGCCTTGGCTAGGATGGCTGTCGGTAAGGGCGCTCGTTCCCTGATCATCTACTGAGGGCTACACCTTGATGACTTTTCTTTCCGCGCTATGGGAGGAGAGACGATGCTTGACTGATCCGAGGTCTTCCTGGAGACGAAGATCTGGATCAGTGACCACGGTTACGACGAAACTCTGCACGGCTTCGAGAAGAGCGCCCGTCTCGACGCCCCGGTCATCGGAGCGATCGCCCGGGCCCACGGCACTGTTGAGGCGTTTGGTCGCGAGATCCCGGATGCTTGAAACTCGAACCGCTCACGACCGAACTGCGTATGATTTGGCCTGCTTCTGCCAGTGCGAGCCATGCTCGAACACGTGAGGAGGGATCCGTATGACGACGACGTATCCGGTTACGTTCAACGTCGACTATCCCGACCGTGACCTCGATCGATTGACCAGCGCCTTTCGCATTGTGGTCGCAATTCCTATCCTGGCTGTCCTGAGTCTGCTGACCGGTGCCTCGCTGCACTATGTCACGACGAACAATACGACGAACGAGACGGCCACCCTGGCTACCGGCGGCGGCGTGCTGTTTCTTCCCCTCGTGTTGATGATCGTGTTTCGGCAAAAGTATCCGCGGTGGTGGTTCGACTGGAACCTCCAGGTGCTCAGGTTGTCGGCGCGTGTCAGCGCCTATCTGGCTTTGCTCGACGACCACTATCCGTCAACGGACGAGGAGCAGGCGGTTCACCTGGATTTCCCCTATCCGGATGCGCGCCAACTCAACCAATGGCTCCCCTTGGTGAAATGGTTGCTGGCCATTCCCCACTACATCGTGCTTTTCTTTCTCGCGATCGGAGCAATCGTGGCGGTGATCATCGCCTGGTTTGCCGTCCTCTTCACCGGACGGTACCCCCGCGGTCTCTTCGACTTTGTGGTGGGGGTCATGCGGTGGAGTAATCGAGTGACCGGCTACGCCTTCACCCTCGTGACCGATCAGTATCCGCCGTTTAGCCTCGCATAAGCACCTCGCGGGCGGGCGCCGATCAATGGATGCGTTCGCCGCCGATCGCAGTCTTCACGCGTGAAGTCCACGCGGTGGCACGCCTGGCCAGCTCGGCGGGTGTGATCTCGCTCTTGACCAGCCAGTCGAGAATGCCGAGTGAGTGGGCTCTCCGGCGCTGAGTCTCGTCGCCGCTGTTGGTCAGCATCGCGATAGGCAGATCGTGAGTCGGCCCGTTCGATCGCAGGAACTCGAGCGTCTTCAACCCGTCGATTCTCGGCAGCTCCACGTCCAGAAGGACGAGGTCGAATCGCTTGCTCCGCGCCCGATCGACCGCATGGCAACCATCGCCGGCGACCTCAACCTCGTGGCCGGCGATTGACAGCCCGAGGCTGAACATCTGCGCGATATCGGGCTCGTCCTCGACGAGGAGGATCGCGGCGTTCAACTCGCCACCTCGATCAACTGGTCGGCGGGATCCGGCAATCGGTCGGAGCCGTCCGAGCCGTCCATCGAGTTGAAGATGCGCGCCTGTATATCGAAGACGACGTCGATCACCGCCGCGGGTTTCGCGCCCGGTCCGATGCGCGCCGTGTATTCGAACGGCAGGTCCGCAGCTAGCGCCGCCAAGGCGGCAATTTGGGATGCCGGGGTGCGCCGAACCTCCATCAGGTTCAGGGTCTCGAGCTCGGTGAGCATCGCGTCGGTGCGTTCGAGAAGCGCGGGGAGCCGGCGGCTCCCGAGTCGATTCGCGGCGAACCTATCGATGGCTTCCCTGATCTCCTCGTTGGCCAATTCCATCGGTCCTGCATACTCGCTCATCACGGCTTCCTCCTACGACAATTCGAAGTTCTAGGCGGCGATCCCTGTCCAAGCCGCAGTTGATGCGCGCCGAAAGTCGGCTGATGCCTGGAGCATTTTCACTCCGGACAAAACGGAGACGAATATCATCGTGAAGATGCTGACCGCCGCCTCTGCCTCAGTGATGCTCCTTGTTTGCCAGACGACCCCGGCGGCATCGGTAACCACCGTGTTGCCGGTAAAGACGAGGTAGGAAAGCACCGCCGCCACGCCGATCACGGCATACGAGGCGACCGCCTGCGCGTAGTAGGACGCGGGCAACGGTAGTGAATCCGCACCGGCCCTCCGGAACCGGAGGAACAGAGCAAACAGTTGAAGGAACACATACACAGTGAAGAACCAGCCGACGTAGTTCGTGAGCGGTACCCCAAAGTAGCCACCGCCTTGCTCCCAGATCCAGAAGTGCTTGATGGTCGATGCGGTCGGATCAAAGGTCAGGTCCCACATCACCATGACCGCCGCGCCAATCACCGGGACAGCTACGGTCGTAAACCAACTGACCTCCCGGCGGACATCGCCGATGAGGACGACGCCGACCATCCAGGCGAGATATGCGGTGGCAAAGTAGGACGGCCCGATGAACCACGGCACCAGGAAGAGCATGGGCCCGGAAGTGTAGTGGTAGTGGCCGAACGGAAAACCGGTCAGGATGCTGGTGTTTTCGAGGATGTTGCTGACGACGAGACACACGACGAGGAAGGCCAGGATGCCGCTCCAGCGATAGCGCAACGCCCCGTGGATGAGCGCGAACACCGCGGCCGCCATCACCACCGGTATGGTCAGAGAGGGCGAAAACGCCGTGGTCGCGAGTCGTATCACCGCCAGGAGCACAACCAGCACCCACAGGAAATTGATCCACGATTTCGTATTTCTCATGCTTCAACCCCGCCTTGTTTAGTGACTCAAGGTTGGGGCCGGCCCGGAGCGATGTCGCCGCCTATTCGGGGGAAGCAGGTCCTCCGTTGATTGGGGGAGGCAAATCACTGAAGTTGACTATTCGGATTGACATAGTCAACAATTTCGGGCAAAATGGCACGATTACCTAACTGGAGGAGGACAGACATTTGCCCGCCGTCGATGCATCGATGACCAGCGCCGATCCGCCCCGCCGTGTTTCTGACTCGACGATCTCCCTGGCCGAACTTCGACAGCGCCTCGGCGACCCTCATCTCACGATCGTCGACGTCCGGGCGCTGCCCGCCTACAACGGGTGGCGATCCGAAGGCGCGGCTCGCGGCGGCCACATCCGCGGCGCGGTTGCCTTCCCCAGCGCCTGGCTGGAAAGCGTGGATGCGCCCGAGGTCGAGCGCTTACTCCGATCCAAGGGCATCCTTGCCAGCCACGAGGTCATTCTCTACGGCGATCGGGGCGAGGACACGTTGCCCCTCGCGAGGAGACTGGCCGAGTTAGGGCGCTCCGGCGTGCGGACCTACGAGGGCGGCTGGCCGGAGTGGGCCGCGGACACAACGCTGCCGGTCGATCGTCTGCCGAACTACGACAAGCTCGTCCACGCCGATTGGCTCCGCGAGCTGCTCGCCGGCGGACGCCCCGAGGCCGCGCCGGCCGGGCGATTCCTCCTCTTCCACGTCAACTTCGGCGTTCCGGAGGAGTACGAGGAGAACCACATTCCCGGGGCACTTTACCTCGACACGAACCGGCTGGAGAATCCGCGCGATTGGAACCGCCGCACCCCGGAAGAGCTCGAGGTTGCCCTGCGCTCCGTTGGCATCACGGCCGACACCACCGTCATCCTCTACGGGCGCGATACCGAAGGCCACGCCAACGAGAAATGGCCGGGACGCCGGGCCGGACAGATCGCCGCCTGCCGGACCGCGCTGATCCTTCGGTACGCGGGCGTCGACGACATCCGCCTCCTCGATGGCGGCTACGACCACTGGGTCCAGGCCGGAAATCCGCTCGAAACCGTTCTCAACAACCCCGCGCCGGTCACATCGTTCGGTGTCCAGATTCCGTTGCGCCCGGAGGTCATCATCGACATCGACGAGGCCAAGCAGATTTTGGCCGATCAGGAACACGCCGCGCTCGTCAGCGTTCGGACCTGGCGGGAGCACATCGGCGCGGTCAGCGGCTACAACTACATCGGCCCGGCCGGCCGGATCGCGGGCGACGTCTGGGGAAACTGCGGCTCGGATGCGTACCACATGGAGCACTACCGCAACGTCGACAACACGATGCGGGCCTACCCGGAGATCGCGGCGAACTGGGGAGACGCGGGCATTACCGCCGACAAGTGGGTCGCCTTCTACTGCGGCACCGGCTGGCGCGCGGGCGAGACCTGGTTCTACGCCTACCTGATGGGCTGGCCGCGGATCGCCGTCTACGATGGCGGCTGGTTCGAGTGGAGCCAGGATCCGGTCAGCAACCCGATCGAGGTGGGGGAGCCGGTCGCCGTCTAGCCTCAGTCGATGCGTTGATCAGGGCGAGGACGTCCGGTGTCGTTCTGCCAGGACGTCGAGCACGCCGGCGAGGCTGAGTCCGCGCTCCCGCAGCAGGACGCCGGTGTGAAACCAGAGGTCGGCGACCTCGCTGGTCAGCGCGTCATCGCTTTCCTGGGCGCCGGCGAGGAGGACCTCCACGGCTTCCTCGCCCACCTTTCGGAGGATCGCCGCGCGCCCACCGTCGAAGAGCCGCGCGGAGTAAGACCCCGCGGGTCGTTGGGCCTGCCGCTCGCGCAGGGTCGCATCGAGCTGATCGAGGATGTTGACGGGCTGCGCAAAGCACGATCGCTGGCCCGTGTGGCAGGCTGGCCCGCTGGCATGCACCGAAAGGAGCAGCGCGTCCCTATCGCAGTCGGCCTGGATCTCCTCGACGTGCAGCAGGTGGCCAGACGTCTCGCCCTTGCGCCAGAGGGCCTGCCGGCTGCGGCTCCAGAAGTGCGCCTCGCCGGTCTCGACCGTCCGCGCCAGCGCATCCCGGTCCATGTACGCGACCATCAGCACCGTACCGGTCGCCTGCTCCTGGGCGACGGCGACGATCAGGCCGCGGTCGTCGAAGGTGAGGCTGGCGGCATCAGGCGCGTTCACATTCGCACCGGGATCCCCTGGCCGGCGAGGTAGGCCTTTACCTGCGGGATCGGGAA
>VBEQ01000254.1 GCA_005881235.1 Chloroflexota bacterium | reverse complement strand
GCCCTCGCGGATGACGGCGTCGATCACCGAGCGCCGGACATCTTTCAAGTGAACATGATTGATGCGGGGGCCCCAGTCGTGGATGGCGGAAACGGGATCGCCGCCGCCCAGCACGAGGTGGCCGGTGTCGAGGCAGAGGCCGACGTCGCTGCGCGCCAGCAACTCCTCGATCTCCCATGGCGCCTCGACGTAGGTCCCCGCGTGATGGTGGAAAGTCGGTTCGTAGCCCCGCGCGCGGCAGAGCCCGACGGCCGCCTCCAGGTTGGCCGCGAGGCGGTCCCAGCCTTCGGGCTGCAAACCAAGGTTGCGATCGGAATGGGCCCGGCCCGGCGCCAGGCGGCGCGCCCCAGACCCGGCGTCCGCCAGCGTTGGTTTTGGCGGCGGAACCTGGTCCGGACTCTTCGCGCTATCGAACAGATCCAGCAGGGTGGTGAGTTCGGCCATCGCGGGTTGCATGCCGGCCGGATCCGAGAGTGGCAGGGGCATGTAGCCCCCCGACAGGTGCAGCCCGCGACTCCGCAGGTGCTGGCCCAAGTTGTCTTTAGTGCCCAGGTAACCGATCGGTCCCAGGTCGATGCCGTCGTAGCCGTCACGCTGCACCGCATCGAGGACGCTGCCCGCGTCGGGCACGTTCGGGTCGATGCCGACTGTGACTTCAAAGGCGCCGAAGGAGACGGGTGCGCCGGCGACCGCGATCGATTTGCTCAGGTCGGTAGGCACGCCACGGATTGACCGGTCATCGGTGGTCGGAGTATAGTCGCGCGCAGCTTGGCTCAGCCTCGACTGCGCGTCGGTGTCATCGGATGCGGACTGATCGCGCAGGTGATGCACCTGCATTACCTGCGGGAGCTGAGCGACCGGTTCGAGATCGCGGCCCTCTGCGATCTGTCGCGGACCGTGGTCGATTCGGTGGGGGAGGCGTACGGCGTCGACCGCCGTTACACCGATTGGACAGCACTGCTCGCGGCCCCGCTGGACGCGGTGCTGGTGCTCACGACCGGCAGCCACGAGCCGATGGCGGTTGCCGCGGCACAGGCCGGACGTCACGTTTTCATCGAGAAGCCGATCGCGCTTTCGGAAGCGGAAGGCCAGGCGATCATCGCGGCCGGCAAGAAGGCGGGCGTGCGCCTGATGGTCGGCTACATGAAACGCTACGACCCCGCGGTCGAGCGAATGGCGGACGAGCTCCGCGACCTGCGTCCGCTGCGCTTCGCCCGCTCCACGACCGCGGAGTATCCCCTGAAGTGGTATGTCGCGCACTACCCGATCGTCCGTGGCACGGACATCGACGCCAAGACGGTGGCGAGCTTGCAGGCGGACGACGAGGCCCGGGTCACGGCGGCGATTCAAGTAGCGGACCCGGTGTTGCGTTACGCGTACCGGCACTCGCTGCTGGACAGCATGATCCACGACATCAACCTGATGCGCTCCCTGCTGGGCGAGCCGAAAACGCTCCGCTTTGCCAGCGTGGCGCAGGAGGGCATCTCGCTCTTTCTCGACTTTCCGCAGTCGGCGGCCGCCATGCACTGGGTCAACCTGACCGACGGTGTGGCCCGCTACCAGCAAGAGTTCGCGTTCTTCTACCCGGAGCGGCGGGCGACCCTCGTCTTTCCCTCGCCCTTCCTGCGTAGCGCGCCGGTCGAGCTGGTGCTGGAGGGTGGCAGCCAGGAGAGTCCGCGCTCGTGGAAGACCGTCGAGACGATCTCGTTCCAGTCGGCGTTCAAGCGCGAGCTGCTGGAGTTCTACGCGTGTATCACCCAGGAACGCGAGCCGCGCACCACGGCCGAGGACGCGGTTCGCGACGTCGCGCTCTGCCAGGCGATCATCCGGCAGAACGCGAACTAGGCGTCTGCGAGCTGGGTCGGCGATGCGATCGCCCACATCTGCCGCCCAAGCCAGCCGAGCCCCGCGATCATCGTCGCCAGGGCGATGGCATCCGTAAGGGCGAACCGGCGGCTGATCAGCACGTGGGGGGTGAGCAGGGTCGGGAGCAGGAGCATGAGCAGCACCTCGAGGGCGCGCCCTGACAGCACGATGCGCTCGAGCAGTGATCCGTACCAGAGCGGGCGGGCAGGGCCAGAATCCAGACCTGCAGCCCTTCGCGAAGCATCCCGGATATTGGGCCACCCCAGTAGATGCTGAACAGGACGATCGGCGACAAGGCGACGACGACCGCCAGCCACGGGGCGCGGAGAAAAACGCGGACCAGCGCGCCGATGAGGAGCGGGAAGAAGGCGATGCCGACGCCGAAGGGCAGAGCGTTCCAGTATTGGAAATAGAAGTGCACGACCGCCGGCGACGGACCATTGACCGAATTAACCGATGGGTTGCGGCCACCGAACACGAAGAGAAAGAAGGGAACGAGGGTGTTGAGCACCGAAATGATCCGCCAGCGGACCCACGAGACCGGGTCCGAAGTGGGCGCGCTGTTGGCATAGACGAAGAACAGGAGGAAGTTGCTCTGGGCGTAATGCCTCAGGTTGACGACTCGCCAGAAGAGCAGCCAGGCGGCGGTGCCGGCGGCGAGCCAGGCCAGCCCGCGGGCGATGTCGCCGAGCTGCCGGGCCGGACTGCCCCTGGCCCTGAGGAGAATCCACAACAGGCCAAGGGTCGGGACGCTCAGCAACGCCAGCGGATGGGCCATGTAGCCAGCCCCCGCCATCAGCCCGGCCCAGCCTGGCCGGCCTTGGACGATCAGGAGCGCACCCGCGATCACGAAACTGGCCGCCAGCAACTTCGGCCAGGTGAAGTAGACCTCGTGGACCACGAAGGGCGTCAGTGCCGCAAGGGCAACAACGAAGAGGCCGGATGCCGGACGCAGCACGGCGGCCAGCAGCCCGAATAACGAGAGCAAGGCGGTGACGGCGAAAGCTGACATCGCGAGGCGGTAAGCCATGAAGCCCTGGCCGTCGAAGGGCGCCCAGGGCGCGCTGGGCACGCCAACCGGCACCGTCGCGCCGGACAGCAGCACCACGGGGCTGGCCGCCAGGCCGGCCAGTGGCCCTCGGTCGGAAAAGACATACGGCAGGAAGTTCGCCCGACCGAGATTGCTGTAGGGCGGTGTGCCGTTGGCGACGAGTTGCACGACGTGGTAGGGGATGCGGCTGTCCGGTCGGTCGCCGACCTCCAGCGTCCGCGAAATCGAACCCGCGTACAGCTCCCCCACCGGTCCGGGCGCGTAGAGCGCCTTGGCCAAGGCAACGACCAGGACCGCCAGCGCCAATGACAAGACTCGCCGCTCGGTGGCATCGACGATCGCATCCTGGCCGGCCCGGATGGCTACCACCAGGAGGACGAGCAGGAGGGGAACGATCACGATGGCGCAGAAGATCTGGGGCCGTACGTGGCCCGCGAAAACCCAGGCCGCGGTGCCGGTGGCGGCCAGGACGACGATTCCCGGGATCCATGCCAGCCCCAGGAGCCAATGTTCTTTACGGCGGAGCAGCTGCGCAACCGCGAGCCCCGGTCCGAGGACCAGGGTCACGGTCATGGCCAGGGTCAGTGCGATTCGAACGATCGCCTCGACCGCGACCGGCCAGCTTCCGCCAGCGACGCTTGGTGAGGGCGGCTCAGCGAAGCCGAGCGCAATGCCCGTGAGGCTCAGCAGACACAACGCGACCGCAATGGCGTTCGAGCCGGATAGCCGGATGCCCCGCCGGGCGATCACGGGTTATATGCCGAGTTGTTTCCGGGCCAGCTCGACCCCGGCGGTCATGTTGCGGAGCTTCTCGTAGGCGACCTTCCAGGAGCGGGTCCGCAGCCCGCAATCGGGCGTCACGTGAATGCGGTGGGGATCGCCGAAGAGCTTGACGGCGTAGAGCACGCGATCGCGGACAAGCTCGGGTGACTCGATGAAGTCGCTGTGGATGTCCAGGACGCCGAGACCGAGCGCCGGCTGGTACGGCAGGTCGCGGAACTTCTTGATCACCTGGTAGCCCGGACGCGCCTCGTCGGAGGTCCCCAGCTCGCGGCTGTCATAGTTCGCGAAGCCGACCGCGAACTGCTGGCAGTGCTCCATGCGCTCGATCGCCGGAAAGAAGAGGTTGTAGTCGGAGAAACACAGATGGGTGGAGAACATCGCGTTCAGCCCCTCGACGCTGGCATTGAAACTATCGACGAAAAGATCCAGCTCATCAGCCTCGGTTGACGCTCCCGGCTCGTCGACCTGGATCCAGCGCGCGCCGAGCGTGATCAAGGCCTCGAGGTTCGGCCGGATCAAGTTGCGAGCCACCTCCAGGACGAAGTCGCGGCGGGCCGCCTTGCGCTCTCGGATACGCTGGGCAGCCGGCTGCAGCAGGTTTTCGGGCGCACGGTTGCGCTCATCGAACGACCAGTCGGCGATCGTGTAGGCGCCGGTGACCGGGATCTTGAGCTCGGCTTCGGCCACGGACACGAGATACGAAAACTCGGCATTGTGGAAGGGCGAGCCCAGAGAGATGGCGCCCACGACCGCCGCCTTGCTGTAGTACTTATTGTCGAAGGCGCGCACGCTGCCGCGGCGTTCGAAGCCGTTGGCATGGCTGACCGCCCAGTCGTACATCTCGGTGCGCTGCTGCTCGCCGTCGTAGACGACGTCGAGGCCGGCGCTCTCCTCCAGCCGGACGGCGTAGAGGCTGGACCAGCGCTGGAGTTCGGCTTTCTGCTCTTTGCTGAACGGTGCGTGGCGCAGCAGATCGAGCAGACGCTCGTACTCGGGAACCTGGAGCCGCTCGCCCCAGCTGCGCGCTTCCTCGAGGTCCTTGTCGTCCAGCGGCTTGCCGGCGTAGGCCTTCACGCGCCAGCCGGGCTTGTCGAGCGAACCCACCTCGTGGGTCAGCAATGGCCTGTGGTCGACGACCTCGTTCATACCGACACCAGCTCCTTAACCTTGCCCGCCACCTCGCCGAGCCGGCGCACCTTTTGCTCGGCAACGGTTGTTGGCAGGTACTGCAACTCGCAGTTTGACGACAAGTAAAGATCGAGCGGCATTACC
>VBEQ01000040.1 GCA_005881235.1 Chloroflexota bacterium | reverse complement strand
TACAACACCGGTGAGACGATCACGGCCCCACCCGCCGACCAGGTTCAGCAGGGCTAGCCCCTCTAAGCTAGCCCCATGGAGGCATTCGCCCGGACGGGCGAAGCGATTCGCGCGACCAGCAGCAAGCTGGAGAAGACGCGGTTGCTTGGTGAGTACTTCGCCGGCCTCGACGAGGAGACCCTGCCGCTGGCGGCCGTGTACTTCGCCGCCCGCCCGTTCGCCGACCGCGACCAGCGCAAACTCAACCTGGGGTACGCCGTCATCCGCAACGCGGTCTGCGAGCTCGCCCAGGTGGATGAAGGAGCGCTGGGTGAGTCGTACATGCGCCACAGCGATGTCGGTGACGTCATCGAAGAAGTCCTTCAGGGCCACACGCATCCGCAGCCGACGTCGCTGCAAGAGGTGCAACGGACCTTCGTGCGCATCTACGAGCAGCGCACCGTCAAGAAGAAGACCGAGGCCCTGCGTGAGCTGCTGGACCGGGTCACCCCGCGCGAGGCGAAGTACATCGGCAAGATCCTCACCGGCGACCTCCGTATCGGGCTTCGAGCCGGCCTGGTCGAGGAAGGCATCGCCAAGGCGTTTAGCGCGCCCCTGGCCGATGTGTCGTGGGCGTCGATGCTCACCGGCGACCTCGGCGAGGTTGCCCTTCTGGCCCGCCGTGGCGCGCTGCGCTCGGCACAGCTCCGCCTGATGCACCCGCTGCAGTTCATGCTGGCCTCGCCAGAAGAGGACGCGGCGGCCATCATGCGGCGGGTCGGCGGCGAGGCCTGGGTGGAGGACAAATACGACGGGATCCGCGGCCAGCTGCATAAAGAGGGTGACCGGGCCGTCCTCTACTCGCGCGATCTCAACGAGGTGACCGCCGCCTTTCCGGAAGTGGTCGCCGCTGCCGGAGCGGTGCCGCATGACGTGCTGTTGGACGGTGAGCTGCTCGCCTACAAGGACGGAATTGTGCTCCCCTTCTTCGAACTCCAGCACCGGCTAGGTCGCAAGGTCGTGAGCGCACAGTTGCTCGCCGAGGTCCCGGTCATCTTCGTCGCCTTCGATGTGCTCTACCTCGACGGCCGCAACCTGCTGACCGAGCCCCTGCGCGAGCGCCGCCGATTGCTCGAGGCGCTCGACCTCCCCTCCCCCTTTATGCTCGCCTACCTGATCCGCGCGCTCGACGCCGCCGAGCTGGACCGGATCTTTGACGGAGCTCGGCAACGCAACAACGAGGGCCTGATGGTGAAGGACCCGGAGAGCCGCTACACGCCCGGCCGGCGCGGGCTCGGCTGGCTCAAGCTGAAGAAGGCACTGGCCACGCTCGACGTGGTCGTCACCGGCGTCGAGGTCGGACACGGTAAGCGCAAGAACGTCCTGTCCGATTACACCTTCGCGGTCTACGACGAAGCCAGCGACCGGTTGGTCAATATCGGCAAGGCCTACTCGGGCCTGACGGACGCCGAGATCGCGAAGATGACCGACCATTTCAAGTCGATCACGGTACGGGACTATGGACGCTTCCGCTCGGTCCAGCCCGAGGTCGTGCTGGAAGTCGCATTCGACGCGATCACGGAATCGGGGCGGCACAACTCGGGTTACGCGCTGCGCTTTCCGCGCATCAAGCAGATTCGAACCGACAAGACGGTGCGCGACATCGACACGCTGGCCAGCGTCGCCCGAATGCACCGCGCCTTCACGAGCGAGCGCGTGCAGCTAGTGGAGCCGGCGCAGGCTTAGGCGGAGATCGCCACCCGCGCCTGTGACGCGGCGCGGTTGCGGGCGACCACGATCAGGGCGACGGCGAGGATGATGATGCCGCCCGCGATCACCAGGCGCGCGTTGATCGCCTCGCCGACGAAGACCGCGCCCAGGATGACCGCGACGACCGGGTTGACGTAGGCGTAGGTCGACACCAGTGACAGCGGCGCGGAGCGGAGCAGCCAGACATAGGCACTGAACCCGACCAGGCTGCCGAAGACGATCAGGTAGAGCAGCGCGACGAGCGAGGTGGTCGACACCTGCTGCCAATGAACCCGGCCGAGCTCGCCGGTCAGGATACTGGCGATGCCGAAGAGCAGCCCCGCCCAGAGCATTTCCATGGCGGCCGCCACCAGTGGGCGGACTGGCAACTTGACGTGACGGGTGAAGACCGAGCCGCTCGCCCAGCACAGCGGGGCGGCCAGCGCGAGGGCGGCGCCAAAGAGGTTGATGTGACCCGAGCCGGGGGAGCCGATCAGGAACGCCACCCCGCCGAATCCGATCAGCAAGCCAACGATGACGAGCGCCGGCAGGCGGCGTCCGAAGACGACGCGGTCGATGATTGCCATCCAGAGCGGGGCCGTCGCCACCAGCAGGGCGACGACCCCGGTCGGCGCGTACTGCTCCGCGAGGATGACGCCGCCGTTGCCGCCGACCAGCAGCGCGCCGCCGATCAGAAGCGCGGCCATCCACTGGCGGCCGCCGATCGGATCCCTACGCCGATCGCCGGTGCGGATGGCGAGCAGATAGAGCACGCCGCCAGCCGCGATGAAGCGCAGCGAGCCCATCATGAGCGGTGGAATCGTCTCGATGGCGTATTTGATGCCAAGGTAGGTCGAGCCCCAGAGGATGTAGACGGTTCCCAGGGCCAGCCAGATGCGGGCGGCCGGTCTGGCCGCCCGCGCTCCGGCTTGCTGACGCAGCGCCTGCGCCATGTCAGCCGGACTCAGTTTCGGTTTGGCTGCCACAGGCGACCTGGGCGGGAGCGCTCAGGCTGCCTTGCGCTCGTCGTCGCGCCGGCGGGCAAAGGGCCAACGAGGACGCGCGTTGTCGTGCGTCACGTGCCGGGAGTGGCGGACCAGCCGCCGCTCGGTGGCCTCCCGCTCCAGGTGCGCTTGCTTGTCCATCGCCCACGTGTACAGACTGTAGTAGTCGTTCATGCTCGTCACCTCGCTGTAACCGTTTCGTACCTTCACACTAGTTACAGTGGAATTCTACCGTGTTAGGTTTAACCCGTCAAGTGGTATAAGGGGGTTACAGGTGAACGAGTCGGTAACGAATTCGGCGCCTCTGATGCCCATGGTGGTTGGTCACCTGGCGCGGCTCCAGACCGGCCTGGATTTCATCAATACGCTGGATCTCTGGCCGGTCAGCCATGACCATCTGGACTCCCCCACCGCCGCCCTGGAGTGGCTGGTCGAGCACGACCTGATGCATCGCGAGTCGCGGGTTCATCTGCTGGCCCAGTACGACGCGTCACCGGGCAGCGGCGTCGAGATGCTGAGCCGGCTGCGCCGTGCGCGTCAGGCGATGCGGGGCGTGCTGGAGGCCGCCGCGACCCGGCGCGCCCCGCGTGCGAGCGACCTGGCCGAGATCAACCGGGCGCTCCGCACCCACTACATCTACGAACTGGTTCCGGCGACCGACGGTGTGTCGCTCGACCACCGTCACCAGGGAGATCCCGTCGACGGCGCGATCGCCCGCCTCGCCGAGTCGATCGCCCGCGAGCTGATCCAGGGCGATACGGCGAGGCTGCGGATCTGCGAAAACCCGCAATGCCACTGGGTCTTCAAGGACACCTCGCGAACCGGGAAGCGAAAGTGGTGCAGTATGCGTAGCTGCGGCAACCGGGCGAAGGTGGCCCGGCATCGCGCCCGCCAGAAGACGGTAACCGCGTAATTTACAATGACCGCCCGGAGGGGTGTCCGAGCGGTTTAAGGTGCGGCTCTCGAAAAGCCGTGTGGCGGTAACGCCACCGCGAGTTCGAATCTCGCCCCCTCCGCCAAGGCGACACCCGGGATGACTGACAGTACCTCGCCGGAGACCACGCCATGCCCGCAGTGCGGGGCGAGCATCCCCGATCCCGGTCAGCGGTGTTTCTGGAGTGTCAGCGACCGCTCCTAATTGAAATCGAGGCAGCCCCAAGGGCGTGAATGTAATCGCGCGCGAGGCTAGAGAGCCGGCCCACATCGGCACGGGCGAAGTTGCCCCGATAGTTCGGCGGACCCTGGACCGCGCGGAGCCCCGCCGTCGACAGGACCCGTTCGGCGGCCGGGCTATCGGCCGGACAATTCGCTTCGACGAGCACCGCACCGTTGGGCTCATTGGCGAATTGCAGATAGACACTGGGACTGACCGTCAGGACCACGAAGCGCGTCTCGCCCGCCAGGAGTCGCCCTAAGGCGGCGTCAACGGCGGGCGCGATTCCAGCCCCTCGCACCAGTTGCCCGCGCCGCCGGTAGTTGCGCCAGAGCACGTAGCCGATAAGGGCAACGGCGAGGATCGCCGCCAGGTTAGCCGTGTTGTAATGGGCGGCCGACGCGATCCGCACGACTTAGCCAGGCGCCAGCCTTAACCGCCGGTACGCAAGTCGGGCAGGCGGCAACAAGCGAACCGGACCGGGCGCGATAGCGACGACGCGCGGCAACGCCGTCCGGCAGGCCGCGAAGGCCGCGCGCTGAGGCCTTCCCCACTTGAGCCCGTAGCCGTCGCGCAACTTCGGCGGCAGCAGCCCGGCGGTGATGACGGTCAACGGCGTGAATGCAAGCCGCGGGACACCGCGAAACGACGGACGTAGGACGAGGTCGGCCATCCGCCGGGCATCCTCTCCCACCGCCACCTCGCGGGAGTCGATCATTTCGTCCAGATATGCCTCGAGGGCTTCCAGGCGTTCGGGATAGATCGCCCGTGGAATGCCGAGCAGTACGCCGATCTCTTTCGTGTCCTGGTAGTACTGGTCCGCTTCGGCGTCGGTGAGCGGCCCCACCAGTGCGCGGTAGCCGCGGATTGCCGAGTAAACCAGTGTCGCGTGCACCCACAGCAACAGTTCCGGATCCGTCGCGGAATAGCCTGGCCCCCGGACACTGTGATGCCTCGCGTTGATGGCACGAACCGCCTGCATCGCGGCCTCGCGAGGACCGAAGACGATGGCCAGGGTAAGCTCCAGCGTGCGCCGAAGCCGTCCGGCCGCGTCGACCTGGTAGTGGCTGTGATCCCGCACGCCCGCGGCAACCTTCGGATGGGCGAACTGCATCAGGATCGCGCAGGTGCCGGCGAGCGTGACCGCCGACTCGCGATTGAGCCGCCAGAGAATCGAGTGTGGACCAAACAGCCCGGGATCCTCGTTTAGACTTCCTGACGCCATCGATTTGAGTCTAGCGGCTGGTCAGCACGACGACGTCCATTACATGGAGCGCGCGCTGGCACAGGCCCGACACGCGGCCGCCGTCGGGGAAGTCCCGGTCGGCGCCGTCCTGATCCGCAACGGCTCCGTCCTCGCCGAAGCCCACAACCTGATCGAGACAACGCCCAACGCAACGGCGCACGCCGAGATGCTTGTGCTCAACGAGGCCGCCCGGCTGACCCAATCCTGGCGGCTGGAAGGCGTCACGCTGTACGTCACCCTGGAGCCCTGCCCGATGTGCGCGGGCGCGATGGTGCTGGCGCGGATCAGCCGGCTCGTCTACGGCGCCCCCGATCCAAAGAAGGGCGCGGTCGACTCCGTGTACGACGTGTTGCGACATCCGGCTAACAACCATCGGGTGGACATCAGCTCCGGCGTGCTGGCTGAACCGTCAGGCCGCCTGCTCCGGGAATTCTTCGCCACGCGACGGGGCAAGCCGAGTTAGCTGACGGCCCGCGAGCGTACGATCGAACGCAGATGAACCTGGACGAGGTGGTTGCCCAGTTGCTCGCGGGATCGCTCGACGAATTCACCAGCGCGCGCAATGCAAAGGCGAAAGAGCTCAAGGCCGCCGGCGAGCGCGACCTGGCGGCTGAGGTCGCCGGCCTGAAGAAGCCGCCAGTCGCGGTCTGGGCGGTTAATCAGCTCGCGCGGCAGAACAAGCCCATTCTCGAGCGGCTGCGGCGTGCGGGAGAGGGCGTCGTACAGGCGCAGTCGGGCGCCGTCAGCGGGCGGAAGAATGCGGCGCCCGAGTTGCGATCGGCGTCCGAGGCACTGCAACGCGAACTCGAGGCGGCAGTGAAAGAGGCCGGGGCTGTGCTTCGCGCGGGCGAGCACGCGGCGGACGAGGCGACCCTCCGACGAGTGCAGGAGATGCTGCGGCTGGCCGCGGTCTCCGGCGGAGACACATGGAATCGGCTGCAACGGGGCGCACTCATCAGCGAGCCACGTGCCGGCGAGGACATGCTGACCGCGGCCTTTGCGCTGGGCTCGGCCGGGACCGCCAGCCCCGCAGCGCCTCGCGTCAAGGCGAGTGAAGCGCGGGCGGCGCGCGAAGCCGCGGAGACGGAGAAGCGGATCGAGATGGAACACGTGGTGCGCACGGCCAAGGCCGACGAGGAGGCGGCGCAACAGGCCGCCCAGACCGCACACCGGCTGCGGGAAGAAGCCGACCGGATCGCGGCCGATGCAAAGCGGGCTGGGGAAAGGGCGAAACAGGCCGCGAAAGACCTGGAGCGCGCCAATGCCAAGGCGAAGGTGTCGCGAGAAGCGGCGCGACGAATCAGGCCGCGCCGCTAAAGGGCCTAGGGCTGTCCGGCGGCAGGCTTGGTTTGATGGCCCGGCTGGCTGGCTGACCCACGCGATTGCAAGTCGCGCTTGCTCCCGCTCCAGGCCTGCTCAACGTGCGACTGGGCTCGGGCGACCGCGGCGGCGGCTTCAGTGTCGCCCCCGGCCGCCAGCGATCCAGCCAACTCCTTGAGGCTGGCGTCGGCCCGCGCGGCGCGCTCGTCCAGAACGCGGCTCAGTTCATCGACCGCGCGAGTGTCCAATGTACTCCCGGCGATCGATCGATTGAACTGCGCCACCGCGGTATCGTACTCAGCCATCCCACGAACGCCCTCTTGGACACGGCCCGCGGCGAAGAGCCGTTGCGCCTCGGCCAGGCGAACATCGGCAAATTGCAGCTCGAGACGCGCTCGCGCGGCCGAGTCAAAAGTCGTTGCCAGCCGCGCGCGTTCGACGCCCAGCTTGACCCCGTAGAGTGGATCGCCGGGAAGGCTGTTGTCCGAGGCCGACGCGGCGGTCAGGCCGCCAATGAGCAGCGCGGCGGCCAGTGCGCCGGCGTACGCCAGTCGCACGACCGGTCGAGGGAGCGCCGCCAGTGGATTCCAGCGCCGCGCCTGCCGGCGCTGCGCCGCAGCGGCGAGCATCCGGTTTCGCGCCCGGAGCCGGAAGGCCGGATCGGCGGCCGGGGCCTCGAGCCCGCCCAGGTCGATCGAGAGCCGGAGGAGCGCGATCAGCTCATCGCGATCGGCCGGATACCGCCGGAGCACCTCCTGGAGGTTGTGCTTGTCGTCCATGGCGGCGAGGCACTCTCGCAGCGGGCGCGTCAGATCACGCACGGCGTGCCACCACCTGCTCGGGCTCGAGCAGGAAACGGTAGAGGCTGGCCAGGGCTCGATGCTGCATCGAGTGAATGGCGCCGACCCGCCGCCGCATCAGGCGCGCGATCTCCTCGACGCCGAGGTTGTCGATGAAGCGCATGGTGATCACCTGCTGTTGTTCCGGGGTCAGCCGTTGCACGGCCGACAGCAGCTGGCGGCGCTCCTCCGAGTGCTGGGCGAACGCGGCCGGATCGGCATGCGGGCGAACGTCGCGGACCTGGTCGGTCAGCTCCATCGGCTCGCGTCCGGCGCGGCGGTAGCGGTCGACCAGCAGGTTATGGGCGATCCGGTAGAGCCACGAGGAAAACGCGACACCCCGCGGCCGGTAGCGATGAATGGAGTCGACCATCTTTAAAAACACCTGCTCCGTGAGGTCTTCGGCGTCGGCGTGGTGGCGTACTCGCGTGAACAAATAGCGGTAGATTCCGTCGAAGTGCCGGTCGTAGAGCTCGGCCAGCGCCCCCGCGTCGAGGGCCTGGGCGCGGCGGATGAGGGCGTCGTCAGACGTCTTCAAGTCGCCTACAGCATATAACGCATCCTCCGCCGAATTTGAACGGGCGCGTGCGCCTAACCTCTTATAATCACGTGCACCGCGGTGGCTTTAGCTCAGCTGGTTAGAGCATCAGATTGTGGATCTGAGGGTCGAGGGTTCAAATCCCTCAAGCCACCCCATATCTGATCTCATAGGTTCCCAGTGAGTCAACTCCGAATGCGACTGAAGTCGCTGGAACAGCTGCCCGATTTGGAGATCCCCGACGGATTCGATATTTGGACCTTCCGCGCCGGGGATGCCGGTGGATGGGCCAAGCTTATGACCGGTGCAATCGGCGATTGGAATGAGCGCTCAATGGCGCGGGATTTTCTGGGCGATCCGGGAGTGAATCCCGACGGCGTCTTTTTTCTCATTTCGGGCGGCCAGCATGTTGGTACCGCCACGGATAAAAGGCTGCCGGACTCTGGCCTGGGTTACCTTCACATGGTCGTGGTGGCTCCTGAATATCGAGGCAGGCGACTTGGAAGATGCATCTCACTTGCTGCCCTGCACCACATGCATGAGCGCGGCTGCCGGGAGGCCATCCTTGACACCGACGACTACCGCCTTCCGGCGATACGCACGTACCTAAGGCTCGGCTTTGTTCCGGATAACCTGGAAGCCGATCACGCCGCGAGATGGCGCACGATAGACGCCAACCTTCGAGCGCAGGGAGCATCCTTGTCGCGGCCTTGATTGGCTTGAGCGAGGCCGCCATCCGGCTCAGATAGAATCGGACCGCCATGCCGGGCATCCTCGAGGGGAAGAAGATCCTGGTCACTGGCGTCCTCACTCCAGCCAGCATCGCCTTCGCGATAGCCGACGCGGCCCAGAAAGAGGGCGCCGACATCGTGCTGACCAGCTTTGGCCGAGTGATGAGCCTGACGGAGAAGAGCGCCCGCCGGATGAAACCCACTCCGGAGATCCTGGAGATGGACGTCAACAAGCAGGAACAGATCGACACCCTGGCGCAGACGCTCAAGCAGCGCTGGGGCCGCCTCGACGGCTTCGTGCACGCCATCGCCTTCGCGCCCGGCGATGCGCTCGGCGGCAACTTCATGACCGCTCCGTGGGAGAGTGTCCAGACCGCGTTCCAGACCAGCGCCTATTCGCTCAAAGCGATGGCCCAATCGCTCAGCCCGCTGATGACCGAGGGCGGCAGCATCGTAACCCTCGATTTCGACAATTCCACCCAGGCGTGGCCCTTCTACGACTGGATGGGGGTCTGCAAGGCCGCACTCGAATCGGTCACCCGCTATCTGGCTCGCGACCTTGGCAAGCATCACATTCGCGTCAACGCGCTGGCGGCCGGGCCGCTGAAGACGATGGCCGCCAAGGGCATCCCGGGCTTCGAGCGCTTCGAGAACACGTGGGGCCAGCGCGCACCGCTTGGCTGGAATAGCGAGGACCGAACGCCGGTGGCCAAGATGGCCTGCGTGCTGCTTTCCGACTACAGTTCCGCAACCACCGGCGAGATCGTGCACGTCGACGGCGGCTACCACGCGATGGGCGCGGAGGTCGCCACCGAGCCGCCCGACTAAGGCATGTAGCGCAAGCCGAGCGAGAGCAGCTTCTGGACGGACGCATCCAGCTGGGCGCGGGGATAGCTGCCGTTAAGGACCGCGGCGTGAACCGCGGCGTAGGTGGCGTCAGCGACCGCGATGTCATGGGAGACGATCACCATGTCGCCGCCGTTCTTCAGGAAGCGAACGGCCGCCGCCGGCGGTAGATACTGCGGACTCGGCGCTCCCATCTGCAGGTCGTCCGAGATGATCACCCCCTGGTAGCCAAGATCCTTGGGCACCGCGATCGATGGCACCTTAAGGTGCCCAACCACGACGAACTCCGCGTGGGCAGCGATCACTGCCCGAAGGTCGGTGGAGTCCCGAGCGGACGCGTACATTCCCGCGGCATGGATGCCGGCGACAGCCGCCGTCACGTCCTGCGCATCGGCCACCGGTAGCAAGTTGATGTCGAAGCCAAGCGCCTTCAATCCCCTCGACGACGCCGCCATCTCGGATTGGCCGGTGCCGCCTCCGTGGTCGGTCGCGGCCATCAACGGATGCAGCATCACGCCCCGCACCGACTGGATCAGCTGGCGGATCGCGGTGTCATCGCCGCCGTTCTGATTGATCGGAACCACGATGAGGCCGCCGAACTGGTGCTGGCGCCAGTCCTCGAGAATTGCCGGTGTCAGCGGGCCGGTGAAACCGACCATCATGACGGCGCCGATCTCCTGCTGGAGCGTCATGCCCGCCGGGCCCAGGAGCGCATCCTGGTTGCTCCTGCCGGCAGCGGGCGACGCGGCTGGCGAGGTCGTGAATTCGAGCGTGGGCTTGGGCGTCACCGAAGCGGAGGTCGCTGCAACACGCGACCCGCAGCCGGCGAATACCAGCACGAACAACAGGGCGATTGCTCGACGCATGCAGCGGGCAGTGTACAACCCCCATCCTGCCCTCCCCCAGAGGGGGAGGGAAATTAAAGGCGTAACCCGCCACCGAATTAACTTCCAAACGCCTAAGGGGACAGAGGAGGACAGATATTGCTTCGGAAGTTAGTTCTCGCCATCACGCTGTCGAGCGCGATCATCGTGGCGGGCGCCAGCGCCGTCCTCGCCGATAATCCGCCTGGAACCGGTCAGCCGAGCCAGTCCTGCGAGAACCCGGCCACGACCACGACACCGGGAAATGCCACGTCGGCTTCGGGCTCGGCCTTCAATCCGGACGGGGTTGCCGGGACACACTATGCCGGCAACGCACCACAGAACTCGACGAACCCCAAGAGCGTCTCCCAGTACGACATGGCCTGCTTCCAGCAGTCCAGCCACTAAGCCGCCGACGACCTCAAGGACCGCTGGTGCGTCCCCTTTCCAGCGGTCCTTCCTTTCTGGTCAAGCCGCCAGCGCCGGTGATCCGCGAAGAGCCGCAAGCCGAGAGCGGCGAGCACGACTACGCCGAGCGCGCTGCTCCAGGGCCCGGCGGGGGTGGCGCGGATGGGCGGTTCCAGGCCGATTGGGCGCAGTCCCCGAAGATATCGATCGAAGAGCGCTGCGACCTCGGGGTCGGGCAGGATCCAGCGCTGCTCGAGTGAGGCTCGCCCGTGGGCGAATTCGACAACCATGAAGCTGTTGTCGTGGCCGCCCGGGAAGTAGATGAAAGTGGTTTCCAGGAGGCGGTCCCAGGGAGCCGTCACGAAGGCCGGCCCGAGATGGCTCACCTCGATGCGGTAGTGGGGCAGCATGACGGCCGATTCCTCGATCGCCTGAGGCGGCCCCTCGGTCGCGCTAGCGATCTGGTTGACGAGCGCGACGGAAGCGCGTTGATCGTCTACCGAGCGGGCCTGGAAGTCCCGCACGGCTCCGTTCGCGCCGAAGATGCGGATCTCCAGCGGGCCCAGGTCGGGAAAATGATCCGTGGCCGCCGCCGGAACAGCCGTCAGTCCGGCCAGCCCAAAGGCCATTACGCCCGCGCAGCCGCATCGACGCCATCCCCGGCGCACGCCACCCCGATTATGGGCGTTAGTGCGAGTTGCCAGGCTGCGGCGTTGGCGCCTGGGCAGGTGGCGCCGGCTTGGGAGCAGGCGCGCGTGCCGCCGGTGCCGGCCTCGCGGCGAGGGTGCACGGCACGCCGTCGACGAGGGTGTCGGCGTAGGTCAGGTTATAGGGGTTGTAGCTCCCGAAGCGACAGGTCGGCCAGCCCAGTACGGTCGACCGCACGTTCTCCGTCCCCGGCAGGAAGTAGTTGTCGCCGACCTGGTGTACACCGGCGGGCTTCGCGTACCACTGATCCGGGGTCGCGGCCAAC
>VBEQ01000026.1 GCA_005881235.1 Chloroflexota bacterium | reverse complement strand
CGTTCTCCTGAGCCGCCAGGCGGTGGCGCGCACGCCGGACGTGCGGTTCGAGGTCGAACGGCTGGTGACGGAAGGCGACACCGTCGTTGTTATTGGCGAATGGACCTACACGGGCCTCACCGGGAAGGTCCGCCAGCCTTCGGTCAGCGTCGTCGACATTCGCGACGGGCAGATCTGGCGCGACCTGGAGTACGTCGGCCTGGCGATCTAACCGCCGGCGGCGTAGGCCCAGGCCACTGCGCATTTCACCGAGCTGATGCAGGCCCTGGCCGCCGTCTGAGCTCCGCCGCGCGCAAGTAAACTGAGCACCATCGCCACTCCGACTGCCGTCGAGCCGCGCCGTCGCGCGGTCGTGCAGGTTACCGCGCTCCAGTACCCCGAGTTTCGCCGCTATTTCATCGGGCAGGCGGTGTCGCTGGTCGGCACCTGGATGCAATCGGTGGCCGGTGCCTGGCTCGTCCTCCAGCTTTCGCATAACTCGGCCCTGGCGCTCGCGCTCTTTGGCGCCTTCAGTTATGGCCCGGTCTTGATCTTCGGTCTCTATGCGGGCACGCTCGTCGATCGCTTCGCCCATCGCGACGTGCTGTTGCTCACGCAGCTAATTTCGCTGGTCGGTGCCGGCTTGTATGCCGCGCTGACGGCTACGCACGTCATCACCTTGCCTATCGTCCTGGTTCTGGCCGCCGTTTTAGGCGTCAACCAGGCGCTGTACTTCCCCGCCCGGCAGGCGACGGTCCTCGAGATGGTCGGTCGTGGCGAATTGGTCAGTGCCGTGGCGCTGAACTCGATCGCCTTCAATCTGGCCCGCATCGCCGGTCCGGCGCTGGGTGGCGTCGTGATCGCGACACTTGGGGTCGCGGCCTGTTTCTGGATCAATGCCATCACCTACCTGGGCGTGATCGCGGCGTTGCTGACCATCCGCCGCCGGCCGCTGACCGCCGGGCCGCCGCAGACGGCGGTGCAGCTGATCGCCGAGGCGTTGCGCTACGTCGCGCGAACGCCTGCGCTCGCCGGCCTCTTCGCGCTGCTGTTCGTCGCCGGCACCTTCGGCGCGAACTTCAACCTGGTGCTGCCCTTGTTCACCCGCATCGTCCTGCACGCCAACGCAGATACGCTCGGCTATCTGTTTGCGGTACAGGGGGTGGGGTCGCTGGTGGGCGCGCTGACCATGACCCTTGCCGGTAGTTTCCTGCTCGAGCCGCGCCGCATCGTGTTGGGCGCGCTGCTCTTCGCCGGGATGGAGCTGCTGTTCGTGGTCATCCCCACCTTCACCCAGGCGATCCTATTGCTGCTCGTGATCGGCTGGTCGTTCGCCGTCTACTCGATCGGGACCAATACGTTCGTACAGGTGCGCTCTCCCGATCGGATGCAGGGTCGCATGGTGAGCCTCTACTCGATGCTGTTTATCGGGGTGACGCCGATCGGCAACGTCTGCGCCGCCATCGTTGCCCACTTCCTGGGCCCGTCCGCCGCGGTCTGGCTTGGCGGAGCACTGACGGCGTTGGCCGGCCTCGCCGTGCTCGTCTTCTTCCTCACTAGACGCGATTGAAATCGGTCATGCCGCGCTCGAGGCCCTGCTCGATCGTGACGAGGACAGCGTCCGCGGCGCGGGCGACGATGTCGGGAACCTGGGCCTGCTCGGTGGCCGTAAAGGGGCTCAGCACGTAGTCGACGCCGTTGCCGGGTGGACGGCCGATCCCAATCCGGAAACGGATGAAATCCTTGCTGCCGAAAGAGGCGATCAGCGAGTCCATCCCATGGTTGCCGGCGGAGCTGCCGCCCTTGCGGATGCGCAGCCGGCCGAAGGGGAGGTCGAGCTCGTCATGGATGACCAGGGTGCGCTCGAGGGGCACTCCGTACTTGGCGCGGAGGGCCTTGCCCGCCACCCCGGAGAGATTCATCATGGTCTGCGGCTTGGCGAGCACGAGCTCGCGGTCACCGATCCGGAGGCGACCCGTCAGGGATTTGGCCGCCCGGTCGGTCACACGCGCACCATGGCGGCGAGCCAGCTCGTCGATGACCAGGAAGCCCATGTTGTGCCGGGACCGCTCGTATTCGCGGCCGGGATTGCCCAGGCCGATCACGAGCCAGCGGTCCGAGGGCGACGGGAGGGCCGGTTTGCGGCGGAACACCGCCCCGTAGCGTAAAGCACGCAAAAGGCGGCCCTTCCGCTGCGTTGCACTCTCGCCAGCCGTGGGTGTCCTCCAGCGTCACGTCAACGCTCGGTCGATTCGCGCCCTGCTATGGGTCGCGGGCCTGGCCGCGCTGCTCGCAGCGATCGGTGGCTGGGTTCTGCCGGCCCAGCCCTACCCGGCGCCCTGGGCGTGGATCAGCTTCATGGGCATGTGCATCGTGGACGACTTCCTGCTCGGCTCGAAGGACGACGCTCGCTGGAGCGAACTGCCAAAGATCACGCTGCTCGCCGCCGTCATCGTGTTTCGGCGTCATCCTGAAGTCACCCTGCTCGTGGCGGCGGTGGCAGCACCGCTCGGCAGCCTGCTGAAGGGCCAGACGTGGTCGACGCAGGTGACCGCCACCGCGCAGTGGGTTCTGGCGGCCGTCATTGGGGCCTTCATGTTCCGGCTGGTGGGCTTCGGCGATACCCCGCATTTCCTGGTGGCGACCGGGGCGTTGATGGCGGTCTACTACGCGCTCGGACCGGTGCTCAGCGCCCGTCTGCAGGCAACGCTGACCGGTACTGACTTCCGGAGTGCTTTTGCGAGCCATCGGCGGCTGGCGATCTCGATGCTGGTGGCCGGCGCGCTCCTCGCCCTTGCCTGGCGCACCGCCTGGCTCGAGCCGGCCGCCCTGAAGGTTGCCGACGGCGCGCTCGTCACGGTCGCCGGCATCTTCGCGGGTTTCATCTTCGGCGGTCGGGCCAGCCGGGTCCTGGCACCCGGGGCGCCGGTCCCGGTCCGGCCACTGCTGGCCGCTGGTGCTCTCCTCGTCCTCAGCGAGTTCGCGCCAGGCCCTCTCTCGTGGCTACTCCCGCTCGGCCTGGCCGTTCTGGCCGGCATCTGGGCGGTCTGGCGCCAGATCTATCCCATCGCCTGCGGCGCGCTTGGCGCCTACTGTAACGAGGTCGTCCGAGCGGCCAACGGGGGACGGATGCCGGTCGAAGGGCACGACGTCCTGGCGGCGGTGAACAGCCGCGCGAGCACCTACGTCCTTAGCGGTCCCCATACAAACTTCGCGTGGCTGGACGATCGCTTCATTCTGCCGCCGCCCTTTCCCGGCATCGCCAGCGCGGGCGACATCCTGATCGCGATCGGCATGGCCTGGTTTGTGGCGATGCTGATGCTCCGCCGATCGGCGACAGCCGGTGCCGAGCATACGAGTGGCGACGACTCGGACCTCGAGGACGTTCGATTGGACGAGGCGGCCGCGGCCTGACCCGGATCGGCGCGACGTCGCTGGTCCGCCCGGCCCTTGCGTGATCGGTTGCCGCATGGTTCGTTGATCGGCAGATGCGGATCTGGCTGCTCCTGCTCGCCTTGCTGACGCCGGTCACCGCCCAGTCGCATCTTTCGGTCACCGGGCCAGCCGCGGTCGAGCTGTACGAGCTGGCCCCCATGGCACCGCCAGCACCCGTCATCAAGGCGCGGTCGGCGGTCCTGGTTGACCTCGATAGCGGCAAGACCCTGTATCAGGTCGATCCGCAAGGACGTCATGCGCCGGCCAGCCTGACCAAGGTCGTCACGGCGCTGGTCGCCCTCGACCACCTTCGGCTCGACCAGACGGTCATGGTCCCGGTATCGATCAACCAGCTCCCCTGGGATTCGACACGGATGGGACTACGCCCCGGCGAGCGGCTGACGGTGCGCGAGCTCCTCGACGGGCTCTTCCTGAATTCCGGAAACGACGCCGCGATCACGCTCTCCGACGCCGCCATGCCCCGCGCCACCTTCGTCGGGCTCATGAATGCGAAGGCGGCCACGCTCGGCATGGCCGACACGCACTTCGCCAACCCGATCGGCCTGGACGATCCCGCCCACTACACGTCATCGGCTGACCTGGCGAGGGCGTCGGCGGAGTTGATCCGGCGCTTCCCGGACGTCGCGGCGATCGCAGCCACGCCCAGCCTGACCTTGCCGGCCACCGCCACCCACCACGCCTACGCCCTCTACAACCTCAACGAGCTGGTCCGAAAATATCCCGGCGCCACCGGGCTGAAGACCGGCTGGACCGGTCATGCCGGAGGCTGCTTGATCGCCACCGCGACGCGCGATGGCCGCCATCTCATGGTGGTCCTGCTGGCCTCCCCTCGCATCTTCGAAGAAGCGGCCGCGCTGCTCGATTACGGCTTCGCTAGCTCGTCGTAAATCCCGGGCCGCCCTAAGCTGGCCTGCAGGACCTGCGATGAGCTTCTTCACCAACCTCCGTTTTCGACTGATGTACCGGCGCGGTCTGACACCCTGGGATAGCGGCGTCCCGCCACCGGAACTGATCGAGGTCATCGAGGGCGCGCGTCGACTGCCCGCCGGCCGGTCGCTCGACCTGGGTTGCGGCACCGGGACGACCACGACCTACATGGCGACCAACGGCTGGCAGGCGACCGGTGTGGATTTCGTCCCGGCGGCGATTCGTACCGCCCGCGCCAAGGCGGCCGCCACCCGACTGGCGGTCGCGTTCCTGGTGGGCGACGTCACGCGGTTGCGTGACCTCCCGATCGAGCCCGGCTTCGACCTGCTCTTCGACCAGGGTTGCTTCCACTCGCTGCCGGAAGCGGCCCAGCCGGCGTACGCGGGCGAGGTTGACCGGATGGCACGACCGGGCGCGACGTACTTGCTCTATGCCTTCGGCCGGCAGCCAGAGCGCCGCCGTCGTTTTTTCCCGAAAGGCGTCACACCCGATGAGGTGAGGGTGCTCTTTTCCGATTTCGAGCTGGTCGAGGCGAGGCCCGGCACCGATCCGTTTGGCTCGCACTGGTACACGATGCGCCGCCGCTGACGACATCAGATTCGATGCGTTTGAGGCCGCCGAGCCGATGGTAAGCTGACCAGCGAACGCCCCGGCTTGGTGCCGCGGGCGCATTTTTGCATGGTTCGGAGTCGATGACGCAGACCCTTCTCGAGTTGCTCGACAGCCTCCCCGCCCGCCAACGGCTGGAGGCATGGTGGAACGCGCCCGTCGGCAGCCTCGATGCCCACGGGCTTCCCTCTAGCGCGTTGCCGGTCTTCGCGGCGTGGCTGGCGAGGCGAGCCCGGCGGCCGCTGCTCGCTCTCGTGCCCGACCCGGAAGGGTCGTTCCAGGAAGCGGGTGCCTGGTTCCGCGACGACGTGCGCACCGTCGTCTTTCCGGCCGTCGAGACGCTCCCCTTCGATCGCCTTGCCCCCGACGAAGAGACCGTCCGGCGCCGGCTCGAGGCCATCGATGCGCTCGGCGCCGGCGAACCGGTGGTCTGCTTCACCTCCTGGACGGCGATAACGCGACCGACGCTGGCGCCGGAGGCGCTTCGACGCTGGGGCTTCACGTTGCGGCCAGGGCAAACCTACGCGGTCGATGACCTGCTGCGCCGCCTGACCACCCTCGGGTACCGGCGGGAAGCGCTCGTGCAGGGACGCGGCGAGTTCAGCGTGCGCGGCGGCATCCTCGATTGCTTTCCGCCCGACCGGCGGCGGCCACTCCGCAGTGAATTCTTTGGCGACGAGCTCGAGTCGCTGCGCGAGTTCGAGGTGGAATCGCAGGGGTCGGTGGGTGACGTGGCCGCTGCGCGCATTCTTCCGGCGGCGGAAATCATGCTGACACCCGAGGCGGTGGCTGGCGCGGACGGACCGCTGCGCGAGACCAACTTCAGTCACACCCTTCCCGAGGTGCGCGACCAGTGGCTGACCGACATCGAGAGAGTCCGGTCCGGTGCCTACTTCGACGGGATCGAAGGCTTCCAGGCCTATCTCGATCCAGCGCAGCCGACGCTGTTCGCGCACCTGCCACAGGACGCCCTCATCCTGTCCCTCGACGGGCGGCGATCCCTGACGCAGGCCGAACAACGCGAGCAGGAACTCCAGGAGTTGGTCGCCGTCGAGATCGAACGCGGTGAGCTGCCGCAGGGATTGCGACCCGGCCTGGTGTCGATCGCGAGCCTGCGGCAGGCTGCCGGCGGTTGGCGCCGGCTCGAGGTCGCCCGTGGCGCGGAGCTGGGCTCGCTCGACCTCGGATTCGAGCCGGTCGACGCCTACGCCGGCCGGATCGACGCCTTCTCCGACCGGGTGCGCACGGATGCGCGGGCGAAATCGCGCCTCTTGATCGTGACCCAGCAGGAACCGCGGCTGCGCGAGCTGCTCGAGGACCGCGACGTCTACCCGGCCGGCGGGGTCTTTGTCTGGTCGCAGACGCCGCTGGCCGCGGGCCTGGTCGTCCTCGGTAACCAGCCGGTAGCGCAAGGCTTCCGGGTTCCCTCCCAGCAGCTCGAGGTTTACGGCGACACCGACCTCTTCGGTGGCTTGCGCCAGCGCGTCCGCCGCGGCGTGGTGCGGGCGCGCTCGGCGACCTGGGAGCTCGAGTTCGAGCCCGGCGACCTGATCGTCCATGTCGACCACGGGATCGGGCGCTTCACCGGCATGCGGCTGATGGGCGACGAGGGCCAGGAGCGCGAGTACATGCAGCTCGAGTACGCCGAGGGCGACAAGCTCTACGTGCCGGTCGAGCACCTGGATCGCATTCAGAAATATGTCGGCGGTGGCGACGCGGCGCCGAAGTTGCAGCGGCTCGGGACGGGCGAATGGGACCGGGCAAAGCGCAAGGTGCGCGAATCCGTTGAGGAGGTCGCGCGCGATTTGCTCGACCTCTATTCGAAGCGGCAGCTCGTCGAGGGCCACGCCTTTTCGGAGGACGGACCCTGGCAGCACGAGCTGGAGCAGTCGTTCGCCTATGACGAGACCCCGGACCAGGTCCGGGTGCTGGAGGAGATCAAGGTGGACATGGAGGACTCGCGTCCGATGGACCGCCTACTCTGCGGCGACGTTGGCTTTGGCAAAACGGAGCTCGCGGTGCGCGCCGCGTTCAAGGCCGTCATGGACGGCAAGCAGGTGGCCGTCCTGGTGCCGACCACGGTGCTCGCCCAGCAGCACTACCTGACGTTCCGCGACCGCTTCCAGCCGTTCCCGGTCAAGGTCGACATGCTGTCGCGCTTTCGCTCGGATGCCGAGGCGACCGACGTCCTGCGGCGCTTGATGGTCGGGGAGGTCGACGTCGTGATCGGCACCCACCGGCTGCTGCAAAAGGATGTGCGCTTCAAGGACCTCGGCCTGGTGGTCCTGGACGAGGAGCAACGCTTCGGCGTGATGCAGAAGGAGAAGCTCAAGCAGCTCCGTGCCTCGGTCGACGTCCTCTCGCTGTCCGCAACGCCGATCCCGCGCACCCTGCATATGGCGCTGGCCGGCATTCGCGACCTGTCTGTCATCCAGACGCCTCCCGAGGAACGCCTGCCGATCAAGACCTTCGTGACGGCGGACGACGACGACCTGATCAAGGAGGTCATCCAGCGCGAGCTACAGCGTGGGGGCCAGGTCTTCTATGTGTACAACCGGGTGCAAACGATCAAGAAGGCCGAGGAGCGGGTCAAGCGGCTGGTGCCGCAGGCGCGGGTGGTGGTCGGCCACGGACAGATGCCGGAGTCGACGCTCGCCGACGTGATGCTGAAGTTCATCAAGGGCGACGCCGACGTGCTGGTTTGCTCGACGATCATCGAATCGGGGCTCGACATCCCCAACGCGAACACCATCGTGGTGGTCGACGCCCACCGTATGGGGCTGGCGCAGCTCTATCAACTGCGTGGGCGGGTCGGCCGTGCCGGCCAACGGGCCTACGCCTATTTCCTCTACAACCCGCTGCGGTCGCACTCGGAGAACGCCGACAAGCGGCTCGATGTCATCTCCGAGCTGCACGACCTGGGATCGGGATTCAAGCTGGCCCTCAAAGATCTCGAGATCCGCGGGGCGGGGAACCTGTTGGGGGTCGAGCAGCACGGTGCCATCGCCGCCGTCGGCCTCGAGCTCTACAACTCGATGCTGCGCGACGCGGTCGAGTCGCAGAAGACCGGGACGCCGGTCGAGATGCCTGCCGGACTCACGCTCGACCTGCCGATCGAGCACTTCCTGCCGCGGGAGTACGTGCCCGACGAGAAACTGCGGCTGCAGGTCTACCACGACCTGGCGGCGGTGGTCGACGAGCAGGGCCTCGAGTCGGCCGAGCGCAACCTGGCTGACCGCTTCGGCAAGCCGCCCGCACCAGTGCGCAACCTTCTCTATGCGTTGCGGGTCAAGCTGCTCGCCCGCGCGGCCGGGATCGCGGCGGTCGAGACCGACGGCGACTGGCTGGTGATGCGCCTGCCGGCCGGCTGGAACGGTGACGAGCGGCGCCTCGAGTCACAGTTCCGATCGATCCTGTACGTCCGCTTTGGGAAAGTGCGGATCTCGATGCCCCAGGCCGGCGCCCAGTGGAAAGACCGCCTGATCGACGTGCTGGGCGAGATCGAACGCTTAGGCCGGATCGCCCTAGCCGTCTAGCGAGATCACCTAGCATGATCCCCGTGCCGCCGCGTCGCGTCTTCACCACGGGCCGCAAATGGGAGGCCATCGTCGGCTATGCCCGCGCGGTCCGCATTGGTCCGTCGATCGAGATCTGCGGCTGCGCGCCGACCGCGGACGACGGCTCGACGGTGGGCAAGGGGGATATCTACGTGCAGACGCGGCAATGCCTGCGCGTCATCGGCGAGGCACTGGCCGGCGTGGGCGCCGGCTTCGACGATGTCACGCGGACTCGGATCTTTACGACGGCGCCGCGCCGCTGGCGCGAGATCGGCCGGGCCCACGGCGAGGTCTTCGGCGCCATCAAGCCGGTGACCTCGCTGGTCGGGGTGCGTGGCCTCCTCGACCCCGAATGGCTGGTGGAGATCGAAGCGACGGCGTATCGTGCCGGCGACTAGAACGATGGCGGACGACACCGAGCGGATCCGGGAGCTGGTGGAGGTCGTCCGGCGCCTGCGCTCGCCGCAGGGCTGTCCCTGGGATCGCGAGCAGACCCATGCGTCGCTACGGGCCACCATGCTCGAGGAAGCCTATGAGGTCCTGGAGGCGATCGATGAGCTGTCGATTCCCAAGCTCCGCGAAGAGCTGGGCGACGTTTTGCTGCAGGTTTTGATGCAGTCAGACATCGCTGCTGAGGCTGGTGACTTCACTGTCGGCGACGTCGCGGACGCGGTCCGTGAGAAGCTGGTTCGGCGCCATCCCCACGTCTTTGGCCAGACCGTCGTCAGCGGTTCCGACGAAGTGGTTCGGAACTGGGAGGCGCTCAAGGCGGTGGAATATGGCCGGGAGTCGGCGCTGGACGGGGTGCAGCGGTCCCTGCCGGCGCTGCAGTGGGCCTGGTCCTTGCAACGCCGGGCGGCCAACGTGGGCTTCGACTGGCCGAGCGTCGACGGCGCGCTGGACAAGGTGCGGGAGGAGCTCGAAGAGCTACGCGAGGCGCCCACCGTCGAGGCCCGCGAGGCGGAGTTTGGCGATTTGCTGTTCACCCTGGTCAATGTCGCCCGCAAGCTCGGCATGAACCCCGAGGACGCCCTTCGCGCCGCGACCGGCCGCTTCGAGGCGCGTTTTCGGATCATGGAGCAGAAGGCGAAGGCGCAGGGACAGGATCTCAAGGACCTCCCGATCGAGGAGCTGGACCAGTACTGGGAGGCCGCCAAGCGCAACGGATGACGCCATCGCGAGTCGACGGGCCTTGCCAACCCGGGGAACCGTCCCTATAATCGGTCCGTTTTCGGGCCGGCTTGATCTTGAAACGATCCCAGACTACGTCTTGAGCACCTCCGAACCCAAAGCCTCCCGCGCGAAGGTCCACCTCGCCGCGCCCGATCGGCTGATTTGGCTTGTCGTCGGGGCGATAGTTCTCTGGGGAGTGTGGGCGTTCGGATCGGAACTGGTACTCAACCTGCGGCTGAATCATGAGGTGCAGACGTTGCGCGACGGAAACGCGCAGCTCGCCGCCTCCAACGAGCAGACCAAGAAGGAACTCGCCATCGGAGGCTCACCCGGTGCCATGGAGGAAGCCGCTCGCAAGTCCGGCTTTGCTCGGCCGGGAGAGCAGGTTTATGTCATCGTTAAGCCAAGTGACTCGGCGGCAGCGGCCGTGGTTGGATCGGCAAGCCCGGCGGCGGCACCGAGCGCGAGGCAATCAGTTAGCAAGCAAGACGGCGGCGGCGTAATCGGCAGAATCGAGAATTGGTGGAGGAGCTTATGGCATTAGGAGGGTCTGCGGGTTAGGTGGCAGTAACGCCTGGAACGGTAGTCGAAGGGACGGTCGTCGGGATAACGAACTTCGGGGCATTCGTACAGATCGAGGGATCGGGGACAGGGCTGGTTCATATTTCTGAGATCGCGAACGAGTACGTCCGCGATGTCAACAACCACGTGAAGATGAACGACAAGGTCAAGGTCAAGGTCCTCAATGTGGACGTGACCAACGGGAAGATGGACCTGTCGTTGAAGCAGGCGGCCGTGCCGGACGGTCCGGTCGGAATGTCCGCACCCGTCTTACCGCGCTCGTACCGCCGCGGCGGCCGCGGTAAGCGGGAGCTGCCGGAGGGCGCCGACCCGATTTTCGAGGAGAAGCTCTCAAAGTTTTTGAAGACCAGCGAAGAGCGCCTGCTCGACATCAAGCGCAATATCGAAGCCAAGCGAGGCGGCCGCTTCAAGTAGGCCCCGCCAATCGGCTTGACGGGGGCGATTGGACGCGCCTAGAATGACGCTCTCGCCTCGAAGTGAGGCTGCGCGCGGCGTGGAGCAGTGGAAGCTCGTCGGGCTCATAACCCGAAGGTCGCGAGTTCGAATCTCGCCGCCGCAACCAAGCTAGTGACAGAGGAGCCCGCGGGCTCCTCTTTTCATTTCCGGGCGGTCATGATCGCCCACTCGGAGCGTTGCGTCAGCCGAATTGAGCGATCGCGCGCCAGCATCTCTTCGAGCTGCTGCAGACCGAGCCGGTACTCGAGCGGCGGCAGCATCGCCAGCGTCGAGATATAGCGGCCGCGCACGCGGTCGACGACGTCGGCGATGTCCAGTTGCCGAGGCTCGTCGATCAGCTGGACCCGCGGCTCATCGAACCCGGCCCGGCGCAGCTCGGCACTCAGCACCGCGGCCGACGGAAAGCGCGGCCGGTCGATGACGGCGATGCTGGGGAAGTAGGGATTCAGATAAAAGTCCTCGACGTGCCGGGGGGTGAACGTCCAGAGGCTCAGCTGCCCACCAGGTCGCAGGATGCGGCGCGCCTCGGTGAACGCGCGCACCCGCTGGCGGAGCAGATGGACCACCATCACCATCATCACGAGCGCGGCCGTCCCCTCGCCCAGCGGCAAGCGGTAGGCGCTCCCCCGAACCCAGTCGACGCGGCCGGCCGCATCCTTGCCGCGCGCCACATCGAGCATGCGCACCTCCGCATCGACGCCCATGACGCGCGCCGGCGTCATGGCGGACACTGGCAGCGTCAAGCGGCCCGTGCCGCACCCGACCTCGACGACCTGGTCGCCGGGCTGCAGGGCCGCCTCGCGCAGCATGGTTTCCAGCCGCGCGCGATCGCCCGCAGACAGCGGCCGCAGTGCGTCATAGCGGGGCGCGAGCTCAGCGAATGACGGCGACATCCTTGCTAAACTAACCGATGCTCTGGGCGGAGTAGCTCAGTGGTAGAGCAACCGGCCCATACCCGGTATGTCGCAAGTTCGATCCTTGCCTCCGCCATTTCCATGATGCTCCCCAGCCGGGTCGCCATCGCCGTCAGCCTCCATCACATCTTCGAGCCGGGCGAGCGCGTCGTGGTCGCGGTCTCGGGCGGACCCGATTCGCTGGCCTTGCTCTCGGTCCTGCGCGAGATTCTTCCGGCTGTTCCCCTGCACCTCACCGTGGCCCATTTCGACCACGCCTGGCGTCCGGATAGCCAGGACGATCGCGACTTCGTGGCGTCGATGGCGGCCAAGTGGGGCTACGAGTTTCAAACTGCCCGCGCCGCTGGCGGCACGCCACATACGGAGAGCGCGGCCCGCACCGCCCGCTACGCGTTCCTGCGCCGGATCGCCGGCGAGACCAACAGCACCGCCATCGCGTTGGGCCACACGCAGGATGACCAGGTCGAGACCCTCCTACTCCATCTGCTTCGAGGCAGCGGCTCGCGAGGGCTGGGCGCGATGCGACGTCGTGACCGGGACCTGGCGCGGCCGCTCCTCGACATCTCGCGGCATCAGATCGAAACCTACCTGGCGCGACTCCACCTCACGCCCCGGCGGGATCCGAGCAACGAGGATCCGCGATTCACCCGTAATCGCCTGCGCCAGCAGCTTCTCCCGGCGATCGATGCCTTCGACTCCGGCGCGCGCGAGCTGCTGGCGCGCACCGCCGACATCCTGGGCGAAGAAGACCGCTATCTCGATGACGCGATCGCCCACCTGTCCGACGATCTCGTCCGCGACCGCGTCGCGTTTGCGAAGCTGCCGGCGGCCTTGCAGCGGCGCCTCGTCCGCCGGCTGGTCCCTGCCGCGGGCTTTCTCGAGGTGGAAGCCCTTCGTCGCGGCGAGCCGCCGGCGAACACCGCACCAGAGCGCGAGGCGCCCGCGCACCTCGCGGTCACGACCTGCGCCTGTGATCCCGCGACGTTCAAGGCCCGCGACCAGGTCGGTCACCTCGACGGCGACGTGGTCCAGCTGCCGCTGTTGGTGGCCACACGACACCCGGGCGACCGGATGCGGCCGCTCGGCCAAAAGAGCGCCAAACGGCTCCAGGACATCCTCGTCGACGCCCATGTTCCGCGACACCTCCGTGACAGCCTGCCGGTGGTTTGGGACCGCGAAGAAATCGTCTGGATCCCCGGCGTCACCGTGGCGGAAAGCAAGCGCGTCACCTCCGCGACACGCCACCAGCTCCATCTCGAAATAGAGCGCAGCTGAACTCGTTCTACTTCGTGTTGGTTAACAAGATTCTTAAAAAACCGGTGTTAAGATAGCGTGGCCATGAGAGGCCGAAACCGCAACATCTTTTACTTCATCCTGCTCGCGGGTTTGCTGGCGATCATCTGGGCGAGTTACAAGAGTTTCAACACGATCGCCGCGCCCCAGGATAAGACGACCGCCGACCTGATCGCGGCGGCCGACGCCCACCAGATCGATCACGCCACCATCAAGTCGAACGGCACCGAGATCACCTGGGATTACCAGGGCAACCACTACAAGACGATCTTCCGCGACACCTTCCAGATCGAGCAGATCCTGCGCGATGACAAGATCAACTTCAACACCGAGGCGCCGAGCTCGTCGAACCTCCTCCTCTCCGTCATCCTGCCGAACGTCATCCTCTTCCTGGTGATCGGCGGCTTCATGTGGTACATGCTTCGCCAGACCCAGAGCGGTAACAACCAGGCAATCTCCTTCGGTCGCAGCCGCGCCCGCCTGCTCAGCGGTGACAAACCGGCGGTGACGTTCAACGACGTCGCCGGGGTGGAGGAGGCCAAGCAGGAGCTCACCGAGATCGTCGAGTTCCTCAAGTTCCCGGAGAAATTCACCGCGCTCGGCGCCCGCATCCCTAAAGGGGTGCTGATGGTCGGCCCGCCGGGGACGGGCAAGACGCTACTCTCCAAGGCGGTCGCCGGTGAGGCGGGCGTCCCCTTCTTCAGCATCTCCGGCTCCGAGTTCGTCGAGATGTTCGTCGGCGTCGGCGCCTCGCGCGTGCGCGACCTCTTCGACCAGGCGAAGAAGAACTCGCCCTGCATCGTCTTCGTCGACGAGATCGACGCCGTCGGTCGCCAGCGCGGCGCCGGCCTCGGTGGTGGTCACGACGAGCGCGAGCAGACCCTCAACCAGTTGCTCGTCGAGATGGACGGTTTCGAGACCAACACCCACGTGATCGTGATCGCGGCCACCAACCGCCCCGACGTCCTCGACCCGGCGCTCTTGCGGCCGGGCCGTTTCGACCGCCACGTGACGCTCGATCGGCCGGACATCCGCGGCCGCCGCGCGATCCTCGAAGTGCACGCGCGCAACAAGCCGTTCGACGGGCAGGTCGACCTCGAAGTCCTCGCCCGCCAGACGCCTGGGTTCAGCGGCGCCGACCTGAGCAACCTTATTAATGAGGCGGCGATCCTTGCCGCGCGCAACAACAAGAAAGCGATCGGCCAGCTCGAGCTCGAGGAAGCGATCGCGCGCGTGATCGCGGGCCCCGAGCGGAAGTCGCGCATGATCACCGAGCGCGAGAAGAACGTCATCGCCTACCACGAGATTGGCCACGCGCTGGTCGCGAAGTCGCTGCCCAATGCCGATCCGGTCCACAAGGTGTCGATCATCTCGCGCGGCATGGCGCTCGGCTGGACGATGCAGCTGCCCACCGAGGACCGCTACCTGGTGTCGCGCAGCGAGCTCAACGACGATATGGCCGTCATCCTCGGCGGCCGCGTCGCCGAGGAGCTCATCTTCGGCGACATCACCTCGGGGGCCTCGGACGACATCGGTAAGGCCACCAAGCTGGCGCGCCGGATGGTAACCGAGTGGGGAATGTCGGAAAAACTCGGTCCGCTCACCTTCGGCCACAAGGAAGAGCTCGTTTTCCTCGGCCGCGACCTGGGCGAGCAGCGGAATTACAGCGAAGAGGTCGCCGGGGAGATCGACCAGGAGGTGCACCGCCTCGTCGACGCCGGCTACCAGCGCGCCAAGAAGATTCTGACGGAGCGCCGCGACAAGCTCGTCCAGCTTGCGGAGTACCTCAAGACCGAAGAAACGATCGAGGGATGGCAGATGGACGCTGTCATCAACTCGCCCGACGGCAAGGTGCCGCCGGTCCCGGAGCGGCCCAAGGCCGAAACGCCCCGCCCGGCGCCGACGCAGCCCAAGGCCGACGACCGCGGGCCCGAGATCCCGCCCGGCCGCCTGGAGCCAACGCCCGCGTAGGGTTAAAAACGGTCCTCGCGCCGCCCTGGGTAGGTAGCAATATCGGGGCGTACTTATCGTCACAGGCGGTGTGAGCTATCTGGGAAGGCTCGCATGGCCACAGGTCGTGATCATCGCCGTCGTCGCGATCGTCCTGTTATTCACCATGCTATTGGGCGGCAGCTTCTACCTACGCTGCGGGCTCCGTTGTGATGCTCACGGTTTGCCGGCTGGGTTCGTTACCGAGCTGAACCTCAGGTCACATCCCGAGGCGTCACTCGACTACCCAGGCTCAAAGGTCTTAGAGACTCGGGTATATCCCGAGCCCACATCAGACTTTGATGGCCCTGCGCAAGCCAGCATACAGACGCAGCTGGAAGCCACAGGAACGGTTCCCACTGACTCCTATCCCCAGGCCATCTTTGACTGGTACGCCGCCTACCTGACGGCGCATGGCTGGCGGGCGGTCGGCCAGCCAGGCTCACAGACGTTCACCAGAGGCGTGCGCGAGATCTTTGAAGTCAACTTCAACACGAAAGTCTCTCCGGATGGATGGGTGCAGTATTCGACCGCGTATCGGATCGTGGGATGCAGGGCGGTCAACCATTTGCATCCGAACGTTCCCTGTTAGGTGTCTGCGCGCCGTAGAAGCGCGACTGAGGCGGCAGGACATCCGTCTCTCGGCGCGTTATATTGGGAGCGACCGCTTGGATCCCTGGGACCGAGACGGAACCATGCAAAAGCCGACCATCGCCATCATCGGACCCGGCCGCGCCGGATCGGCGCTGGGGCGCGCCCTTCGCAAGGCCGGCTACACCATCGCCGCGGTCGGCGGCCGCAACCCGGACAATGTCCGCAACCTTGCGGAGGAACTGGGCGCCAAGGCCTGCCAGACCCCGGCGACCACCATCGATCTGGCCGACCTGACGATCCTCGCCGTTCCCGACGACGTCATCCTGCCGCTGGCGACCGAGATGGTCGACTCCCTCTGCTCGGCGGCGGGCAAGGCTGCTGTCCACCTCAGCGGTGCCCAGGATCGTGCTGCCTTGCGGCCGCTCGCGCGGCAGGGGAGCCTCCGTACCGGTGTTTTCCATCCGCTGCAGACCTTTCGGCGGGGTCCCGAGGCGGCCCAGAATGTCGCGGACAGCTACTTCGGCATCGATGCCGACCCGCCCCTGCGCGACCAGCTGATGCAGATGGCACGCGATCTCCATGGTCATCCCTTCGACTTGGGCGGAATCGATCTCGCCCTCTACCATGCCGCCGCGGTCTTCGCTGCGAATTACCCCACGACGCTGCTGGCGGAAGCGATCACACTGGCCGTCGAGGCCGGGCTCCCCGCCGAGACCGCGCGCCAGGGCATGACGACGCTGCTCGCCGGCGCGGTCAACAACCTTCGCAACCTCGCGCCTGCCGACGCCATCACCGGGCCCGCCTCGCGCGGCGACCAGGGCACGATCGAGCGCCACCTCGAGGCGTTGAAGCGCGATCCCGAACTCCAGCGCCTCTACCGGCTCCTCGCCGATCGCACAAAACTGCTGAGCGCAAACAAGGAGGCCGCCGCATGACGACCAACGTCCGCGATCTTCGGAAATGGAAGACCGAAGGCACCAAATTCACGATGCTGACCTGCTACGACTACAGCACGGCGCGCTGGCTCGACCGCGCCGGGATCCCAGTGCTACTGGTGGGCGATAGCCTGGGAACGACCATGCTCGGCTACCCCGACACCATCAGCGTGACGATGGAGGACATGATCCGCCACTCCGGTGCCGTGGCCCGCGGCGCGCCGGGCGCCCTGGTCATCGGCGATATGCCGTTCATGGCCTACCACGCCTCCGCCGAGGACGCGATCCGAAACGCCGGTCGTTTTCTACAGGAAGCCCGCGTCTCCGCAGTGAAGATGGAGGGCGGCGGTCGCGTGATCGAGTACACCAAGCAACTGACCGCGATGGGCATCCCGGTGATGGGACACCTCGGGCTGACACCCACCTTCGTCAACCAGTTTGGCGGCTACCGGGTGCAGGGCCGCAGCGATGAGGCCGCGGAGCAGATCCTCGCCGATGCGAGGGCGTTGGAAGACGCAGGCGCCTTTGCCGTCGTTCTGGAGGCAATCCCCAGCGCGCTCGGCCAGCGGGTCACGCAGGCGTTGACGATTCCCACCATCGGCATTGGCGCCGGGCCTCACTGCGATGCCCAGGTACTCGTCATTCAGGACGTTCTCGGCTTGAATCCGGACCACGTCGCCAAGTTCGTTCGCCAGTACGCCAAACTCGGCGACGCGATCGAAGCCGCCGCGCGCTCGTTCGACCAGGACGTGCGTAGCGGCGCCTTCCCCACCCCTGAGCACGAGTACTCCGCCCGCTAAGGCCGCCGTCATCGAGTCGGCGAACGCCATGCAGGAGCAGGCGGTCGCCTGGCGCCACGCCGGCGACGAGATCGGCGTCGTCCCCACTATGGGGGCGCTCCACGCCGGCCATGACAGCCTGGTCGCCCGCGCGCGGCGCGAAAACCAGCGCGTGATCGTCACCGTGTTCGTCAACCCGGCCCAGTTCGGTCCGAACGAGGACTTCGCGCGCTACCCGCGACCCTTCGACCAGGACCGCGCCCGGCTCGAGGCGCTTGGCGTGGATGCCATCTTCCACCCGGCGGTCGACCAGATCTATCCGCCGGCATTCAAGACCCGCGTTGATCCCGGCCCACTTGCGGAGGTCCTCGAAGGCAAGAGCCGTCCCGGCCACTTCGCCGGCGTGCTAACGGTGGTGCTCAAGCTCTTCAATCTGACCCAGCCGAAGCGCGCCTACTTCGGGCAGAAGGACTTCCAGCAGGTGGTCCTGGTGCGTCAGCTGGTCCGCGATTTCGGCCTCCCCGTCCGGATCGTCGCCGTGCCCACCGTCCGGCACACGGATGGCCTGGCGATCAGCTCCCGAAACGCCTATCTGGACCCCGGTCAACGTCAGCTCGCGCCGGCTGTCCATCACGCCATCACGGAGGCGGCACACGGGTTCGCCGGCGGTGAAACCGACCCGGTCCGGCTGGAGGCCCTGACCCGTGAACGCCTGGCGGCCACGCCGGGCCTGGTTCTCGACTACGTGGCGGTGGTCGATGACACTACGCTGAGTCGTCCGGCGCATGCCATCCCGGGCAACGTTTTGGCGGTCGCTGTTAAACTTGGATCAATCAGATTGATCGATAACGTGGTACTGGGAGCGGAGCGCCTCTGAGTTCAGAACGGCGCTCGAAGGCGAAGGGGCGAGTCACAACTTCAAAAGCCAAAGGGAAGCCGACCGCCAAGCCGGCACGCCCAAAACTCGCGTCCCTAGCCAAGAACGGGTCGTCCGCGGCCAAAAAGACGGCATCGGCCGCAGCCACCCGGCCTAAGGCGGCGGTTCCCCGCAGCCAGCCCACAACGCAGGTTCCGGTCGTGAGCAGTCCGCCGGTGGCTCAACCGGTGCCGGCTCAGCCGCCGCTGGCTCCGGGCGTACCAATCATGCCCTTCCCCCGGCCAACGATCCTCGGCCTCGGCTCGCCCTGGCGGACTGCCGGCCGCCCGCCGGGAATGCCGCCTCGCCCGGCCCCGGTCCCACACCCGGCGCCGGCACCCCAGCCGCGCCCGGCCGCCGTCCCCGTGGTCACCATGCGCTTTCCCATGAGCGCGGTGGACAAGTTGATCAAGGAGGCGCTCGCTGAGGACGTGGGTGACGGCGACCTCACCACCGAGTCGCTCTTCCCGGGCAAGGTCAAGGCCCGCGGCAAGCTGATCGCCAACGAGGAGGGCGTGCTCGCCGGGCTGCCGATCTTCAAGCGTGTCTTCGAGCTGGTCGACAAGAACATCAGCTTCGAGCCGCGCGCCACCGATGGGATGGCACTCGCCGGCGGCCAGCTCGTGGCACGCGTGTCCGGCCCGGCGGTCAGTGTCCTGCGGGCGGAACGGACCGCCCTGAACTTCTTGCAGCACCTGTCGGGGATCGCGAGCCAGACCGCCAAGTTCGCCAACGCGGTGAAGGGCACCAAGACCCGCATCCTCGATACCCGCCGCACCACGCCGGGGCTGCGCTTCCTCGAGAAGTACGCCGTCGAGGTGGGCGGTGGCGTCAGCCTGCAGAAGGGGTTGGCCGACCGTCTGATCGTCACCGAGTCGCACCTGGCACTGAGCGAGGGGGTGCCGAACATCGTCCGCCAGCTGCGCAAAGCTCACCAGGGTAAGCGCATCGAACTGACCGTCACGAACATGCAGGAGCTCGACCAGGCGCTAACGGCAAAAGTCAACGTGCTGCTGCTCGAGAATTTCCCGCCCGGACAGGTGCGCCAGGCGATCGCGCTGGTGCAGGGTCGGGCCAAGGTCGAGGTCACCGGCAAGGTCGGCCTCGATAACGCCCGCGCCTATGCGCTGGCCGGCGTCGACTACATCTCGGTCAGCCAGCTGACCCAGTCGGTTAAGGCGTTCGACTTCAGCTTCCGCGTCTCGCGCTAACCGTCAGAGACGAGCTCCCGAACTTTTCGAGCCGGCCCGCGTCTTAGAGACATGCGCCGCCACATCCGCATCGCTGTTGCCGCCAGCGGGAAACATCCCTCCGGTAACGATCGAAATCAGACCGTAACGGCGCTAGTGGTAGACAGGCGCTGCGATCGGCGCCAGTTCGGGAGCCCGGCGGCGCTTGCGTCGCGTGTCGAGCACCTCGCAGGCGAAGCGATAGCCTTCGCTCAGGTAGAAGTCCGTCGCACGGAAGTCCATCGAATGGCGCAGGAATCCGGCATCCGGGCGCAGGTGGATGATTTCCACCGAGCGGCCCATCTGCTGGATCGTCCAGCGGGTGCGGTGCTGCGCAGCGATCTGGAAGGTGTGATCGACGATCGCGTTCATCGACCCCAGCGGGGCCGGTAGCCGGCCGGCATAGCCCGAGTCCAGCACGTAGACGCGCCGCGCCCCCAATTCGATGGCGGTGTCCAGCCCGGTCGGATCGACCAGGCCGCCGTCGACGTGCTGCCGCCCATCGATGACGACTGGCGGGAAGACGCCGGGGATGGCGGAGGAGGCCAGCACGGCGGGCGCGAGCGCGCCGTGCGAGAAAACAGCCTTAGTCCCCATTGTCAGGTCGATCGCCACCGTGTGAAGCGGGACCGCGAGGTCCTCGAAGTCGTTCACCTGGAGGTGGCGGGCGACGAATCGGGAAAGGCCGCCGCCTTCGTAAAGGGAGGGCCTGCGGCGCACCATGTTCCGGGCGGCCCGCCACCAGACCATGTCCAGCGTCCGGCGGCTGACCTGGCGCCAGACCTGCTCCAGCTGCCTCACCCAGTCGAGCTGAGGCCGATAGGCGATCCAGGCACCATTCCAGGCGCCAATCGAGACGCCAACGATCAGATCCGGCGTGATGCCGCGCTCGATGAGGGCCCGCAGCATGCCAACCTGGGCGGCTCCGCGTGCCCCACCACCGGAAATCGCGAATGCCGTCCGGTCGCGCCGCCAGTGCAGCATGACAGTTTTAGTTTATGCAAGTATCGGCATCGTCGTCTACGTTGGAACTCGTTTTTCGGGAATGATGACAAACGCAGCTTGCTATACTTCACGGTGACTCGCGCCCCTGCTAACAACCTGACGACCAACGAGTTCCAATAACACAAGGTGGTGGCCTACTGGATTGTCTGATTTCGAGCTTTCTCAGGACTCGTCCGACTCGCAGAACGGAAGCGCAGCGACGATGGAGGAGTTCCTCAACCAGGAGGAAGCTTCTAGCAAGCGCATAGCCCACGGCGACATCATCGACGGCGTCGTCGTCCGGGTCGATCCCGATGAGGTCCTGGTCGATGTCGGCTCGAAATCCGAAGGGGTAATCTCCAGCCGGGAGCTGGGCACCCGCGAGGCCGGGACCCCCGACCTTCATTCGGGTGACCGGATCAAGGTCTTCGTCCTCCAGCCTGAGAATGAGGACGGTAACGTCGTCCTCTCGTTGCGTCGGGCGCGCGCGGAGTCGGTCTGGGTCAAGGCGCAGGAGCAGCAGGTGTCCGGCGAGATGATGGATGCCGAGGTGCGCGAGCAGAATAAGGGCGGGCTGATCGTGAACATCCTGGGCCTGCGCGGCTTCTTGCCCACCTCTCAGGTCTCCCGCACCTACAGCGCGAACCTGCAGGAGCTGGTCGGGCAGCGGATCGGCGTCAAGATCCTCGAGGTCAACCGCAAGCGCAACCGGCTGATCGTCAGCCAGAAAGCCGCCTTCGACGAGGACCGCGCCCGCCAGCGTGGTGAGCTGTTCGAAAAACTCAAGGTCGGCGACGAGATCGAGGGCAAGGTGTCGGGCCTGACCACTTACGGCGCCTTCGTCAATCTGGGCGCCGCCGACGGCCTGATCCATATCTCCGAGCTCTCCTGGGACCGGGTGGCGAATGTCGCCGACGTCCTCCAGGTCGGCCAGGACATCCGGGTCAAGGTCATCAAGCTGGATCCGGATACGTCGCGCATTTCCCTCAGCCTGCGGCAGCTCGGTCAGGACCCCTGGGATCACATCGAGAAGCGGTTTCCGCCCGGCGCCATCGTGGAAGGCGAGGTGACGAAGATCAAGAAGTACGGGGCCTTTCTCCAGATCGGCGACGGCATCGAGGGTCTGTTGCACATCTCGGAGCTCGCCTGGGAGCACGTCGAACACACCGAAGATGTGGTCCAGGTCGGCCAGAAACTACGGGTCCGCGTGTTGCAGGCGGATCGGAGCCGGCGGCGGATCAGTCTCTCGCTCAAGCAGGCCGAGGAACCCGCCGAGGGTGGCCGCCCCGAGGCTGGAGACGTGTCCGATTATCCGGGCGAGATCGAGCGGGTGCCGGAGAGTGAGCGCGCGCCCGTCTACGCCGAGGTCAGCGCAGCCCCGCAAGAATAGCGGCAATCGGCAGTCGCCACGCTAAGGGATTATTAGAGTCTGGCGCGTATTCAAGCCGAATTTGCGCTATGCTTCCGAGAACGATTGTTTAGGCATACCCGCGGAGTGGTAACTCCCTAACGTCTCAGCAGGCGGGCCGTCCCGCAGTTCGAGTGCGAAAGTCTTGCGAGAATCCGGGTATCGTTATAACTAGCAGACAAGTCAGTC
>VBEQ01000025.1 GCA_005881235.1 Chloroflexota bacterium | reverse complement strand
GCATGCCGGCCGACTGCGTGAAGATCGCGGTTAAGGCGATCCTGCCGCGCCCGCCCGACCTGGTCGTCTCCGGCATCAACCTGGGCTCGAATACCGGCACCAACGTCATTTATTCCGGCACCGTCAGCGCGGCGACCGAGGCCCGCATCCTCGGGATCCCGTCGATCGCGGTGTCGCTTGCCACCTTCACCCACCCCGATTTCACGTACGCGGCGCGGTTCACGCGCAAGCTGGCGCTCGCCGTGATCGCCAAAGGGTTGCCTGACAAGACCCTGTTGAACGTCAACGTGCCGAACATTCCGGAAGACAAGATCAAGGGCGTCGCCATCACACGGCAGGGGGACTCACGCGTCGAGGAGCGTTTCGAAAAGCGCACCGACCCCCGCAACCAGACCTACTACTGGCTGGATGGGACCTTCAAGATCCAGGAGCCGGAGGAGCACGCCGACACGAAGATGGTCAGCGAGGGGTACGTGTCGATCACGCCGGTGCAATACGACCTGACCGCCTACGCCGCGATCGACACGCTGGAGCACTGGAAGCTTCAGCCCTAGCGCACCGGGTTCCTCAGCACGCCGATCCGCTCCACCTCAGCCTCGACGAGGTCGCCGGGCTTCAGGTACTCAGGCGGGGTTCGGCCGTCGCCGACGCCTTCCGGAGTGCCGGTCGAGATCGCGTCGCCCGCCTCCAGGGTCATGCCCGCGGAGAGGTCGGCGATGATCTGGGCGACCGAGAAGACCATGTCGCGCGTGTGGCCGTCCTGCTTGCGGGTGCCGTTGACCGTCAGCGTCAGGCGGAGCGCCTGCGGGTCGACGATCTCGTCCGCGGTGACGATCACCGGGCCCATCGGGCAGGTCCCGTCGAGGCTCTTCCCCTTGAACCACTGGGAGGTACGGAATTGGAGGTCGCGCGCCGACACGTCATTGAAGACGGTGTAGCCAAAGACATGGTCGAGCGCGCGCGCCTGCTCGATGTTCCGGCCGCCCAACCCGATAATCACCCCTAACTCGACCTCCCAGTCGAAGCGCCTGGTCAGCCCCTGCGGGTAGGGGATCGGCTCGTCCGGACCGATGACGGCAGTAGGCGGCTTGGTGAAGTAGATCGGCGCCGGCGGCACCGGGTTGTTCAGCTCCTTGGCGTGGGCGGAATAGTTCTGGCCCAGACCGATGACGTCCTTGCGCGGCCGGACAATCGGTGCATGGCGCTGCACGTGGTCGGCGGGATAAGCCAGCCCCGCCTCGGCGTCCTGCGCCAGGTCATGGGTGGGCAGCTCGGCCGCAAAGCGAGCGCAGAGTTGGGTGGCGTGTCGCCAGGCGTCGGGACCGGCGTCGATCAGTCCGAGCATGTCCGCCGGCAGCCGCAGGCCATCGTGCAGGTGCGAGTAGCGGGCCAGGTCGAGGACCGCCTCGCCGCACTCCGCCCCCAGCCGTGGCGCACCCGGCTCGACCGAATAGGTACAGAGCCTCAACCCACCCCCACGCCGTCGGCGAGCGCCACGCCCCCCAGCTTACGTGAGTCCCACCAGACGGGATAACCACGGGGCCTTGACACCGCCTGTATCGCAAGGTCACTATGGAGCGGTCCAGATTTACAGGGCTTTAACCACGCGTTAGCTTTCCTTGGGGAGGGAACAAGCCAGAAGCCCCGGCACGGCGGTCCAATGCTGTCGTCTTCTCCATGTTCACCAGGAGGAAAGGATGAAGCTTCGATTAGTCCGCTTGCTTGCGCCCCTCGGTGTTGCCAGTGTCTTGCTCTTTCAACCGGCGATCACCAATACCGCCCAGGCGACCGTCCCCGGAATCGATGATGAGCTAAACGACATCCAGAGCCGGCTGCTCTCCGGATTCGCTGCGACGGAGTTCGACTCCAAATCCAACGGAGAGGGCTCCAAGCCAACCAGCTACTTTACGCGCGGCAGTGACAGCTGTCCGACCAATCAATCGTCGAATATCAAGGTCAACCAGAACTGCCTGAACCTCACCGATCCCGACCTCCAGGGCCGAGGGCAGGCGCAGAACGAAGAGTCGATCGCCGCCGACCCGAACCAGCCCAATCACATCATCGCCAGCTACAACGACTATCGCCGCGGCGACGGCACCTGCGGCGTTTCCTACAGCCTCGACAAGGGTCGCACCTGGAACGACGCCACGACGCCCAACAACTTCACCCGCAACCCAGTCAGCACAGGCAACACGTTCCCACGCGAGTACTGGCAGGCGGGCGGTGACACGTCCGTCGGCTGGGATAGCAAGGGCAACGCGTATCTGTCCTGCCAGCTGTTCAAGCGCGGCCCGGGCACGGCGGGTGATCCGGATCGGGCAAGCGGGTTCTTCGTCTTCCGGTCGACGCAGAACAACGGCGCCTCTTACAACTTCCCGGGCCGGCCGGTCTTCCAAACCGGTCGCCAGACAACGTTCCTCCCGCTCGAGGACAAACAGTTCATGGGAATCGACAACAACCCGACCGCCTGCGCGAGTGGGACCTCGGTCGCGACGCCCGGAGCCAGCTGCACCCCGTTCCAAGACCGCATCTACGTCACCTGGACCGAATTTGCCCCGAGCGGGACGGCCTTCATCTACGAGGCCTACTCATCGGACTACGGGCAGCACTTCAGCGCCCGGCACCTGGTCAGCATCAACAGCCCGCTCTGCCCCAATACCTACGGGATCGGCACTTCACCGAGCTGTAATGAGAACCAGTTCTCGCAGCCGTTCGTTGGATCCGACGGCGTGCTCTACGTGATCTTCAACAACTTCAACAACGCCGAGACCGTCAGCGGGCCCGATAATCGCAACCAGATCCTCATGGCTCGGTCGCTCGACGGTGGCCTGACCTTCACCAGCCTGGTCAAGGTGAGCGACTACTACGACCTGCCCGATTGCGCCACCTACCAACAGGGGCACGACGTCGGACGCGCATGCGTGCCGGAGAAGAATGCGACGGCGAATTCCATCTTCCGGGCCACCAACTACGGGTCTGGCGCCGTCAATCCGACGAACCCGATGCAGGTCGTCGTCACCTTCGGTTCCTACATCAACCAACATTCAAAGGAATCGAATGGTTGCACACCGACCGGCACCAGCCCCACCACGGGCCAGGATCTCTACACCGGCGTCAAGACGGTTGGAGCCTGCAACAATGACATCCTGATCAGCGTCTCCAACGACGGCGGCGTGAGCTTTACCGGGACAACAACTGATCCGCGGGAGCTCACCAGCGTCAACCCCGATGCCGGTCAGGCAACGACCGACCAGTGGTGGCAGTGGATCGCCTTCACGAAGAACGGAAAGTTGGCCACCTCGTACTACGACCGGCAGTACGGCACCGACGAGCTGACGGGGTTCTCGGACTTCAGTCTTTCGGGAACGGGCAACGCGAATGGGACCAGCTTCGGTGTGAGCCGCGCCAGCAGCGGATCGATGCCGGTGCCAACCCAGTTCCCCGAGAGCAACGGGTTTAGCGCGTTCTGGGGCGATTACACGGGCCTGACGGCCGTGGATACCGCCTATCCATTCTGGTCAGATACCCGCGATCCCGACCTGTTCGCCTGCGCGGACAGCGCCGGCAACGTCACCTTGCCTCCCTCCGTTTGCGGTGGCACGAACACCTCAGGCGCAACGCTCAACGACCAAAACGCCTATACCGCCGCTCTCGCTGTACCTTCGAAGTAACGCCGAAGCCAAAAAGAGAGGGCGCCGAAGTGGCGCCCTCTTTTTTAACCTACGGTTGTGCTGGCCTACTCCGGCGGGCACATCGGCCGCGCTTTGCCGAACCCCGCATCCGAACCACAGCCCGTCGGGCCGCCGGGCGGCAAGGCTACTGCGGCTGGCGGGACGGTTTGCGCGATCGCGGGTGCCGTGACCGCCTCGGTGGCGGCCCGATTGCCTGAAGCCTGCTGGCGGCTCGCGACGTCCGACACGTTGGAGGCAGCATTGGCGGCTTTGACCTGGACTCGGTCGCTACCGATCGCGGCCTGGCTCGCGCCCGCCGAACCGGTTGAGCCGGACGCCGTTCCGCATGCCGCCGTGAGAAAAGCCACGGCGACCAACGGGATGATGAACTTCTTCATTGCACTCTCTATAACGCAAAGACCCCCCATCACTGACGGACTGGACGGAGGGTTACCCGGCGCCGGCGCGGACCTGTGCGGTCAATCTCCCACCAAGCGGCTCGAGTCCGCAAGCGTCTCGCAGCGCCCGCTCGATGTAGACCTTCGTCATCCTCTTCCGCCAGTAATGGCTGAGGTCCGTATTGTCGAGCGGTCGAGAGGGCTTGTCAGCAGCCTCGGCGACCTCCGCGATCAGGTCCTCGGTCGGGCGGGCGCCCTCAAGCGGCGCAAGGAACGAGGTGATATCGACCGGGTGCGACGCGACGGCGCCCAGCGCAGCACGAGCCTCGCGCACCGCGCCGCCGTCCCAGGTGATCGCGACCGCCACGCCGAGGATGGGAAAGTCAAAGGCCGGCCGGCGGCGGAGCTTCCAGTAGGCGCTCGTCATCCGTCCCTCCACGGCCGGGAGGTGGATCGTCGTAATCACCTCGTCCGGCCGCTTGCTGGTGTAGTCGATGCCGTCATCTCGGTAGAGCGCCGCCGCCGCCATGCGGCGCGTACCCTCCACACCCTGGAGCGTGACCTCGGCATTGAGGGCCAGTGCCGCCGGCGCGCTGTCCGACGATGACACCGCCCAGCAGCGGGGCGAGCTGCGTGCCACCAGGCAAATATCGCCGTCCTTCTTCAAACAGAAGCCGACGGCCTTTCGCCAGGAATAGGTCTGGTTGTAGTAGTTGCAGCGAGGATCGACCAGCAGGTTGCCCCCCAGAGTGCCCATGTAGCGCACCTGAGGCGTCGAGACCGACCCGCAGGCCTGTGCCAGCGCCCGAAACGGGCTGCCCAACATCTCGTGACGAGCGAGCTCATCAAGGGTCACCCTGGCGCCGATCGTGACACCGTGATGAATGTCGCCCTCGACCAAGCGGCCGTCTGGCAGTGCGTTCAGGCTGATCAGCGTCGTCGCGTTGAACTGGCGACGCTTCAGATTAGGCACGAGGTCCGTTCCACCGGCGATGAACATGGCGCCCGGGTGCTTGGCCGCCAGTTCGGTCGCCTCCCCGACGGATCGCGGACGGAGGTAGTCGAGTCGTGGCAGGCGCAGCACCTACTTGCCCTTCCACTCCTCGGGGACATCGGCCTTGATCAGCGGCGGGAATTCGAAGGCGGGTGTCGACGCCGGCCCCACCCGCTTGCTCCTGTCACTCATGGCTTTGAGAACCTTGTCGGGCGTGATCGGGATCTCGTCGATGCGGACGCCGAGCGCGTTGTAGACGGCGTTCGCCACCGCCGGGATGACCGGCAGCAGCGGACCCTGTCCCGCCTCCTTGGCCCCGAACGGTCCTTCGCGATCGATCGTCTCGACCAGGTAGGTGTGCATCACGGGCGCCTCGAGCGCGGTCGGGCTCTTGTACTCCAGCAACGAGGGGAACTTGTGCAACCCGAGGCGGAACGTCTGCTCCTCCATGAGCGCCTCCCCCAGCGCCATGTAGACGCTTCCCTCGACCTGGCCTTCGACCAGCACCGGGTTGATGGCGCGCCCGATATCGTGGGCGATCCACACCTCGGGTACGCGGACCTCGCCGGTCCTGACATCGCAGTCGACTTCGACGACCGCCGCAGAGAAGGAGTACGCCGGGCTGGGACCGACGCCCGATCCCTTATAGGGGCCGGCCAGCTTGGGCGGCGTGTAGCTGCCGGTGGCGGTGACCACCCCGCCCGCTGCCTCGGCGAGCTGGACCGCCTGCGCGAAGGACACGCCCTCCGCTGGTTGGTTGCGGCGAACGATCCGCCGATCGCGCGCAAGCAGGTCGTCCACATCGCAGGGCAGCGCCCTCGCCACCGCCTCGAAGAGCTGGCCTCGCACCTTCTCGGCGGCCGCCTTCGCCGCGTTGCCGGCCATGAAGGTGACCCGCGACGAGTAGCTCCCCAGGTCGATCGGCGTCAGGTCGGTATCGGCGGTGGTGAGCTGGATGTCCTCCAGCGCGACGCCGAGGACCTCGGCGACGATCGCGGCCAGGATGTGGTCCGACCCCTGGCCGATGTCGATCGCGCCGCAGAGCAGGGCGACGCCACCATTGCGGTCCAGCTTGAGCTGCACCTCGGAGTGCGGCATGTCGTTCCAGTAGATGGCGGTGCCGGCCCCGCTCAGGTAGGAGCTGACGGCAAAGCCGAGGCCGCGACCGCGTGGCATGGAGCGGCGGCGCTCGAGGAATCCCGAACCTTCGACAACCTTATTAATGCATGCCTCCAGGCCGCAGCTTGTGATGCGCAGCCAGTTGACCGTGCGCGAGTCGGGACGAGGCAGGTTGCGCAGCCGCAGCTCGACCGGATCGAGACCGAGCTCTTCCGCGACCTTGTCGAAGTGCGTCTCCAGGGCGAAGCGAGGCTGCGGGGTGCCGTGGCCTCGCTTGGGCCCACAGGGCGGCTTGTTGGTGAACACCCGCACAGCTTCGAATCGATAGCGGGGGATCGCGTAGGTGGTCGCCTGGAGGGCGCCGGTGTAGTAGGTACTGGCCACGCCGTAGCTCCCATAGCCGCCGCCATCGAGGAAGCTGCGAAACTGCATCGCCGTGATGCGGCCGTCTTTCGTCAGCCCCGTCTTGACCTTCATCAGCACGGGGTGACGCCCGCGGTGCGCGTAGAAGACCTCTTCGCGCGTGAGCGTGATCTTCACCGGCCGCCGGGTGACCATGGCGAGCCTGGCGGCCACCAGCTCGTGCGAAAAGATGTCGCTTTTGCCGCCGAAGCCGCCTCCGTTGGGCGTCGCGATCACGCGGATACGGCTCATCGGCAGCTCGAGCACCTTGCCCAGGGCGCGGTGCACGTAATGCGGCGTTTGCGATGACGTCCAGAGCGTCAGCTTGCCGTCCGCCCCGTATTGGGCGACGGCCGCGTGCTGCTCCATCGGCAGATGCGTGTTGCCTTCGAAGAAGACGACATCCTCGCGGACATGTTGTGCCGCGAGCATGGCGGCATCGGTGTCGCCGAACTCCAGCGCCACCGCCTTGTGCACATTCGACGTGCCGTGGATGGGTTCAGCATCGGCGGCAATCGCCTGCTCGATCGACATGATGGGGCGAAGTTCGGTAAATTGCGCCTCGATCAGCTCGAGCGCCTCATCGGCTATCCACTCGTCGGTGGCCGCGACCGCCGCAATCGGATCGCCGACATAGCGGACCTTTTCGCGCGCGAGCGCCTCCTCGTCCTGGCTCACCGGCAGGATGCCGAACTTGATGGGGAGGTCGTCGCCGGTCAGGACCGCCAGCACACCGGGCAGCGCGCGAGCCCGGCTGGTGTCCACGCGCACGATACGCGCGTGTGGGTGCGGGCTGCGGAGGATGCGCCCGAAGAGCATCCGGGGCAGCGCGAGGTCATCGGCAAACCGGGTTTGCCCGCTCACTTTGGCGAAAGCGTCGGGCTTGGTCAACGACTTGCCGACGATAGCGAGCTCGTCAGCCATGCCGCCTGCCTCTCGACGCCGCCAGCTCGACGGCCTCGAAGATCTTGAGGTAACCGGTACAGCGGCAGAGCACGCCGGAAAGCGCCTCCTTGATCGCATCGCGCGTTGGGTGCGGGTCATGGTCGAGCAGCGCCCTCGCGGTGAGCAGCATCGCCGGCGTGCAATAGCCACACTGCGCGGCCCCCAACTCGGCAAACGCGACCTGGAGAGGATCCGGCTCGCTCCCGTCCGCCATTCCTTCGACCGTCGTGATCTCGCGTCCCTCGAGGTCGAGCGGCATGGCCAGGCAGGACAGGTACGGCCGGCCGTCGACGAGCACCCCACAGGTCGAGCACTCACCCAGCTCGCAGCCGTGCTTGGTGCCCGTCAGTCCCAGGTCTTCGCGCAGGACTTCCAGCAACGTTTTGTAGGGCGGCACCATGACTGCCACCTCTTCGCCGTTGACGCGCAGGCGGACGGCGACCCGGTCCGCGATCGGCACGCTCCTACTGTACGGGCTACTCAGATGAGCAGGCGCGGCAGCTGGATGTCGACCCGGCGGGGCCGGGCCGGTTCCGGCGGCTCGACCATGACGGTCCGGACGCACTCCTGCGGGGAGACCTCAGGCCGCAGCCCACTGAAGATCGGGAATCGCAACTGGCCGTTGCGGTCCCATTCACTGAACTTGACGGCGACGACGATGCGAGGCTCGATCCAGCAGATCCGATCATCCGACCAGCGAGGGTCATCGGGGCGCGGGGCGTTGGGGAGGCCGTCGAGCATCTTTCGCATCCGCCGCGACGCGACCGTATCGAAGCCACCTACGACCCGGCCCGCCGGCTGGAAGTGCCGGCCGTCGTAGGCGGCCACGATCAGTGCCTCCAGCATCCGGTCACCCGACTCCGGAATGAAGCCGACGACGGCAAAGTCCTGCCGTCGGGCGGCCTCGATCAGCAGCCAGTCCGGGTGGCGCTGACCAGCCCGGTAGGGACTGTCGAAGCGCTTCGCGACCACGCCGCCCAGCCCGTTCTCTTTGGCCGCCTCGAAGAAGGCGAGGCCGTCCTTCGCCACGGGTTCGACCACATAGATGCGTCCGCTCGAGGCAATCGACTGATACACCTTCGGCCGGCGACGGACCAATGGTTCCTTCATGAGCGATTTGCCACGCATGTAGAGCAGGTCGTACACGACATACGTTGCCGGGTGCGCCGCGGCCGCGCGGGCGACGGTTTCGGGACGCAGCGCCTGCTGACGCGCCTCGAGCGCAACACCGTCGGGGCGACCGTCGGCGTCGGTCACGATCAGCTCGCCGTCGACGATCGTTTCCGGGGGCGCCAGCGCGGCGAGCGCCTGAACTTCTGGATAGCGGTCGGTGAGGTCGCGGAGGTCGCGGCCCCAGAGTCGAACCTGCCCGCCATCGATGGACGCCAGCGCCCGAACACCATCCCAGGACACTTCGAAGGCGTAGTCCTCAGAGTCGAACGGCCCGGCGGCCGGCATGGGGAGCATCGGGCGCAACCGATCCGGCAGGGCGCGCTGGAAAGGCAGGTCGAGCTCAACCGTTTGGGACCGCGCCGGCACTCTACCGGACTGTACTACGCCAGGTCAGGCCGTGCGACGTCGCGCAGCGGGACGGGCCGCTGAGGTTTTGGCCGCCACCTTGACCTTGGCCGCACGACTGGCGGCGGGCTTCTCGGCCGGCTTCTTCTTCCCTTGCTTGGTCGCCTCCACCGATGCTTTCAGCGCAGCCATCAGATCCATGACGCGGGGCTCCTGCGCGGCCGCCGGGGCTACCACCTTGAGGCCCTTCATCTTTTGATCGACGATCTGCTGGAAGGCGGCCTTGTAGTCATCGGTGTAGCGCTCCGGCTGGAACGTGTCCGTCAGGTTATCGATCAGCGAGGTCGCCATCTTGACCTCTTTGTCGCTGATCTTGACGTTCTGCGGGAGGTTCAGTTCCTCGGTGGATCGGATCTCGTCCGGCCAATTTAGGGTGTTGCAGAGGAGCGTATTGCCCTCGACCTGGATCAGGGAGAGATGCTCGCGGTCGCGCAATGCGATCTTCGCGACGGCCACCTTGTTCGTGTCTTCGAGGGCGCGCTTGAGCAGGTAGAAGGGTTTGACCCCCACATCCTCGGGCTCCAGGTAGTAGGCGGATTTGATGTAAAGGCCAAGCGGCACCTCGTCACGCTCGACGAACTCGACGATGTCGATCGTCCTGGTGGTCTTGAGCGGAAGCTTGTCGAGATCTTCCTCGTCGATCAGGACGAACTGATTCTTTCCGACCTCGTAGCCCTTCAGCACCTCGTTGAACGCGACCACGTGGTCATCAGTCGGGCAATGCCGCTGCTGTTTGATCGGAAGCTGGCAATGGGGACACAGCTGTCGGAAGGACACGGCGCTGTGCGCCTCGGTGGCGAGGTACATGCGGACCGGGATCGCCACCATCCCGAAGCTGATCGCGCCCCGCCACATGGACCGGGCCATTCCACTGATCTCCTTTTCGCTGGGTTGCCCGGATTATACGGCGGGACGCCGAAAAGATGTTCGGATTGCCGTCTCCAGCCGCTGCGCGTACAGCGGCCCCAGCGATTCGTGCTTGAAGTAGGCGTAGACGTCACGGCCACCCGCAAGGAAACCGGCAATCCGCCGCACCCAGGCGGCGCGCCGCTGTGGGGAGTAGGTGTCGCGGCGCAGCCGCAGGTAGATGAACGCACCGCGCCCGACCGGCCCGGGCTCCTTCTCCCCATCGCCGTGGACGAGCGAGGCCCCGAGGCGCTCCAGCAGGGCGGACACCTCCGGTGTGTGCCAGGAGCGGTGGCGGAACTGGAAGGCGACGCGCCAGTGGGAGGGGAGCAGGGCCACGATCCGTTCGATCCGGCCCTCATCGAAGGGCGCGGTCGGGGGCAGCTGAAAGAGGACGGGGCCCAAGCGATCGCCAAAGGCCGCGGCCTCCTCCGCCAGCACCCGGACCGCCTCCTCCAGGTTGGGCATGCGGCGGTTGTGCGTGATGCGCCGGTGGGCCTTGACCGCGAAGCGGAAGTCCGGCGGGACGCTTGCGACCCAGCCGGCGATGACGCCCTCCGGCTGCGTCCGATAGAAGGTGGTATTGACCTCGACCGTTGGGAGGTACTGCGCGTAGTAGCTCAGCATCTCCGCCGACTTGATGCGGCGTGGATAGAACCGCCCACGCCAACTCGAATAGGAAAACCCCGACGTGCCGACGAAGAACTGGGGCACGTCCCCGTATTAGAGGTTGGGGACGCCCTTGATCAGGCCCATGAACTCGGCGCGGGTCTTGGGGTCCGTCTGGAAGATGCCCAGCACGCAGCTCGTGAAGACCCGGCTGTTCTGCTTCTCCACGCCGCGCATCTTCATGCACAGGTGGTCGGCCTCGATCACCACCCCCACCCCCACGGGTTCCAGGTATTTCTGCAGGCACTCGGCGATCTGGCGCGTCATTCGCTCCTGGACCTGCAGCCGCCGGCTGTAGAGCTCCACCAGCCGGGGCATTTTGCTGAGACCGACCAGCCGCCCCTTGGGGATGTAGCCGATGTGGACGCGGCCGTAAAACGGCAGCAAATGATGCTCGCAGAGGGAGTACATCTCGATGTCCTTGACGACGATCATGTCCTTGTAGGTTTCGGTGAAGGTGGCGCCGCCGAAGACATCCTCCAGCGTCATCCGGTAGCCACGGGTTAAGAACTCGAGGCTTTCCTTGACCCGCTCGGGGGTGTCGCGAAGCCCTTCGCGCGAGGGATCCTCGCCGAGCAGCACCAACTGGTGCCGGATCAACGCCTCCATCGAGACGGCGTCGCTCGCGTGGTCGGCGGCCTGCGCCATGGCTCCATTATGCGGAGCGGAGCGGTGCGTCAAATTGTCTCCCCGCTTTTCCACGCCGGAGCGGGGCCCCTTAGCTGATGACGTTCATCGGGTCCTGCGGAAACTCGCGCAGATAGGCCTGCATCGCCACCCAGAGGGCCTTGACGGATATCGTCTGGAAGTCCGGACCCCGGTAGCCGGCCAGCGGCGAGGGCGTCTCCGCGTAGGTCACCGTATCGAGCGCGGGATCCTCGTGACTGAAGTCGAAGGCGAAGATCGTGATCATGTGGGTCGCGTTCCACCGGTTCCACCCCGGCATCGTCCGGGTCATCGTCTGCACCATGACCGGCGCACCGTGGCCGAAGGTGGTGATCGCCTGCTGGTCGACGATGTCGCGCACGATCCGGGCTTTGACCTCGTCGAGCGTGGTGATGTG
>VBEQ01000251.1 GCA_005881235.1 Chloroflexota bacterium | reverse complement strand
TCCTGAAGACCTCGATTGCCTTTGCCCTGGAGCGTCCGGGGCTGCGGGACGAGCTGATGCGCTACCTGGAGACCCTGGACGGCCTGAAACCCCCCTCCTAGGCGCTAGGAGAACGGGCGCGACCGGGCCTATAATGAGGGGTCTGTTGAAAGGCTTTAGCTACGGTTTTGGGTCCGAAGATGGCAGTTTCAGGGAGACGCAGATCCGACGAGGACCGGGTCGTTCGGTACTTGAATACCGAGGGCGACTTCGAGGTCGAGGTGTCGCACACGCTGAACAAGTGGTGCGTCACCGTCTTTCAGCTGCCCTCGAAACAGGTCGTGGCCCAGGACTTTTTCCCCGAGCGGTGGAAGGCGCTAGCGCGGGCGCAGGACTTCGTGCGCATCCTTAATACGCGCAACAAACCCCAACCGGAGACGGACGAAGAGCCCTGATCCGTAACTCGTCGCGGGCCTTCTGGCTCCATGAATGGGGTGCGCTTGCCTTCGTGGTGACGGTCATCCTTGGGCTGTTCGTGGTGCCGGCCGCGTTGTTGCTCGAGGGCGGCAACAAGACGGCCTCGCCCACCAACCTGACCTTGCTGGCGCCCACGCCCGCTCCCAGCTTCTGCGTCGCGGCTGCGACGCCGACGCCGTCCGGCTCAGCGACGGCGAAGCCCAGCCCGACGCCGACACCATCGTCATCGGCCAGCCCATCGGGGACCGCGATCGCCAACGCCTCGGCGACGCCCTGCCCGTCCCCCACGGCGACGACCTCACCGTCACCGAGCGCCACAGCGAAACCTTCGACCTCGCCCTAGGCACGGGCGTAACCTCGCGCCGGGCGGCCTCGTTCAGTCCTCGGTGAAGCCGCTGGGCGTCGTCCTTTGCGCCGTCGTTCTGGCCGGGTGCGGTACGGCCGCTGCTCCCATGACCCCAGTCAGCCCATCGGCAGCGCTGACTCCCAGCGGCCCATCGGCAACGGCGACCCCCGGCGTAAGCGCGACGCTGACGGTGACGCCGGGGCGGGCCCCGGTCGGCGCAACAGTGACCCTCGACGGAACCGGGTGCCGGAACCCGGGCGAGCCCACCTACCTCGTCTTCGAAGGCGAGGGCGGCGCCGAAACCGGCACGGTCGGTGCGGTCGATATTCCGAACGTGCCGACCGACACTACCGGCCACTTCCATATTTCATTTACGATTCCGACCCAGCTCCACTCGCTGCAGGGCCGGGGTGGCGGGCCAGTACGGCCGGGGACGTACGACTTTACGAGTAAGCCGGTGGCGTGCCTCATCCAATTCACCGTGACGACTTCCTGATCGGTCCCGAGACCTTCAAACTGCTGATTGGGGGCCTCGGCCTCCGAAGCTCACGCGGACTCTACGGGACGGACGGCCTGATGTTCTCCATCGTCTACGAAATTGACGCCTGGGAGCACCAGCACCCGCGTTCCTGCCGAGGCTAGATCCTAGCTCTCGCGATCCAGCTCGCCGAGGACGATCGAGCCGTTGCGCGGCACGATCTGCGCGCGGTGAAGTTCGAGCTCGGCCATGACGCGGCTGTTGTCGAGGACCGCGAGCACGATGTTGTCGCGGAGCGCGAGCTCGCCGATCCGCACGCAGTCTTTTAGAAAGGGAAAGACGAGCGGCCGCACCAGGTTGACGATGTAGCGGGACTCCGAGTCCGCGTCATCGGGGGCATCCGTCAGACTCTCGTCGCGGAAGGCGAGGATAAACAGCTCGTCATTGAGGGGAATCAGGTCGGTCCAGCTATAAGCCTCACCCGGTGCGTCCGGAATCAGGGTCCGCTTCTGACGAAAGAGCTCCAATCGGGATTGCAGGCGGCGCATGGGACCGGGAGGGCCTTCGATGAAGAAAGGGACATCCTTGAGCGGGGCCTGGGCCGGCTGGGCGGGATAGCGGGTGGAGAAGCCGATGTCCGTCCTTCCCACGAAGGGGGCTGGCACCTTGATCACGAGCTCCTGAAGCATTCCGGCGAGTCTCCTTCTGCTCTTGATTATATCGGCGTTATCAGGTTCAACGTAAATTCGCGACGGCTCTTGCTGCTTTTTCACGGCAAAAGGCCAGTACGCCCTCGGGGTTCCGGGTATTTAGGACCTTCTCAGGCGTCAGGCCGGCCCTGCGTCCGATGGCCAACCCATACCGGACGTAGTCGTACTCGGCGGGGTAATGGGCGTCGTTGTCGATTGCCAGCAGGGCGCCGGCCTCCTGGGCCTTACGGGCCCAGGTGTCGTTGAGATCGAGGCGAAACGGGCTGTTGTTGATTTCCAGGGCCGTTCCGGTCTTGACGGCTTCCGCGATCACCGCCTCCACGTCGAGGCTGGTCTCACCGCGGCGATCGAGACGTCGGGAGGTCGGGTGGGCGTAGACGTCCACGTGCGGCGATCGTAGCGCGGCCAGGACCCGCTGTGTGATGACATCTTTGGGCTGGTCCTGCGCGACATGGACCGAGGCGACCACCAGGTCGAGGGAGGCCAGCGTTTCGTCGGGGAGGTCGAGGCTGCCGTCCGGCAGGATATCGACCTCGGCCCCGTTCAGGACCCGCGCCAGGCCCGGTCGGGCATTGACGGCCGCGATCTCGACGGCGCGCGCCCGAAAGCGCTCGGGCGTCAGTCCCTGGGCGATCTGTAGCGACTGGGTGTGGTCGGTCAGCACGATGTAGTCATAGCCGCGCTCCTTGGCGGCTCTCGCCATCTCCGCGATCTCGTTACGCCCGTCGCTCCAGTTGCTGTGCGTGTGCAGATCGCCGCGCAGATCCGCCTTCTGCACCAGCCTTGGCAGCGCGCCGCTTGCCGCAAGCTCGATCTCGCCGCGTCCCTCGCGGAGCTCGGGTGCGATCCAGGCGCAGCCAAGGGCGGCATAGACGTCCTCTTCGGTCGCGCCCTCGATGGCTTTGCCCATCCGCTCGGCGCGGGCGCGCAGCTGGAGGTTGTGGGCGGGCGAACCGGTGAACGTCACCCAGGCCGCACCGAAACTGTCCGGCTTGACCGCCCGCAGGTCGACCTGCATGCCGGAGCGGACCCTGACGGTGGTCGTGCCGCCGTCCTGGGCGATCACCTCGTTCACCTGCGGCAGGCGGCCGAACTCGGCATGCAGTGCGTCCGGGTCGTCGGCGGCGACCAGCAGATCGAGGTCGCCGACCGTTTCGCACGCGCGCCGCGCACTGCCGGCCATTTCCGCCCGCGCCACGCCCTTCAGGGCGCGTAGCGTGGTCAGCAGCGAGTCGGCCAGGATCCAGGCTTCGGGGAAGTAGATGCGGCCCTCGGTCCGCTTCAGCATCGCGATGCCCTTGAGGATGTTCTCCTCGGTCTTCGCCTTGATGCCGCGCACCGACAGCAGCCGGTGGGTGCGGGCGGCGTCTTCCAGCGCGTCGAGGCTGAGAATGCCCAGCGCGTCATAGATGTCTTTAGCGGTGCGCGGCCCCAGGCCCGGAACCCGCGTGATCTCCAGCAGGGCCGGTGGCACCTCGGCCTCGAGGCGCGTGAGGAACTCCAGCTGACCCGTTGTGACGTACTCGACGATCTTCTTCTCGATCGCCTCGCCGATGCCGGGAACGTCCTTGAGCCGGCCTTCTTTGATCATGTCCTCGACCTCGGTGGTCAGGTTGTCCAGCTGGCGGACCGCCTCGCGGTAGGCGCGGATCTTGAAGAAGTTCTCGCCCCGAATCTCGAGCAGGTCGGCGACCCGATTGAGCATCGCCGCGACGTCGGCATTGCGCACGTCAGTAACCTAGCAGGCGATGTTGCTCGACGGCGTCCGGGTTCTCGATCTCTCCCGGCTCTTACCAGGCGGCTACTGCACCCAGCTGCTGCAGGCGCAGGGCGCCCAGGTCACGAAAGTCGAGCCGCCTGCCGGCGACCCCATCCGGGCGCTCCCCGGCGGCAACGCCTACTTCGAGGCACTGCACGGTGGCAAGCAGCCGCTCACGCTCGACCTGCGCACCGAAACGGGTCGCGACGCCCTCCGGCGGCGGGTCCTCGACACCGATGTCCTCGTCGAAGGGTTCCGTCCCGGCGTGATGGAACGGATGGAGATCGGGTACGCGGCGCTGGCGGCGATCAATCCCGGGCTGGTGTACTGCGCGATCACGGGCTACGGGTCGGGCGGACCGATGGCGGGGCGCGCCGGCCACGACCTCAACTACCTGGCGCGCAGTGGGGCGCTGTCGTTGATGCCGCTGCGCGAGGGTGTTCCAACGATCCCCGGCCTCCAGGTGGCCGATCTGGCAGGCGGGCTCCACGCGGCCTTCTTGATCGCTGGCGCGCTGGTCGCCCGGGCGCGATCCGGACGGGGCTCCCGAGTCGAGGTCTCGATGACGGACCTGGTGCGGAGCTGGACGGCCTTACCACGGGCGGCTCGGCGAGCCGGTCTCCCGGGCCTCCCGTTGACCGGCGAAATTCCCTGCTATCACGTCTATGCCGTGGCGGACGGGTTCCTGACTGTGGCCGCGCTCGAGCCCGATTTCTGGGCGGCCTTCTGCCATGCGATCGATCGAGAGGACCTGAAAGACCGCCAGTTCGATCCGGCGGCGATCGAGGCGGTCCAGGCGACGCTACGCCCGGCCACGCGAGCCCAATGGGCGGCCCGCTTTGGCGACGAAGACGTCTGCGCGGAGCCGGCCCTGCGACTCGAGGAGTCAGAAGCTGACTGAGGCGGCGCGGACCGCCGCCTCAGTGACGGCTGTCAGCTGCCGGCGTTTGTGATCGTGCCGAACAGCCCGTCCTGCTCGCCGTTGATCCCGGCGGTGAAGTACACAGCGTTCGGATCACCGCCGTTGGGGGCGGGCCCGCCGTTCCCGACGCGGAGCGCCCACAGTCCATCGATCGTGATCGGGCTGCCGGTCACCACATCGCGGAGCTCGGCCCTGAAATTGCCCTTGTCCAGCGTGTAAGCGTTGATGTGCCCATCCCCAAAGTTCCCGACCAGCAAGTCACCAGCCAGCCGTCCGAAGCTTGCCGGCGCGATTGCCAGGCCCCAGGGGGAATTGAGCCGTCCATGGGAGATAAGGCGAGCGAGCAAATTGCCATGAAGGTCAAAGGCGTCGACGAAGCCATGGCCGCGCCCCGCCACGTCGTCGTGCCTGTCCGCATCCTGCTTGGCGAACGTCACGTACAGCACGCCGTTCAGGGTCTGGACATTGAAGGGCGCATAGCCTGCGGCGACTTTGGGGTCAGTGAATGACGCCCCCTGGCTGAAGTCCGAGTTGAACACGTCGACCGTGCCGAAGCGGAAATTGGCGACATAGAGATGGTCGGCGACACCGTCAAAGCCGATTGCCAGGCCCTTGTACACTGCACCGGGCGCCGGTACGGAGTTATCGACTTCGGTGGTCGCCAAGGTCCCGACACCTTTCCA
>VBEQ01000024.1 GCA_005881235.1 Chloroflexota bacterium | reverse complement strand
ACCCAGCCGTCGCCCTTGACCCGCCGGCGGGCCATGTTCTTGCCCTCCTGCGGATACACCCCGGAGTAGATCCAGACGCCGCACGCCGTCGACCCGTCGTCCTTGAGGGCGGCGAAGTCGGGCACCTGCGCGCGATCGGCGACGGTGAACCCGTTGATCTCTTTCAGGACGGCCTCGGCGGATGGCTCATCGTTGATCCGCCACTGCGGGTCGGGGTGCTCCGGGAGGTACTCCCAGGTGAGATGGCGCAGGCCCTCGTCCTGGGGCCGGGCCGAATCGCGATAGAGTTCCTTGAGCCGTCGCCCGAGGTGATAGACCAGCCACAGGTCCGACCGGGCGTCCCCCGGCGGATCGACTGCCTTGTCGTGAAACTGCAGCAGCCGCTGCGTGTTAGTGAAGGTGCCGTCCTTCTCGGCCGGTCCGGCCGTCGGTAGCAAGAAGACCTCGGTCTTGATATCGGACGGCTTCCATCCCTCGGGTGCGGCATACCAGAAGGCGGCCGTCTCCGTCTCATAGAGGTCGACGGCGACCAGCCAGTCGAGCTGGGTCAGCGCCCTGCGCTGTAGGCCGGAGTTGGGGCTGCCGTTGGCCGGGTTCTGCCCGAACACGACGAAGCCTTTGACGTCGCCATCCGCCATCGCCGCCGAGGTGGTGACGTGCGAGTGGTCGCCCGTCAGCTTGGGAATCCACTGGTAGCCGTACTCGTTATCCTTTACCGCCGCGTCGCCATACCACGCCTTGAGCAGCGAAACCATGAACTTGGGGAGATTGGACCAGTAGCCGCCCCTGACCGCCGACTCGCGCATGTATTTCTCGAGGGTGTCATCGCCCTTGAACACGGCCGGATGGGGAAGGTAGCCCGGCAGCAGGTCGAACAAGGTCGGCACGTCCGTCGAGCCCTGGATGGAGGCGTGGCCGCGCAGCGCCATGATGCCGCCGCCCGGTCGGCCGATGTTGCCGAGAAGCAGCTGCAGAATGCCCGCGGCACGGATGATCTGCGCGCCGTAGCTCTGCTGCGTCCAGCCGACCGCGTAACAAATGGCGCTGGTTCGCTCACGTCCGGAGTTCTTTGCCAGCACGTCGGCGACTTGAAGGAAGAGCTCCTTGGGGGTTCCGCAGACCTGCTCGACCATCTCCGGGGTGTAGCGGGCGTAGTGTCGTTTGAGGATCTGGAAGACGCAGCGCGGGTGCTGGAGCGTTTCGTCGCGCGCGGGCCGGTGCTTCGCCGGGCTGGTCCCCTCCATGGCGTGACCGGTGTGGGCGGCGGCGTCTTCTTTCGCTTCCTGCGGCGGGCCGGCGTAGGCCCAGCTGGCGTTGTCGTAGCTGCCGGATCGGGGATCGTATCCGGAGAAGACGCCGCCGTTGTCTTCGGCGTCGATGTACTGGTCGTTGATGATCGAGGAGGCATTCGTGTAGGCGAGTACGTAGTCGTGGAACCACAGATCGCGGCTCAGCACGTAGTTGATGAGCCCGCCGAGGAAGGCGATGTCGCTGCCCGACCGGATCGGCACATAGAGATTGGAGGCGGCCGAGGTCCGGCTGAATCGCGGGTCGACGTGGATGATGGTGGCGCCGCGTTCGCGCGCCTTCATCGGCCAGCGGAAGCCGACCGGGTGGTTCTCGGCCATGTTGCTGCCCATGATCAGGATCGCGTCGGCGTTGGCCAGGTCCTGCTGGAAGGTGGTGGCCCCACCCCGTCCGAAGCTTGTTCCCAGACCGGGAACAGTGGAGCTATGTCATATTCGCGCCTGGTTTTCAACGGAGACAACGCCCAGCCCGCCGCTAAACAATTTCTTGATCAAGTAGTTCTCTTCGATGTCCATCGTCGCGCCGCCCAGGGTCGCGATCGCCGTCGTCTGGTTGGCGAGCTTGCCATCAGGCGTTCGCTCGACGAAGCTCGCGTCGCGGGTTTCCTTGATGCGCTGGGCGATCCGGTCCATCGCCCAGTCGAGCGGACGCTCCTCCCAATGATCCGAATAGGGCGCTCGGTAGCGCACCGCCGTCACGCGGTTGGGGTTGACCAGGTAGCGATAGGTTGAGGCGCCTTTGGGACACAAGGTGCCTTCGTTGATCGGCGACTCGGGATTGCCCTCGACGTCGATGATCCGCCGGTCTTTCACGTAGACGAGCTGGCTGCAGCCGACCGCGCAATAGGGACAAACGGAGGCGACGACGGTGTCCGCGCCGCGGGTGCGGGGCTTCTTCTCGATCGATTCGCGCGACATGGGCTGCTGCGACATGCCTCTCGATCCAGTATATGGACGCCCTTCGCGGCGGCGCCGAACCGTAACCTGCCGGCGTAATCTAGAAAGAGATGAGGCGTGTGATCGTCGTCCTGCTCGTCTCGATGCTCCTGGTTGTGGGCGTCGCCGGCTGCGGCTCGTCGAACGGATCGGGACCGGCCACGACCTCCTCCTCCTCCTCGCCAGGCGGCTACTAGCCGATCGGCCCGCCGGAGCGGGTGGCGAACCCCCGTTGAACCTTCTAAGGGGCCTCTCAGGCCGAGTTCACGCTCGAGCCATAGCCTGCGAATTGACCATGGACCACGCTCCGATCGCGACGCCGCCCGCAGCGAGGTCGAGGCCGATCTGGCAGCGGCCCGTATCGCGGCGGAGCGTACTCGCCACCGGAGCCGCAGGTGCCACGGCGGCCGCGCTCGCCGCGCTGTGGAAAGGCAACGACCTCTCAGACATCCTCGACAGGGTGCGGGACTACACCCATGGCTACCAGGGTGCGCTGCGCACGCCCCGCGTCCGGGCGGCGCATCTGCTCCGCCGCGCCGGTTTCGGCGCCACCAGCGCGGAGCTCGATCGCTACGCGGCGATGACCAGCACGATGATGACCGAGTCGGTGCTGAGCTATCAGTCGACGTCCAACGCTGCGCTCGAGGCCCAGCTTCCGACCCTTGACCTCGCCTCGGATAAAGGTCCGACGCCGGGCGCCGTGCAGGCATGGTGGCTGCAACGCATGGTGCAGACCGCGCGGCCCCTCGAGGAGAAGATGACGCTCTTCTGGCACGGGCTGCTGACCAGCGGACTGGACAAGGCCGGTCCTGCCCAGCTGTACACGCAGAACCAGCTCTTTCGAAAGATGGCGCTCGCCAACTTCGGCGACCTGCTGAAGGCGGTATCGAAAGACCCGGCGATGATGGTCTACCTCGACACGGAAACCAATCGCAAGGGCAAGCCCAACGAGAACTACGCGCGGGAGCTGATGGAACTCTTCACTACCGGCATCGGGCACTACACCGAGGACGATGTTCGAGAGTCGGCGCGTGCCTTCACCGGCTGGACCCTGACCGGCGGCAAGCAACTGCGCTACACGACGGATTCGGTTTTCAATCCGAGGTTCTTCGACAGCGGACAAAAGACCTTCATGGGGAAGTCCGGAAACTTCACGGGCGACGATATCGTCGAGATGCTGGTGCCGCTGCGCGCCACCGCCGAGCGCCTCTCGGCGCGCCTGTTCACCTTCTTTGCCTATCCCAATCCCGAGCCGGAGATCGTGCGCCACCTTGCCGACACCTTCCAGCAATCGCACTACAACGTGGGGGCGCTGGTCCGGGAAATCTTCGCCATGGATGCCTTCTACGCACCGAAGGCCTACCGCGCCCTGATCAAGAGCCCGGTGGAGCTCGCTGCCCAGACGCTGCGGGCGACGGGTAGCGATGCCAGGGCCTACGGCGCCGCCGTCACCGCCTCGGCCGCCATGGGCCAGGTGCTCTTCTACCCGCCAAACGTCGCCGGGTGGCCGGCCGGCACCTCCTGGATCAACAGCTCGACGCTGCTCACGCGGCTCAACTTCGTCAACGCCGCGACACAGCGGATGCGCTCGTCGTCCTCCGGCTCGACCCTCGACCAGCTGATGAGCACCCTGGTGGACGGCAGCATCAGCCCCACAACCAAAGATGGGTTGGAGGCCTTTACGGCCGCCCATCCACAGAACCAGGCCGGCCTGCTCTTCATGGTGCTGGCGACACCGGAATTCCAACTGAACTGAACTGATGGAGATGAGCAACCATGTTTAGCCGCCGCGACTTCATCAAGCAGGGCCTGATCCCAGTCTTTGCCGGATCGGCGGTGCCATCGGTGTTCGCCAACGGCCTGGCCGCCGCCGCCGCCGACTCCCCCAACGTGGCGCCCAGCGACCGCGTCCTGGTGCTGGTGCAGCTGGCCGGAGGCAACGACGGCCTCAACACCGTGATCCCCTTTGCCGACGGCGCTTACCATGACGCGCGGCCCACGCTCCGGCAGGACCAGGGCGTCCTACCGCTGAACAGCCAGCTGGGCCTGCATTCAAACCTCAAGGGCCTCAAGGCAAGTTTCGACGCCGGACAGCTCGCCGTCGTGCAGGGCGTCGGCTACCCCAGCCCCAACCTGTCCCACTTCGCCTCGATGTCGATCTGGGAGACCGCCAACGTCAAGGGCGGCATCGGCGACGGCTGGCTCGGCCGCTACCTCAACTACCTCGACAAGGTGGGTGAGTCCCCGAACCATGCGCTGGAAGGCGTGAGCGCCGGCTCACTGGTGCCGCCCGAGCTCCGCTCCAGCACGCCGGTGACCGCGCTGCAATCCTTGAAGACCTTCCGGCTGCAGCCGATCAACGAGCATGGGACCCAGGTCGACGTCGAAAACCCGCTGATGAAGTTCTACGGCGCGTTCAAAGGCGCCACACCGGCGCCCTTCGGCGCCCTGCTCGACGCCACGCTGAACGAGGCCCTGCAGGCTTCGCACGCACTGCAGGCGACGGATGCGACCTACCAGGCCAAAGCGAGCTACCCGGCCAACAGTCCGATCGCGAGCTCGCTCAAGCTGGTCGCGGAAACCATCGTTTCCGGGCTCGGAGTCCGGGTCGCGCACGTGACGCTGGGAGGCTTCGATAACCATGCCCGCGAGAAGCCGGTCCACGACAAGCTCTTGCTTGACCTCGATCAGGCACTGTCGGCGTTCATGCAGGATCTTCAGGGGCACGGTCTTGGCGACCGCGTGCTGATCATGACCTGGTCCGAGTTTGGGCGGCGGGTCAAAGAGAACGGCAGCGCCGGCACCGACCATGGCACCGCGGCGCCGATGTTCCTGCTCGGTGCGCCGGTCAAAGGCGGCCTTTACGGCGAGCAGCCCAGCCTCAGTGCCCTGGACAACGGCAACCTGAAATTCACGACGGATTTCCGGTCGGTCTACGCTTCCGTGCTGCAGGGATATCTGAATGCCCCGGCGAGCGATTTGCTCGGCGGCACCTACGAGATGCTGCCCCTGCTGAAGGCATAGAGCCCCCACCCTGCCCTCCCCGCAAGCGGGGGAGGGGACGTAGGATCGGACCGTGGCGCTGCCGCCGGAAGCGATCGTCCGACTGAATCTCGGCCATATCTGGCTGGCGGACATGTCTCTTGGGATCCCGGTGCATGGCTTCTTGGTCAAGCACCCCGGCGGCGCCGGACTGGTCGACACCGGTTATGGCACGCCGCTGGAGTTGATCAAGGATTACCGCCCGGTCAACGCCTCGGTGGCAGAGGCGCTGCGTGAGCACGATGTCGATCCCTCGGACATCCGCTGGGTGATCAACTCGCACCTCCACTTCGACCACTGCGGGCAGAACGCCGTCTTTCCGCAGGCGCCGTTTTACCTACAGCGACTGGAGTACGAGGGCCGACACCGCTACGCGGATACGCCCGCGCAGTGGCTCGACTTCGCCGGCGCCCGCGTCGAGCTCCTCGACGGCGAGCGTGAGATCGTGCCCGGCGTCCGGGTGATCACGACCCCCGGCCATACCCCAGGCCATCAGAGCGTCGAGGTCGATACCAGCGCGGGTCCGGCTCTGCTGACGGGCGATGCCTGCTGGACGGTCGGCATGTTCGAGGGGAAGGCGCCGCTCGAGGGGATGATGGAAGACGTCCCGACGTTCCAGCAGTCGCTGGACAAGTTACACCGGCGGGGGCCTGCCGCCGTCCACTTCTGCCACGACAACCGCAGCTGGCGACCCTCCGGCTGATTTTGTGCGGAGCGCACGATCTCCGCCGGTGATTTCCGTGACCTCGGTCCATTACCTCAGCCGGCCCAATCGTCGGACAATCCCGGAATGAAAATCGATAGTGGCGATACCGCCTGGGTCCTTGCTTCGGCCGCGCTCGTGATGTTGATGACGCCGGCACTGGGCTTCTTCTACGGCGGGCTCGTCCGCCGCAAGAATGTCCTCTCGACGATCATGCACAGCTTTTTCATCCTCTGCCTCATCAGTGTCCAGTGGGTTCTGTGGGGCTACAGTCTCGCCTTCGGACCGGACAAGTTCCATCTCATCGGCGGCCTCGAATGGGTCGGCCTGAACAACGTCGGCTTCACGCCCAATCCCGATTACGCGCCCACTATCCCGCATCAGGCTTTCATGGTCTTCCAGATGATGTTTGCCGTCATCACGCCCGCCCTGATCAGCGGCGCGTTCGCGGAACGGCAGCGCTTCAAGGCGTTCGTGCTCTTCTCATTGCTCTGGGCGACCTTCGTCTACGACCCGATCGCGCATTGGGTCTGGGGTGCGGGGGGATGGCTTCACCAGCTGGGCGCGCTCGACTTCGCCGGCGGGACCGTCGTCCACATCAGCTCGGGCGTTTCGGCCCTGGTCGCCGCCCTCGTGCTCGGCCGCCGAATCGGCTTCGGCAAGCAGAAGGCCGAGCCGCATGACGCCACCATGACCGTGCTGGGCGCGGCTCTGCTCTGGTTCGGCTGGTTCGGCTTCAATGCGGGCAGTGCGCTGGGTGCGGGCGCACTCGCTACCAGCGCCTTCGTCGTCACCAACACGGCGACCGCCATGGCCGCCCTCACCTGGATGACGGTCAGCTGGTGGCACAAGAAGCAGCCGAGCGTGATCGGTGCGGCAGCCGGTGCGGTTGCCGGCCTGGTTGCCATCACCCCGGCCTCAGGCTTTGTCAACGTCATGGGCGCGATCGTGATCGGATTCGGCGCGGGCGTGGTCTGCTACCTGGCCATCCAGCTGCGCGAGCGGATCCACGTCGACGATGCCCTCGACGTCTGGGCGGTTCACGGCATCGGCGGTACCTGGGGCGCGCTGGCGACCGGGCTCTTCGCCACCGTGGCGATCAACTCGGCTGCCGCCAACGGTTTCTTTTACGGCAACCCGAAGCAGGTCCTGATCCAGCTGGTGGCGATCGGCGCCGCCTGGGGCTGGTCGATTGCCGGCACCTTCGTCATCCTCAAAGTCGTCAACCTGTTCGTCCCCTTGCGCGTGCACGAGGACGAAGAGATCCTCGGCCTCGATCTCTCGCAACACGGTGAACCCGCCTACGCCAGCATCAACGCCAACTAAGAAGGAGGAGAATTCATGGACGCGACAACTGTCATCGCAGTGATCTGCAGCGTCGTGGTTTTCGCTGGCTGGCTCGTCCTGCCCCACTCGGCGACGACCGTCCAGCCGGTGGCCGTCAGCGAGGAGCGGAAACCCGTCGCGATCTCGGCTTAGTCGAGCGCACGACCGAGAGCTTCGAGGCGGTTTCGTAGCTGAGCGTCAGCTGGCGGGCCGCCCGAAGCCTCATCGTCCGGCCGATCTCGTCGACTTCTTCGATCGTGATCCGCGTTCCCGGGTGCAGGCCCCGTTCGTGAAGGTATTGCAGCAGCGGCGGGGCTTCGCGCTGCGCCACCTCCGAGATCCTCGTGATGGTTCCGGTGTCGCCCGCCCCCAGGGCCGACAGCCGGAGCTCGTTCGCCCGCATCGTCGAATGGCCGGGAATCGGATTGCCGTGCGGGCAGGTCTTCGGTCCGCCCAGGGCGCGGTAGAGCCTCTCCTCCACCACCTCGGACACCGCGTGCTCCAGGCGCTCCGCTTCGGCGTCGGCCGCCACCCAGTCGAGGCCCAGCACGTCGGTCATCCACCGCTCCACGATCCGGTGACGCCGGACGATGGCTGACGCTGCGCTGTCCCCGCGCGCCGTCAGCTCGATTTCCTTGTGCGCGTTCAGCCGGACCATCCCATCCCGAACCATCCGCCGAAGCGCTACCGTCACCGTCGGCCGGCTGACCGATAGCCAGTCCGCCAAGCGCGCGCTGCGCACGACCTCGCCCTCGGCCCGGATGTAATAGATCGCTTCCAAATAGTGGGCGATCACCTCCGAGGGTTGAAGGGAACGTGTGTTAGCGTTAACTAATCGTGAGCTTGGCACCTGCTAACAATATACAAACGTGAGTCACGTCGCCGCCGCCGCGTTGGGCGCCATCGCGGGCGCCACCATCTTCATCGGCCTTCCGATCGGACGGGTTCGAGGCGTCTCGCGCGCCCTTCAGGGCTTCTTGAACGCGGTCGCCACGGGCGTCCTCATCTTCCTGCTCTGGGACATCCTCACTCATGCCGTCAGCCCGATCGAGACCGCGCTGGCGGCCGCGCATCATGGCGGTCGCAGCTTCTCCGCGCTCGCCGCGATCTTCGCGGCGGGGCTTGCCTTCGGCCTCCTCGGACTCGTGTATTTCAACGCCCGGCTGTTCGGTCGAACCAAGCACGCGCCACCCGCCGCTCCCAGGACGCTGGCCATGATGATCGCGACCGGGCTCGGCCTGCACAATCTTTCGGAGGGGCTGGCCATCGGCCAGTCGGCGGCCAGCGGCGCCGTCGCGTTCGCGCTGGTGCTGGTGATCGGCTTCGCCCTCCACAACATCACCGAGGGCTTCGGCATCGCGGCGCCCCTGGCGACCGATACCGTGATGCCGTCCTGGGGCTTCCTCCTGGCCGCCGGCCTGATCGGGGGCGCACCGACCTTCCTCGGGACGGTGATCGGCTATGTCTTCACCTCCACCTATGTCTATGTCCTCTTTCTGGCCTTGGCGGCCGGGGCCCTGATCTACGTCGTCAACGAGATGTTTCACATCGGACGCCGGCTCAATTCCCCCGCGGCGCTGGCCTGGGGACTCCTCTTCGGATTCCTGCTCGCCTTTGCGACCGATCTGTTCCTGACCTACGCCGCCGCGTAGATAAACTAGTCGGGCCGTGAACGCCGTCTTCGAGCACGCCACCGTCCTCGATTGCACCGGCCGGGATCCGCAGCGCGATGCGCGCGTGGTCGTCGAGGACGGACGGATCCGGCGCATCGGAGCGGGCAGCGGACCGCCGGGACCGAAGGACGCGCAGGTGATCGATTGCCAGGGGCGAACCCTGATGCCCGGCCTGCTCGACGCGCACGTTCACCTGGCGCTGATCGACCTCGACGCCGCCGCCGAGGCGGCCCTTCCGCCCGCCGTCCTCGCGCTGAGGATCAAGGACGTGATCGAAGCCACCCTCGACGCCGGCTTCACGACCGTTCGCGATGCCGGCGGGCTCGACTGGGGATTCAAGGAAGCGATCCGCCTCGGATTGATCCGCGGACCGCGGATCTTCGTCAGCGGCGCGTTCATCTCCCAGACTGGCGGACACGGCGACCACCGCGAGCGAACGTCGCGCGCGACCTTTCCGTTCATTCCCGGCCTGACCTCGGAGACGATCCTCGCGGACGGCGCCGACGGCGTTCGTCGGGCCGCTCGCGAAGTTCTGCGCCGCGGCGCGGACCAGGTCAAGGTGATGGCGAGCGGCGGGGCGGCCTCCCCGACCGATGAGCTGGACCATGTCCAATTCTCCGTCCCCGAGCTGGCGGCCGCCGTCGACGTCGCCGGGGCCGTCGGAAGCTACGTGCTCGCTCACGCCTATGGGCCGAGGGCGATCCAAAATTGCCTGAAGGCCGGCGTCCGCTCGATCGAGCACGCCAATTTTTTGGACGAGGCCACCGCCGATCAGATGCTGGCCGCCGACGACGCCTTCCTTGTTCCGACCGTGATCACCTATGAGCTGCTCTCGGCGCGCGAGCCGGGCGACGGCTGGACCGCGGACATGGCGCGCAAGATCCGCCAGGGACTGACCGGCGCCTACGACTCCCTCGGACTCGCCTACGAAAAAGGGCTGCGCATCGGATCCGGATCCGATGTGTTGGCCGATATGCAGGGCGAGAAAGGTAAGGAGATCGCCTGCCAGGCCCGTGTCATGGGTGCCATGAACGCGATCATCGCGGCCACCCGGACGAACGCGGCCCTGATGCGCATCGATAAGGAGGTCGGCACCATCGAAGAGGGCAAGCGCGCCGATCTCATCGTCCTCGACGCCGACCCACTCGGAGACCCGAGCATCTTCGCCGAGCCAAAACACGTGCGAATGGTGATGCGCGGCGGAGACGTCGTCAAAGACCTGGACTAGCGGCGGCTGAGCGCCTGCTCGATGCGGGCCTGGTCGACGACGCAGTAGCGGGCCCACGGGACTGCCTCCAACCGGGCCTCGTCGATCAGCTTGCCGCACTCCTCACAGATGCCATAGGTGCCGTGATCGAGCCGGCCCAAGGCATCGTCGATGTCCTTCAACTCGCCCTCGAGGATGGTCAGCGTCGTCAGCTCCAACTCCCGCTCGAAGGTCTCGCTGCCGAGCTCCGCCGGGTGCTGATCGACCGTCGACAACTCGCCCGACTCGACCGGGTCCGCCTCCGCCTGGCGAAGGCGCTCCGCCAGACGGCGCTGGCGGGCCTGCGCGTCTTGAAGGCGCTGCCTGGCACGGGTGGCATCCATGTTTTGATCATAGGATTGCAGGATGGATGACCGGCACGCCTCAGCCGGCGCGTTCGTCGCCAATCTTCGCCAGCCGATGCCGCTCGGTCGCAAGCTGGGGCTTCTCATTCGAAACCGCCTGCGCTTCCCGCCGCGGCCCTGTTGCGGCCATCCCGGTGAGCCCGGCTGCTGAGAGCCGGCAGCCGGCCCGGGTCCGGGCCACGACCACTCTGGTTGACACCAACCTCACCGTGCTCTAATATGATATCGGTGCTATCAAGTAGCACGACATCCTTTGGCGGAGGTTCGTCATGGTGAGTTTGATCTGGACCGTGGTGGTCGTCCTCTTCGTGTTGTGGTTGCTGGGCTTCTCGCTCCACGTCGCCGGGGGCCTCATCCACCTGCTGTTGATCCTGGCGATCATCGGCATCATCTACAACTTGCTGGTCGGCCGACGAGCCGTCTAGCAACTCGAGACAGGGCGAGGGCGCGCGCGGCGCGCCCTCTTTTTTTGCCCGTGCCCGAAGTGCGATAATTGCCGCGCCATGGGCGAGACGACCGGGGGCGCCTTGCGGCGTGGGTCGGATCGCATCGTCGGGGGCGTCTGTGCGGGCCTCGCCAGCTACTTCGGTGTCGACGCGCTGCTGGTGCGCATCGCCTTCGTCATCCTCGCCCTTCTGCCGCCGGGTGTCGGGATCGGCGTCATCCTCTACCTGGTGCTCTGGTTTCTGATGGAGCCGCCCGAGGGGGCGCCGTCATCGGCCACGCGGAACGTCGGTGCCAGGATTCGCGCGATGGGTGACGAGCTCAGAGAGGACTTTCGCACCGGCTTTCGCTCCCGCGAAAGCGCCACGGCGACGCCACCGCCGACCGCATCGACTCCGCCATCCGGTGGCCCGATGCCGCCCGCACGCGGGGGCTGGTGGGGACCAGCCCTCCGCGACCGGCCGAGGGGCCTGTGGGCCGGCATCATCCTGATCGCGCTCGGGGCCTACCTGCTGATCGACAACCTCGGCCTGCTGCGCGGCATTCGCTGGGACATCGTCGGCCCTGTTGTGTTGATCGCGGTAGGGCTGCTGGTACTGGCTCGCCGCCGCTAGGCCCATGTACCGGAACCGGGGCCTGCTCGTCCCCCTGCTGCTGATCGCGATCGGCGCCATCGTTCTGCTGGCAAACGTCGGCGTGGTCACGTCCGAGGCGCTTCTGCGGCTCGGCGACCTGTGGCCGTTGCTGCTCGTGATCCTTGGACTGCAACTGATTCTCAATCACACCTTGCCGCGCCAGCGAGCCACCCTGATCGGGCTGGGTGCGACGGTCCTGATCGTGATCGCGGCGGTGGCGTATGCCACCCTGGTACCGGCCACCAACTTCGGCACGCGGCAGGCCAACGTTTCCGACCGTATCGGAGGTCTGACCGCGGCAACCCTCGATCTTGGCTACAGCCGGGCCACCGTCGATATCCAGGGAGGCACGAACCTGGGCGACTCCCTCTACCAGGCCCACGTCGAGTACCCGGGCAGCGACGATCCGCCGGCCATCAGCCTCGACCACGAGAGCGGCACGCTGGCGATCGGCGAGCGCTCGAGCTTCTCCCCGCTCCGGCTATTCGGTGCGGCGCGACGGCACGTTGTAATCACGCTGACCGATCGCATCCCCTGGACGATCAAGATCACCGGCGGCCTGGCCAATGCCCGCCTCGACCTTCGCCGGTTGCAACTCGCCAAGGTGGAGATTTCGGGCGGCGCCAGCCGGCTGGACGCGCAGTTGCCCAGCCCCAAGGGCACCGTCCTGATCGACATTTCCGGCGGCCTCAGCAATCTGACGCTACGGGCGCCAACCGGGGCGCAATGGCACGTGGCGGTGAGCGGCGGCGTCAGCGGGCTGCGTATCAACGGCTCCTCCTACGCCGCCATCGGCGGGGACTTCCAGCAGCAAAGCCCCGGCTACGCGTCGGCGACAGACCGCCTCGACATCGTGATCAGCGGCGGCGCCTCGCACGTCGATGTCCGGACCGGCTGAGACCGATCCGGTGGCGCAGTCGGTGGTGCTGGCGCGGCACGGCGAAACGGAATGGAGTCTCAGCGGCCGGCACACCGGCACGACCGACCTTCGCCTGACCGAGGAGGGGCGGCGCCAGGCCATAGCGCTGGGCCCTCGGCTGAGTCCCTGGACGTTTTCGCTCGTCCTCACGAGCCCGCTCCGGCGCGCGCTCGAGACCTGCCGCCTGGCAGGCTATGGAGAGCGGGCCCGGGTGATGGCGGACCTGGTCGAGTGGAATTACGGCCGCTACGAGGGCCTCACCTCAAAAGAAATCGAGGCGACCGATCCAAACTGGTCGCTCTGGCGGGATGGCGGTCCCGGCGGCGAGACCGCGGCCGATGTCGGACGCCGCGCCGACCGCGTGATCGCCGAGGTCCGTCGCGTTTCCGGCGATGTATTGATCTTCGCCCACGGACACGTGCTGCGAGTGCTCGCCGCGCGCTGGCTCGGTCAGCCGCCCGACGGCGGGCGCCACTACGCGCTGCAAACCGCGACGCTCAGCGTGCTGAGCTACGAGCACGCCGATCCCGTCTTGCAGCGCTGGAATCTCCCGCCCACCACCTGACCCTGCCCTCGGTCGCGACTTGACGTGGACCAGCGGTGATCTGCTACGGTGACCCTCAGGAGCCCCCGTTCGCTCGGCGAACCCAGGGAAGGAGGGAAGCGAGATGGGACTTTTTTCGGCGCGTGGTCGGCTGTCGCAACCCGCCGCGCACGAGTGGCCGCCTGGCCGCAGGGTCCGAGCCGCGATCCACAGCATCGGTCGGGAGGTCGCAGCCGGCTTGCACCAGGCACGGCTGATACTGATCGCCGCCACCAACGACGCCCGGATCGTGGCGGTTTTGCTGCTCCTGGCGGCGGTTGCCCTCGGCCTCGAGATGGCGGCCAGTTTCCACGTGATATAGCCCTTCTTTATCGCGCCAATCGCGAGAAACGATTGGACCTGATGGGTAGTTAGTTGATAGAGTTGCACCCATGATCATGGAAGGGCGAAGCATCCAGAGCGCGCCGAGCGATGAGTATCAGTGTCGGGCCGAGATCGCCGAGTGCGGCTGCCCGGATGACTGCGAACGCGATCACGGGAACGAGTAAGGCTGCGCTAATGCCCACGGTGGCCGTGCCGCAAGCGACCAAGCTCGTCCCCAGCCCGCTGCTACCGGACGGCTTCAAAGTGCCCGCCTCGCGTTTCGTGCATCCCAGCACCCGCATGCGCGAGCTGCTCGAGACCGAGCCATTCCTCTTCGGACCGGGCGTCTACGATCCCATGGGCGCCCAGCTCGTCATGTACCACGGCTACAAGGCCGTCTATTTCAGTGGCTACTCCTTCGCCATCGGCCATCTCGGCACCACTGACATGGACCTCTACTCGAGCGTCGAAATCGCCGACGCCGCCCGCCGCACCGTGAGCGCGCTGCGTAAGTTCCAGCTGACCATGGCGGTGGGCGACCCGGAGAAGGGCGTCGCCCCGAGGCACCTCGACATCCCACCGGTGATCGTCGACATGGACGGGGGCTACGGCAACATCTTCAACGTCCAGCGCACCACCGAGCTCTACGTCACCGCCGGCGTGGCGGCGGCCCACATCGAAGACCAGGTGCTCCCCAAGCGCTGCGGCCACATCGGCGGCAAAGCCCTGATCCCGGTCAACGAGATGGTCGGCAAGCTGCGCATGGCGCGGGCGGTCGCGCAGGACCTCGGCAACCGCGACTTCGTCATCATCGCCCGCACTGACGGCCTCAGTGCCGTCGACGCGCCTGAACCGCTTCGCAAGATGGAGCTGGCCGTCGACCGCGGGCTGCGCTACCTCGACAGCGGCATCCCGGACTTGCTCTGGTGCGAGTTTCCGACCTCCGAGCGCGGCGCTGTCGAGACCTTCACCCAGCAGATCAAGCAGCGCTTTCCTGACGCCCGTTTCGCCTTCAACTGGTCATCGTCTTTCAAGTGGTTCAAGGACCCGAACCCGATGACGTTCGCCGAGCTGGGCGAGATGGGGGTGAAGTTCGTCTTCATCACGCTCGGCGCGCAGCACGCCGAAGGCCACGGGCTCAGCGTGCTGCTGCAGGCGATGTCGAAGGACCAGCAGGATGGCTACATCGCGCTGCAACGAAAGGAGTTCGAGCAAGGCCAGGACTTCCCCACACGCAGCCATCATTTCTTCTCCGGCGTGCCCTACCACCACCTGGTGGGCAAAGCGTACGATGCCGCCCGGCTCGGCCAGGAGTACGCCGAGACGTTGCCCGAAGACCGCGTCGTCTAAACGGCGGCGGGGTCGGACTCCCGCACCAGGTTGAGGAATGCGGCGACCGTACCCGAAGGGCGGCCCTGGTCGCGTCGCCGGATCACCACGATCTTTTGCGACATCGCCGGCGCGTCGGTGACCGCGACCTGGGTCAAGGTCTTCGCCGCGAGCTCGCCCGAGACCGCGGTGCGCGGAAGCAGCGCGATGCCGAGCCGGCGTTCCACCATCTTCTTGGCCGACTCGATGTTGTCGAGCTCCATCACTTCGCGCGGCGTCACCCCCAGGCTCAGAAAGAAGGATTGGGTCAGCTCGTAGTAGCTCGAGGTGCGGTCGAAGAAGATCAGGCGCTCCGACGCGACGTCCGCGATGCCGACCGTCGATCGTTTGGCAAACGGATGACCGGGCGGAACGACGAGGACCAGGGCTTCTTCATAGAGCGGGATCGACTCGATGTCGGGGTGGCGCATCGTTCGCACCATGGCCAGCTGCACCTCCTCGCGGAGGAGCATCTGCAGGACGTCTTCCGAGTGTCCCGTGCGAACGGCGACCTCGATGCGGGGGTAGGCGGCCGCAAAGCGCTGCAGCAGCGCGGGCAGGACGTAGGTGCTGACGGCGGGCGCCGCGCCGAGCACCAGCCGGCCGGCCGAGGCGGAGCGGGCGTCGGTCAGCGCCTGGCGGCCATCGCGCACGGCCCGCATGGCGCGTTCGGCATAGGGCAGGAAAGCCCGGCCGGCATCGGTCAGGCGCATACCCCGGCGGGTTCGGGCAAAGAGTGGCTCGCCGAGCTCCCGCTCCAGGGCGTGCAGGCGAGCGGTGAGGGTCGGCTGGGTGACGAACATCGCCTCAGCCGCGCGACTCACGTTCCCGCGGCGCGCGACTTCGAGGAAGCCCTCAACCTGCGCCAGCAGCATTGCTCAGATATAGACGATCTCTATAGTCGAGTCAAGCATCGAGGGTTTCGATCAATGACCCCTGACCCCGAGCGAGGAAGGGAATGGCGGCGCCGGATGACGCTTGTCATGCGGAATAGCTGACCGCTGCGACTGGTTGAACGGACGGTGCGACCGTACTCTCCCGGAAGACGCGAATCAGCTACCCCTGAGGAGGACCCATGGAAATCATTCGAAATCTGACGCGGCGCAAGCTGCGCAACATCCTGACGATCAGCGGCATCGTGATCGGCGTACTCGCCCTGGTCACGATGGGCGCGATGGCCGAAAAGTTCAACGCGCTGCTCTCCGGTGGCGCGACGTACTTTGGGTCGAACGTCCAGGTGGCGGACAGCTCCGGCGGGGCGATTGGCGCCTTCGGCGGCGGCCTGCTGACACTCGACCGCGTGGCGGCCCTGGAAAAGGTCGACGGCGTCGCGGCGGCATTTCCCGATGTGCAGGTCACGGCCAAACCGGGCAGTACCAACACGGTTTCCTTCGGGATCCCGGACTACATCTCCAACGCGGACCCGCGGGCCAACACCTACAGCGCCTTCAAGATCCACACCGCGCAGGGTCGCGAGGTCAACGCCAACGGCGAAGTTGTCCTGGGATCTGACTTTGCAACGGAGTTCAAGAAGAATGTCGGTGACACGATCGACCTGCCCATCCGGGCGAAAGACGCACCGCCGGACTTCGTCAACCACACCTTCACCGTGGTCGGAGTTCTCGCGAAGACGCAGACCGCTCCCGATACGGGGGCGTACGTGAGCCTCGCCGATGCCCAGATGCTTCTGAAGGAAACGCTTCCGGTGAGCATCCGCAACAGCATTGACACCACCAAGCTCGTCAATGGGGCGACGGTGTACGGCACGCCGGGCCAGGACCTCGACAAGCTCGCGGACAAAATCAACGCCGAGGTCCCCGGGGTCAAGGCAACCAAGCCGAGCGTGCTGGTCGCCAGCTTCAACTCGGGCGGTGCGATCTTCACCGCCATCACCACCGGCGCGGCGCTGATTGCGCTCGTCGTCGGCGGCCTCTCCGTCATCAACACCATGCTGATGGCCGTCACCGAGCGCGTCCGCGAGATCGGCCTGAAGAAAGCGGTCGGCGCCAAGGTGGGACACATCCTCCGCGAGTACCTGCTCGAGGCGGTGCTGATTGGCAGCATCGGCGGCGGAATCGGATTGGTCCTTGGCTGGGGTCTGACCAGCCTGATCAACGCCGCCACCGCCTCGTCGAACCTCACGCTCTTCCTGCTCAGCTGGAGACTCGTGATCGTCGCGATCCTGTTCTCAGTGGGACTGGGCGCCGCCGCCGGTATCATTCCTGCCCTGCGGGCCTCCCGGATGGATCCGGTGCGGGCGCTGCGGGCGGCCTAGGAGGCAACTATGGCTAGCATCGAACTTCACGACCTGACCAAGTACTACAAGCAGGCCGCGACCACGGTCAAAGCGGTGGACGGCATCAACCTCGAGATCGAAGCCGGCGAGTTCGTTTCGATCGTCGGCCGCTCGGGGAGCGGCAAGACCACTACGCTGGACCTTCTCGGGCTGCTGCTGCGGCCCTCGGCCGGGCAGATCATGCTCGACGGCATGGACACCGGCAAGCTCCGCGACGGCGCGCGCGCGGACTTGCGCGGCAAGAAGATCGGCTTCGTCTTCCAGGACTTCAACCTGCTGCCGGGGCTGAACGCCATCGAGAACGTCATGCTGCCGCTTCGCTACCACAAGAACGGCAAGGACGGCAAGGCTCGCGCCGCCTCACTCCTGGAGGAGGTCGGGTTGAAAGATCGTATGCACCACCGGCCGGACCAGATGTCCGGTGGCGAGCAGCAGCGGGTCGCGATCGCCCGGTCGCTGATCAACCGGCCGTCGCTGGTGCTGGGCGACGAGCCGACGGGCGAGGTAGACAGCGAAACCAGCCAGCAGATCGTGGCCTTGATGCGGCGCATGAACCGCGAGCACGGCGTGACCTTCGTGCTGGTGACCCACGACATGGACGTGGCGGCCCAGACCGACCGCGTAATCCGGCTCAAGGACGGGCGAGTGCTGTCCGATGTGCGTGCGACGGGCGATCAGAGGTTCCTGACCGGCGCCGACCTCCAGGGAGTGATCGCCTAGGCTTAGCCGAGATGAGCCTGACTCCGCGCTGGATCAAGCTGGGCCGCCTCTTCATGGTGGCCTGGCTTGTCTTTTTTATCTACCCGGTGACGGCCCTCCTCACGGAACGGTTTGATCGGGACGCCCAGGTCATCGGCCTCGCGCTTCTCTTCGCCTTGGCGGTGATCTGGGGATGGTTCTGGCTGCGCGTCGTCGCCGGACCTGATCAGCGATTCGCGCTGCCAGCTGTGGTGGCGGCCAGCGCCTTGCTCGTGGTGTTTACCCTACGAACCCCGCCCCAGTACGGAAGCCTCTTTCTGTACGCGCTGATCATGGCGGGGGCCGCCTGCAACTGGCGAATCGGCTTGCCGGCGGTCCTGCTGCTGTCCGTCCTGTCTGGCGCCGTCGAGTTGGCGCGCGGCGAGTCGGTTACGAACGCCACCGGTCAATTCCTTAATGAGCTGCTCGTCGGCCTGACGGCCGTTGCCGGCCAACTCCTGATCCGGGCTAACCGGCAACTGTCGCAGGCTCGCGAGCAGATCGCCCGTCTCGCGGTAGGGGAGGAACGGCTTCGGTTCGCGCGCGACCTTCACGATCTGCTCGGGCACAGCCTGTCGGTCATCGCGCTCAAGAGCGAACTGGCCGGGCGCCTCATCAAGACCACTCCAGGCCTGGCCGCCCACGAGGTTGAAGACATCGAGAAGGTCGCCCGTGATGCGCTGCGCGACGTCCGCGAGGCAGTCGCCGGGTACCGCCAGCCGACGTTGGCGGCGGAACTCGCGGGCGCTCATGAGGCCCTAGCCGCCGCCGGCATCGAGGACCACATCGACCAGGACCACGCACCGCTACCCTCCGTCGTGGAGTCGGTCCTTGCCTGGACGGTCCGCGAAGGGGTGACCAATGTGATGCGGCATAGCCAGGCCAAGCGTTGCGCGATCCGGATCGCGAACCGGGATGGCCGGGCGACGGTCGAGGTGGTCGACGACGGTCGCGGCGGGACACTGGAGGCGGGCACCGGACTGCGCGGACTGCGGGAGCGCGTCTTGGAGCGCGGGGGGACCCTCACAGCGGAGCCTTTGCCGCACGAAGGATTCCGGCTGAGGGTGACCTTGCCATTAGCGCAGGCGAGCGCCTCCGCGGATCGGGTCCCCGCGTGATCCGCGTGCTCATCGCGGAAGACCAGGGGATGGTTCGAGGAGCGCTCAAAGCGCTGCTCGCGATGGAAGGCGATATCGAAATCGTGGCCGAGACCGACAGGGCAGATGAAGTCCTCCCCCTGGCATCGCGGACGAAGCCGGACGTAGCGCTGCTCGACATCGAGATGCCGGGCGGTGACGGCATCACGGCCGCCGGCCAGCTTCGCAGCGAGCTTCCCTCGTGCCGCACCCTGATTCTCACGACCTTCGGACGGCCCGGCTTCCTGCGGCGTGCCATGGAGAGTGGGGCGTCGGGATTCATGCTGAAGGACGCGCCCGCCCATGAGCTGGCGCTAGCGATCCGGCGGACGATGGCCGGCGAGCGCGTGATCGACCCCGGACTGGCCGCCGCGGCGCTGAGCTCAGGAATCAGCCCGCTGTCCGAGCGGGAGCGCGAGGTGCTGGTTGCTGGCCAGGACGGCGCAACCATCGCGGAGATCGCGAAGATGCTGTTCCTTTCGGAGGGAACCGTGCGTAACTATCTGTCGTCGGCGATTCAGAAGTTGGAGGTCAACAATCGCACCGAGGCAGCGCGTGTCGCCGAGGACCAGGGATGGCTATGACCATCGAAAGAGGAGGGCGGAGATGATCGTCGTAACAACCGAAGAGGTGACAGGGCATCGGATCGTGGAGATGAAGGGGCAGGTCTTCGGGCTCGTCGTGCGCAGCCGCGGGCTGGGCGGCAACATCATGGCCACGCTCCGATCGATCGGTGGTGGCGAAATCGTCGAGTACACCGAACTGCTCGAGGACGCCCGCCGGCATGCTATCGACCGCATGGTGCAGAACGCGAGCGCGATGGGGGCGAATGCCGTGGTCCGGATGCAGTACGACTCATCAGAGATCGGCAGCACGATGAGCGAGATCGTGGCCTACGGCACCGCGGCCGTCGTGGAGCCGCTCAAGGGCTGAGCCGGTGTTGCGAAAGGCGATCCTTGTCTACGGCGTGCTCGCCGTCATCGGTGCCATCGCGCTCGCACTGGCCGGGGTCGTGGCAGGGTTGGTCTTCTACCTGTTCGTGAACGGCGCCGTGGTACTCGCGGCGGTTCTCTTCGAGCGCGGGCGCTACCGTCCGGTCGTGACATCCGCTGGCCCGTGGCAAGAAACCGGCGAGCGTTTCGTCGATCCGACGACGGGTCAGCTGATGAAGGTCAGGTACAATCCCCAGACTGGCGCACGGGACTACGTCCCGGTCGAGCCCCATCCACGAACATGAGATCGGCCATCCTCTTCCTGCTAGCGTTGTTGGCACTTGTGGCCGGCGCGATCACGGTATTCGCGTCGCCCACCTACAAGATCGCCGCGGCTCGGCCCACCCCGGCCCCCCTGTTGGCCATCGGCCACCCGACGCCGACCCTGAGTCCAACGCCAACGCCGACCCCCACCGCGGCGCCGACACCGGCCACCGTGACCTTCAATGTGCCGGTCTACAAGCAGTTGCGCAACCTCGACTGTGAGACAGCTGCGCTCCAGATGGCTCTCGGTGGCCTTGGAATCAACTACACGCAGAATCAATTGATTGCGATGCAGCCCCCACCTGACACCCGATCACCGGTGATGGGCCATCTCTCCAACGGTCAGAAGATCGTGGTTCAGTGGGGCAACCCATACAAGAATTTTGTCGGCAACATCGACGGCGCCGACCTCATCCCCACCGGCTACGGCATCTATTACCCGCCTTTGCTCGCACTGGTGCAGTCACACGGTGTGCCCAATGCCGAGGGTGGCGAAGGCGCAGCCAACGGTTGGACGCCGGCGAGGATTTACGCCGAACTCGCTGCCGGCCATCCGGTCATGGCCTGGACCGAGACTGGCTGGGATCGGCCCTACGTTGGGTATTGGACGACGTTCGACGAGAAGATCAGGATCCGCTACTCGCTGATCGAACACGTCGTGACGCTGAGCGGCGTGTCAGCGACGCAGGTCCGGGTCAACGACCCCTGGCA
>VBEQ01000023.1 GCA_005881235.1 Chloroflexota bacterium | reverse complement strand
CGCTCCTCGGCGTGCGGGCCGGCTCACTGTGCCTGGTCAGTGTCGACGGACCGGGACGGGCGTTGCTCGATGACGCGTCACGGCAGGCGGGCGAGGCCCAGCTGGTGGAGGCGGCGTTGCGCGCGCTGATCGCCATCCCCGATCCGGGGGCGCGAAGGACGGCGACGGCATGATCGAGTACTTCCGGGTTGCCAAGGGGTTGCTCGAGCAGTTGCAGGAGACGCAACAGGCGGCCATCGCCCAGGCCGCGGAACGCTGCGCATCGAGCATCGGGTCGGGCAAGCTGGTGCACCTGTTCGGGACCGGCCACGGCAGTTTCCCCGCGCTGGAAGCCTTTCCGCGCAGCGGCAGCCTGGTCGGGTTTCATCCCATCGCCGAGCTGCCGATCACGCTCCTGCACCACGTCTACGGCGACATGGGGGTTCCGCAATACCGATTCCTGCATCGGCAGGAGGGATATGGCCGCGCCATCCTCGAGGGACATCGGCTGGACCCGGCCGACACGCTGGTTCTGTTCAGCCATTCCGGCATCAACCCGGTCGTCCTCGACATGGCGCTGATGGCGAAAGAGAAAGGCATGGCCCTGGTCGGCGTGACCTCGCGTCCACACTCGCAGGCGACCGCCTCGCGGCACTCCTCTGGCAAGAAGCTCTACGAAGTCGCCGACGTGGTGATCGACACGGGTGCGCCGCTCGGCGACGCCTGCGTGCGAATCGACGGACTGGATGACCCCGTGGCCGCGGTCTCCTCGATGCTGGTGATGACCGTGGTCGACGCCATGATCGCGGAGACGGCGCGCATCCTGGTGGAGCGCGGCACGCCACCGCACGTCGAGGTCAACCTCAACCTCCCGCGCGAGGGGTCGGCGCGCGCCCAGAACGACGCCGGCTATGCCGAGCTCTGGCGCCGGATCGCCTCGCGATGAGCGCCGCGACTAAGGAGACCTTACCCCGACTTCGCGCCGACTTCCTGATCGGCGGTCGATGGGTGGAAGCGGTCAGCGGCGAACGCCGCGAGATCCTCGATCCGGCGACCGGCGACATCGTCGGGGACACCGCGTTCGGGGACAGCCGGGACGCGGACCGCGCACTCGCCGCGGCGACCCAGGCCTTCAGCGGCTGGTCGAGGACACCGGTCGCGCAACGCGCCAGCATCCTGGCACGCGGCGCCGATCTGCTGCGCGAGCGCCTCGAGCCGATCGCCGTAGCGCTGACGCGCGAGCAGGGCAAACCGCTGCCGGACAGCCGCAAGGAGCTTCGCTTCACCGCGGACGTCTTCACCTACTACGCCGAGCTCGCCAAGCATCGCGCCGACGAGTGGCGTCCGGCGTCGTCGCCGCAGATGCGCAGCCTCGTGATCCGGCAGCCGCTCGGCGTCGTGGTCGCGATCGTCCCCTGGAATTTCCCGGTCGATCTCTTCAGCTGGAAGGCCGCGCCCGCGCTGGCGGCGGGCTGCACGGTAGTCGTCAAGCCGGCGCCGGAAACGCCCCTGGCAACCGCCGCGGCGATCCAGTGTTTCCTCGACGCCGGTCTGCCGGACGGCGTCCTCAACTACGTCGTCGGTCCGGTGGAGACGCTCGGCGAGACGCTCGTCAGCGACCCGCGCTCGCGCATGATCGCCTTCACCGGCTCGACGGCGAGCGGCCGGCGGATCATGGCGCTCGCCTCGGCGCACGTCAAGCGCCTCAACCTGGAGCTGGGCGGGCAGACACCGATGATCATCCTCGACGATGCCGACCTCGATGCCACCATCCCCGCCGCGGTGCGACGATCGTTTTCCAATATGGGCCAGATCTGCAATGCCGTGAACCGGCTGTACGTCGCGCGACCTCTCGCCGAAGAGTTCCAGGAGCGCTTCGTCGATGCGACGACCCGGCTCAAGCTGGGCCCGGGCCTCGAGCCTGGCGTCGAATACGGGCCGATGATCAACGAGAAGCAGGTGGCGCGGACCGCGTCGCACGTCGAGGACGCGGTCGGTCGCGGTGCGCGTCTGCTGTGGGGCGGGGCTCGGCCGGACGGCGACCGCTTCGCAAAGGGCCATTTCTACCAGCCAACCGTCCTCGCCGACGTCCCGGACGAGGCCAAGACCATGCGCGAGGAGACCTTCGGGCCGGTCGCGCCCATTGCCAGCTTCGCCTCGCTCGACGAGGTCGTCCGGCGAGCCAACAGCACGGAGTACGGACTGGTCGCATATGTCTTCGGCAAGGACCTCGGGCAGGCGCTTCAGATCGCCGAGCAATTGGAGTTTGGCGGCGTCGGTATCAACGTCAACGACGTCACCGAGCTGGCATCCCCCTTCGGCGGCTGGAAAGAGAGCGGCATCGGCCGCGAGATGGGACCGGAGGGCTTGGAAGCCTATCTCGAACCCAAGCACATTCGGATCCGGCTCGGTCCCGGCCCCTAGCTTGCTGCATCAGCGGGAGAGGTGCACCTACTCGAGGGCGTCGTCGAGGGGCACGAGCCGTTGCTGTAGTCCATAGATGGCGGCCTGGGTCCGATCGGCCAGGTGGAGCTTCGAGAGGATGTTCGACACGTGCGTCTTGACCGTCTCCTCCCCGATCGACAGGTCTTGGGCGATTTCCTTATTGGAGTGGCCGCGCGCGAGGGCCGTGAGGACGTCGACCTCGCGGGGCGAGAGTTGATCGACGGGATCGCGATCACGGCGACGGCGCATCTCGTGCAGCAGCTTGGCGGCGACGCTGGGATCCAGCACACTTTCTCCGCGAGCGGCAGCCCGCACCGAGCCGACGACCGCCTCGACGCCTGCCGCCTTGAGTACGTATGAAATCGCTCCCGCCTTGATCGCCTCGAACAGCTGGTCATCGCCCTGATGCGAAGTCAGAATCACGACCTGGGTTGCGGGACTGATCCGCTTGATGACGCGCAGGGCGCTCAAGCCATCGGTGTTGGGCATCAATAGATCGAGCAGGACCACCGCCGGCACCTGCTCGCGCACCGCCTCGATCGCCTCGTTGCCATCGGCCGCCTCGCCCACGACCTCGATATCGGCCTCCTGCTGAAGCAGAAAACGAAGGCCCTGTCGTACGACCGTATGGTCGTCGACGATCAGCACGCGGATCACGACGGGCTCACCGGCAGGGTCGCCTCGATGACCGTCCCTTCGGCCGGACGGCTGCTGATCACCAGCGTGCCGCCCAGTTCGGCGACGCGCTCGCGCATCAAGCGGAGGCCGAGGCCCGGGCTGGCGCTGTCCGCATCGGGCTCGAAACCGCGACCATCATCGCTAACCCGGATCTGGGCGCCGGCGCCGTTGCGGTGCAGCGCCAAGCGGATACTCGTGGCCTGCGCGTGCTTGACGGCGTTGGCCAGCCCTTCCTGCGCGACGCGCAGCGCCGCCAGCTCGGCGGCCGGTGCCATCGTCACCGGCTCCAGCTCGGCGTCGACCTTGATCCGCAGCCGCGTCGCGTAGGTCGAGACCAGCTCTTCCAGTGCCGGGATCAATCCCTTCTCGTCGAGCGTCGTGGGACGGAGCTCCAGCAGCAGGGCCCGCATCTCCCGATCCGCGCTCTGCACCGTCTCACCGAGCGCGCGCACCTCGCGACGGAGAGGCGAATCGTCGGGGAGCGCCTTCTCCAGCCCACCGGCGAGCAGGCTCAGCGAGAAGAGGTCCTGCGAGATCGAATCGTGCAGCTCGCGGGAGATGCGGCTCCGCTCGGCGAGGCGGGCACTCTTCTCGGCGAGCGCGCGCTCGTGATCGACGGAAGACTGCAGCCGCTCGGCCATCGTGTTGAAGTCCCGCTCGAGCTGACCGACCTCGTCGGAGGCGCCGGGGTCCACCCGGTGGCTGAAGTCGCCGCCGGCGAACGTGGTTGTGGTCAAACCCAGGCGGCGCAGCCGCTGCACGATGCCGCGGGTCGTCAGCACGCCGAAGACGACCCCGATCGGCAGCGTGAGCAACAACAAGATCAGCCCGGACTGCAGCAGCGGCCCCGCGCCGGCGACCGATGCGATCGTCGCCGGTTGCACCGGCGCCTGCACATAGACCAGGGCGTCCGGTGGAAATCTCTTCTCGGTCCCTGGCTTGCCGGAACCGGAGCGGAACTCGTCGAGGAGTACCGATTGGACGCACCAGGCCACCCGCCCATTTGCCACCGGTGAGATCTGACCGCGGCCCCCGCTTTCATAGCCGGCGCCCGTCGGGATGACAGCGTACGCGGAGCTACCAACGGGGTACCGCGCCGGATAGGTGCTGGCGATGATCGTTCCGTCGGACGTGAACGCGAGCGCCAGCGTCATCGCGGGTGCACCAGCCGGATACGACGTGGGCACCTGCGGGACCGCGACGCCGTTGCCCGACGGCTGCTCCTGACCGGGACCCAACGCGACGCCCGGTTGGCCGAGCACGTAGTTCGCCGGTAAGGCCACGTGGTCGGTGGCCGTGCTCACCAGCGCCACTTGCTGCGCGAGGTCGCCCGCTGTCTGTTGCACGCGGCTGATCAAGTCCTGGCCGGCGAGCAGGTTGGGAAGAATGAACCCGAACGCCACCCCTTCCACGAGGATCACGGCCGCCGCCGTGACGAGCACGTAGGACGCGGCCATCTTGCCCTGGAGGCCGAAGCGCTCCCGCCAGCGTCGGCGCCCCTGGCGCATCTCGCCCGTGATTCTAGGCGCCTTTTCCCACGCCGTCCTCCCTCGCGAGGGGGATTGGCATTCCCCGGATTTCGTGAGCGACATTCCCCGGCGACAGTGATGGCTTTGCGTCGCGTCCGCCCTACGCTGGCCGCGCCATGAAACTCAACCATCTCGCCGCCATCCCACTGACCGCGATGTCGATCGTCGCCTTCGCCGCGTGTGGAACTCCAGCGCAAACGCACTCGGAAACGCCGGCCCAGATCTGGCACGAGCTGGTCCAATGCGCCCGCACCCACGGCTCCCCGAACTTCCCCGACCCCACCATCGACAGCCAGGGCCGCGCCACCTTCCCGCGTGGCACCCAGACACCTTCCGACGCGACGAAGCAGGCCTGCCAGTCGATCTACGACCGCCTCCCGGCTGCCGCCCGCGACACGGGCTCGGCGCCGGATATCGCCATGGAAATCCAGTTCGCGAAGTGCATGCGGACGCACGGGCTGACCGACTGGCCGGATCCGGATGCGAACGGCAACTTTCCGCTGCCGGCCGACCTGCAGACCACCTACAAGAGTGGACCGGTGTGGGACCGGATCAAAGCCGGATTGGATGCCTGCCGCGCCTTCAACCCGTCCGGAGGCATCAGCGTCAGCCATGGCTAAGCCGCGCCTTGCGACCGCCGCGATCGGGCTGATGGCCGCGCTCCTCTCAGCATGCGGAACTCCGGCCAGCAGCGCCGGCGGCAGCGGCGTTCCCACCACGACGGCGCTGGTGACGCGAACCGACATCACGTCGCGCCAGCAACTGCTCGGCACCCTGACCTACGCGGGCTCCTACACCGTGATCAACCAGGCCGGCCCCGGCATCTTCACCGCCATATCCGCGCCCGGCGCCGTCTTCGCTCGCGGACAGGTGCTGTACCGCGTCAACGGTCGCCCGATCGTTCTGCTCTACGGCGATCCGTTGTGGCGCCCGCTTTCGGTCGGAGTCGCCGACGGCTCGGACATCGGCGTGTTACAGGCGAACCTGGCGGCGCTCGGGTTCGCCACCGGGCTGCGCTTCAGCGCGCATTTCGATTGGATCACCGCGATCGCCGTGCGCCGCTGGCAGGCCTCGCTGGGCCTGGCGCAAAGCGGCATCGTCAACCTCGCCGACGCCGTCGAGATGCCCGGGCCGATCCGCCTGACGACGGTCCAAGAGACGATTGGTATGACAGCGCAGCCAGGGCAGCCGATCATGAATGCGACATCCACCCAGCACGCGGTGCAGCTGCTTCTCAACGTGTCGCAGGAATCGCTGGTCAGAGTCGGTGCCCCGGTCATCGTCGCGCTTCCAGACGGCAAGACGACGGCGCCAGGCACCGTGTCCGGGATTGGGACCGTCGCGACGGAACCGGTCAATCAGAACGGCGGCTCGAACAATGGTCCGCCGCCGGCGACCGTCACGGTCACGATCGCGCTCACCGATCCGAGCGCCGGCGGTAGCCTCGACCAGGCTCCCGTCACCGTCGCCATCGTGTTCGATGTCCACAAAGGTGTGCTCGCCGTGCCGGTGCTGGCCTTGCTCGCCCAGCCCGCCGGCCAGTACGCCGTCGAGGTTGTCGATGGCTCGGAGCGGCGCCTGGTGACGGTGACCACCGGGCTCTTCGACGACCGCGGCCTGGTCGAGGTCAGCAGTGCAAATCTCCACGAGGGCATGTCGGTGGAGGTTCCGCGGTCGTGAGCAAGGCCGTCATCGAGTTGCGCGACGTCGTCCGGCGCTATCCCGGCGATCCACCGGTCGAATCGCTTCGAGAAGTGACGCTGCGCGTCGAGCCGGGTGAGCTGCTCGCCGTGATGGGACCGTCCGGATCCGGCAAGACCACCTTGCTGCACATCGCGGGCACCCTCGACCGGCCCAGCTCGGGGAGCGTGCGCATCGACGGTGTCGACACCAGCAGCATGAACGATGGTCAGCTCTCCGGCTTTCGCGCCACCCGTCTCGGCTTCGTCTTCCAGCAGTTCTACCTCATCGAGGGCATGACCGTGCTCGACAACGTCGCGGCCGGCCTCCTCTACCGCGGAGTCGACGGCCGACAGCGCCGGCGCCAGGCCGCTGTTGCCCTGGAGCGCGTCGGCCTTGGTCATCGCCTCGTGCATCGACCGGCCCAACTCTCCGGAGGGGAGCGCCAGCGCACCGCCATCGCCCGCGCGGTCGTCGGCCGGCCCAAGGTCGTCCTCGCGGATGAGCCGACCGGTAATCTCGACAGCGCCTCCGGCATCGCGATCGTCGAGCTCCTGCGAGATCTCCATCGCGATGGCACGACAGTGATCGTCATCACTCACAGCCCGGTGGTGGCCGGCGCCATGGATCGACGCGTCGAGCTCATGGACGGCCGCGTCGAACGCGACACCGGAGGACCGTCGCATGCGTGACACCTCCCGCCTCGCGGCGGCCGACCTGCTCGCGTTGGCGAGTCTCGGGCTGCGCATGCGGCGGCTCCGGGCGGCGCTCTCCGCGCTCGGCATCAGTATCGGGGTCGCAGCGATCGTCGGGGTGCTCGGGATCACGCAGTCCAGCCAGAGCGACCTGTTAGCCCAGATCGATCGCCTCGGGACGAACCTACTCACGGTGCAGAACGGGCGGCAATTCAACGGTGGCGAGGCGAAACTGCCAACAGCGGCCCGCTTGATGATCGGCCACATCCCAGCGGTGGAGCACGTCTCTGCGACGGCCCTGTTGACCGGAGCCGTGTACCGCAGTGACCTCGTCCCCAGTTACGAAACCGGCGGCATCGGCGTCCGCGCGACCGACGTGGCCTTGCTCGACACCCTCAATGGACGGGTCTTGCACGGGACCTTTCTCAACGCCGCGATGGCAAACTATCCGGCCACGGTCCTCGGGTTCGGCGCCGCGCGTTACCTCGGGATCGACCGGCTCGACGAACCCACGCGTATCTGGATCGGGCGACGCTGGTTCACGGTGGTCGGCATCCTCGAGCCGCTGCCGCTCGCGCCCGAGATCGACCAATCGGCGCTCATCGGCTGGCCGATCGCGCAGTCGGCGCTCGCCTTCGACGGGTTCCCGACCCGGATCTATGTCTGGGCGGCCACCGACCAGGTCGGCGCGGTCGACGCCATCCTGGGCGCCACCGCCAACCCCGAGAATCCCGAGCAGGTCGCGGTCAGCCGCCCATCGGATGCGCTGGCGGCTCGACTCGCGGTGCAGAGCTCGTCGACCACGCTGATCATCGGCCTGGGAGCGATTGCCCTCCTCGTCGGCGGGGTCGGCATCGCCAATGTGATGTTCGTTTCCGTCCTCGAGCGGCGTTCGGAAATCGGCTTGCGCCGCGCGCTGGGCGCGACGCGGCCGCAGATCGCCGCACAATTTCTAGCGGAATCCCTCCTCCTCTCCACCATCGGCGGCATCATCGGCGTCGCCGCTGGAACAATCGCCACCGCGGGCTACGCCACGCTGCAGGGTTGGACGATTCTCATTCCGCCGACCGGCTGGGCCGCCCTGATCGCCGCCATAGCGATCGGCGCCGTGGCGGGACTCTATCCGGCGCTTCGTGCCGCCCGGCTCGCCCCGACCGACGCGCTCCGTTCGACCTGAGGCCGGAACTCCCGCGAGCGCCCAGCTTGCCAGTTACTGGCCGATAAGTTGCCAATTAAGCCCCGAGGCCACCACGAATTGGCAAGTTTATGGCAACATAATGGCAAAGATGATCGACCGAGGCTCGTTCAGAGCGCCCGACCCAATACTGGCGATGCCTGCGCTGACTCTGGAAGTCACCAGGCTGCTCGAGGACCTGGCGATGTTCCGGGGCAACTGGGACCGCCTCAAACGAACGCAACCGGAACAGCTGAAGCGCCTTCGCCGCATCGCGACCGTCGAGTCGGTGGCCGCTTCGACCCGCATCGAAGGAGCCGAGGTCACGAACGAGGAGGTTGCGAGCATCCTTGACGGGCTTGCGTTGGAGCCGATGCGCTCGCGGGATGCCTCCGAGGTTCGAGGGTATTCGGATCTTTTAACGCTCATTTACGACCAATCGACGGGACTCCCGATAACTGAGAACTACGTCAGGCAGATGCATAAAGTGCTGCTACAGCATTCGGAGGTCGAGGCGCATCACCGGGGTGAGTACAAACGGCTCGCCAACGACGTGATAGCGACCACGCCTGATGGCAGGCGAGTCACAATGCTCAAGACGGCGTCCCCATTTGAAACCGCCGTGCTTATGCCGCGGCTGGTCGACGAATACGCAACCGCTTCGCTCAGCCGCGACTGGCATCCACTGATCCTGATCGCCGACTTCGTCCTGTGGTTTCTCTCCATTCATCCATTCCTGGAGGGAAACGGTCGCCTATCACGAGCCATGGCCACGCTAATGTTGCTGAAAGCCGGCTATGAATACGTTCCATTCGCCTCGCTCGAGAAGGTGGTGGAAGATAACAAGAGCGAGTACTACGCCACCCTTCAGCGTTCTCAGATTGCGGCTCGAGATGATGCCCGAGACTATCAACCCTGGCTGGTGTTCTTTCTTCAGGCGCTCCGCGCCCAACAGCAAAATCTTCTAGCCGTCTTAAATCGGGACCGGGAAGCGCAGTCCCTGACCACCGATCAGCGGAAACTTCTCGACACCCTACAGCGGGCAGGTTCAGCATCCGCCTCGCAGCTTGCTTCCGAAGTCGGCCGGCCGAGTCGAACGATTCGCTATAACCTCGCCGTCCTGGTCGAGCGAAAACTTGTCGAGTTCGAGGGACAGCGACGTGGGCGGCGTTATCGACTAGCCGAAACCGCCAACAGCCCGGTCGCCATCCGCAACGCACGGCCGGAACCCGTGATCAGCGTTGAGACGCCTGTTGTCCAGACCGAGGATTCGGCTGTGGACCGAACCGAGGCCGGCCCACTTCAGGAGAGCGGATCAAATTTCACACGCCAGGCGAACCCTCGCGCGAACAGCCTTCTCTACGCCAGCTTCGTCTTAGGGGCCGTTCCTGAGGGCAACGCGCCCTTGACAGACCACGATCTCGACGTCATCGAGGATGATTTCCGGCGATTGGAGCCAGAAGCCACAGCTGTGAGGGCCACACCCGAGGTGAGTTGGTGGCATGCGGCGAGCGCTCAGCCCGGCACGGACTCGTGGCAGGGTTGGCTCCTGCCTGGACCGGTCTTGTCCGTCATGCGGGCATTCCATGGCACGAGGCGGACGGATGGCCAGGCGATTTCGCTTCCCGACCTCATCGATTGGTGGCGCGAGGTGATGCGCTCCCAGCAAGTCGTGATGCAGTCGCTAGGCGCCGTCCGCGTCGAATTGGGCCTTTGGCTTCAAACCTATCCCTCGGGGCAGCCTAACGTCATTGATCTAACGTTCGAGAATCTGCCGACGCCGACACAGGGGGCGCCACCGAGCGCGGTACCACCATGGTCTTACCGGACGAGGGCTTTTGACCTCGAGGATGTCAGCCCTTCCATCCTGCGACCCGCTGCCGTGTCGCTTCTGAGGCACTTCAGCTATCGGCACTTAGAGCCAACGGTCAGATCCCTGGGCCTCTAGTGGCGCGCCCGAACGACTCGCGCTGCTTTAACGTCCAACTATGAGGCATCCACTTCGATTCGGGCTGAAGCTGTCAGGGCAGGACACGACAATCCACGCGCTACGCGCGGTCTGGCGGATCGCGGAGGAAAGTGGTTTCGATCATGTATGGGACTTCGACCACCTCGCCTCGATCGGAGACGTAGGTCCCGACCGTCCGATTTACGAAGGCTGGACGCTTCAGGCCGCGATGGCCGAGGCCACCAAGCGAGTGCGCATCGGCTGCCTGGTCAGCGGCAACACCTACCGCAATCCCGCGCTGTTGGCAAAGATGGCCGTCACCGTTGATCACCTGTCCGGCGGGCGGCTCGAGTTTGGCATCGGCGCTGCGTGGGCCGAGATCGAGCACAAGATGTACGGCTTCGAGGGCCTCGACCACCGCGTCGGCAGGCTGAGCGAGTCGCTGCAGATCATCAAGTCGCTCTTCACCGAAGAGCGTACGAACTTCGAGGGTCGCTACTACCGCATGAAAGACGCCATCGCAAATCCGAAACCGATCCAGAAGCCTTATCCGCCGTTCTGGATCGGCGCTTCCGGACCGACCACGCTGCGGCTGGTCGCACGCCACGCCGACGTGTGGAACATCGCCGGTGGCGATCCGGCTCGCGTCGCGGAGCTGACGGCGATGTTCGAGGAGAGTTGTGCCGCGGTCGGACGCAATCCGTCAGAGATTCGTCGTTCGATTCAGTTCGGCTGGGATGGCCAGGACAGGAATGAGCTGCTCGAACTCTCCGCTAGATACGTCGAGCTCGGAGTTACTGAGCATGTCATCTACCTGCGTGCTGTCGAGCCGAAGGCCACGAGCGAGCACCCTGAGGCGATTGCCGAGAAGATCGCCGAACTGCTGCCGGAGCTGCGCCGCCTTGAGCGAGTCCGTTCGAGCTTATGAAAGCGGCCCAAGGAGATTAGGGATGCGAGGAGCTGTTCTGTACGCCCCGCGCGATGTGCGCTTCGAGGAGCGCGACGACCCGACCATCATCAAGCCGGCCGATGCCGTCATCCGGATCTCGGCCACATGCGTGTGCGGGTCGGACCTGTGGCCATACCGCGGTGCCGACCAGGTCACGGGGCCGACCCCGATGGGCCACGAATACTGCGGCACGGTTCAGGAGGTAGGCAGCGAAGTTCGCTCCATCAAGCCCGGCCAGTTCGTCATCGGGTCGTTCTTCGCGTCCGACAACACCTGTCCCAACTGTCAGATCGGATATCAGTCGTCCTGCCAGCACGCCGAGTTCGTCGGCGGCGCGCAGGCGAGTCTGCTACGCGTCCCGCTCGCGGACGGCACCCTGGTGGCCACACCGGGCGTTCCGTCGGAGGACTTGATCCCGAGCCTGCCGTCGCTCTCCGAC
>VBEQ01000022.1 GCA_005881235.1 Chloroflexota bacterium | reverse complement strand
TGAGGGCACTCCCGTCGGCACCGTCGTGCTGACCTTCAGTGATGGCACGACGCAGACCGCGACCCTAACCGTCGGCTCGAACCTGCGCGACTGGTACGTCGGTGGCTTCGGTGTCGTGAACACCGTCACCGATGTCACGCCGTCGACCACCACCCCCGTGTACTCGACCGAGGCCTGGACGACCACGGTGCTGGGCGGTACCGGGACTGCGGTTCTCGACATGCTGTCGGTCCCCGTCGTCGGCGCAAACAAGACGCTGACGAGCGTGCAGGTGACCAATAGCAACCCGTACGGCGGCGCCCTGTCGATCGACCTCTCCGGACTGACCGTCGACGTGGCAGCCGCGCCAGACCCGACGCCGCAGCCTCAAGACTGCACCCGCCCGGGCAACTCGTGCAACACGCCCGCCGCGGATAACAGCCAGGCGTGGAAGTGGCAGGCGCCGGCTCCCGGAACGACCATTACGAATCCGAACGCGAAGAGCACCGCCAGCACGACGATCAGGCACAAGAGCCACTAAGCAACGCACCGTCGAAGAGAGGCTCGGCCAACCGGCCGGGCCTCTTTCGTTTTCCAGGACTCCGCAGGCTGATACACTCGCCCCGTTGCCTGTGCCGATCCCGCCGGTGTTCGTCCTGGCCGCGCTCCTCATCCTGCTGGGCACACAGCTCGCCTACGTGGTGGCGCCACGGGCGCCGCGATACCTCGTCCGCCTTAGCCTGAGCGCGCTGGCCGTCCTCCTCGGAGAAGCGCTTGGTATCGCCGGCGTCGGCGGCCGCCTCGCCCTCGGCGAGTTGCACCCGGTCAACGACCTGGTGGTGCTGGCCGCTGTCCAGTGGGCGGCCAGCCGGTGGGCGCGGCGTCTCCAGCCTGCGTAGCCAATGCCAGGGAGGTTTGATGCCCTTAACAATGAGGTACAACTTGGGCAATATCCCGTGAGTGGGGAGCTCGAGAGGAGTTCGTGATGGTGTGGCAAGTCGGCGTGCTGCTGGTCGGCATCGGGTTTCTCCTGCTCAGCATCTTTGCCTCCTTCATCCTTCTCAACATGACGCGCAGCCTGCGAACGATCGAGGCCATCCTGTCCCTGACGCTCGACGAAGCCCGGCTGGCGCTCCCCGAGCTGCGCCACAGCCTGCAGCAGATCGATGACATGGTCAGCGGCGTCAACGACAAGTTCACCGCCGCCGACCGGGCGATGAATGCCACCGGCGCCGCGATCAGCGGTTGGCGCGATCGCGTGCGCAATGCAGTTGGCGGACTCGGACGCCGCCGTCGATCAGCAGCGGGTCAGCAACGGGAGGAAGCATGAGGGAACACCGACTCCGCCACCAGCCCGCGACCACCGGCCACGAGGCGCCGACGACAAGTGCCCACGTCACTGAGCTGAAGCTCCCGGCGGTCGGCGATTACATCGTCGTTGCCAAGCGGGCCGCCGCCTCCCTGGGCCTGGTCGTCGGTTTCTCGGTCGAGGAAATCGACGATCTGAACATTGCGATCACGCAGGCCTGCGAGAGTGCCATCGCCGCCGCCACCCAGCAGTGGGGGAGTGGCAATGGGCAGCTGAAGCTGGTCTTCAAGAGCCGCCCCCGCCGGCTCGAGGTCGAGGTCCGAAGTGTGCCCCCGCGCGCGGTCGAGCAGCAGACGGTGCGCCGTGCTCAGCGCGAAGCGGAGCTCGACTATGAAACCATTGGCTTGAACATGATCCGGCTCTTCGTCGATGAACTCCGCTACCAGGTGGACAACCAGACTGGAAGCATGCGGATGAGGATGGTCAAATACCTGATCGAGTAGACCGGCCAGCGGCTTCGCCGTCCACCGTCCGACCCAATCGAGAGCTCGTTCGGCGCCTGTTCCTCAAGTATCAGAAGACCAAAGATCCCGAGGTCCGCCAGCAACTCGTTGAGCTGTTCAACAACCTGGTGATCTTCCTCGCTAAGAAATTCAGCAACCGTGGCGAACCGCTCGAGGACATCGTCCAGGTCGGCTATATCGGCTTGCTCGCCGCGATCGAGCGCTTCGAGCCGCAGCGCGGCCTGGAGTTTTCGACCTTCGCCACACCGACCATCGTTGGCGAAATCAAGCGATATTTCCGAGACAAGAGCTGGGCGGTCAAGGTGCCGCGCCGCCTCCAGGAAACGATGCAGCGTGCCGATGTCGCCTCGCAGCGGTTGCAAGCGAAACTCGGTCGCCAGCCGTCGGTAAACGAGATCGCCAAAGAGCTGGAACTGCCGCCGGAAGATGTGCTGGAAGCGATGGAAGCCAGTCCGGCGCAGCGCACCATCCCATTCGAGTCGACCGGACCCGCGCCCAGGGACGACGACGGCCTCCAGCTGACGGAGCGTCTGGGGCGAGAAGACGAGAACCTCGACAAGGTCGAGCTGCAGGACCTGCTCGACCAGGCAATGCGTCACCTGACGCCGCGCGAGCGGCGGATCATGTACCTCCGCTTCGTCGATGAGCTGCCCCAGGCCGAGGTTGCCAAGCGGCTTGGAATCTCCCAAATGCACGTGTCGCGGCTGCAGCGGGCGGCAGTCGAGCAGCTGAAGAAGGAACTGCCGGTCTCGAGCTAGCTCCCGGCGGCCGAAGCCGGACTTCGGGGGGTGCCAACTCGCCCCTGTGCGTCCGTTGCAGCAGCAATGAGATCGTTCGGACGCCGGGTTCCTCCCTGGTCAGCCGCCCTTGCGGCGTATCTGCTCCTGGCCTTCCTGCTGTTCCTGCCGGTCTGGCTCCCCCCGGGGCAGCGAACCGTCGGCGGAGGCGGCGGCGACCCGTTTTTCTCCAGCTGGTTCATCCGGTGGTTCCCGCACGCGATTTCGCATGGATGGAACCCGCTCTTCACGACGTACCTGGATTACCCCGATGGCGTCAACCTGATGTGGAACGGGTCGATTGCGCTGCCCAGCGTCCTACTGGCGCCGGTGACGTTGAGCGCCGGTCCGATGGTCGCGTACAACCTGCTGACCACGCTTGGACCCGCGCTCTCGGGATGGTGTGCCTACCTCGCGATCTCGCGCTACGCGCGCAACCGTTTGGCCGCGTTCATCGGCGGTGCTCTCTATGCCTTCTCACCCTTCATGATCAGCCAGTCCCTTGGTCACGCGCACCTGACGATGGCGTGGGCGCCCCCATTGGCATTGCTGCTCCTCGATGAGCTGTTGGTCAGGCGCCGGCGGAGTCTCTGGATCGGCGTTGCGCTCGGTGCCCTCGGGGCCACACAACTGCTAACCGCCGAGGAGGTGCTGGCTATCGTGGCTGTGGCCGCCGCGGTCGGGCTGATCGTTGCCGGCCTGCTGCATCGTCAAGCCGTGTGGTCGCGCCTGCATCCGGCTCTGCCTGCGTTGGGGCTGGCCGCCGTCGTGTTCCTGGTCGTGGCTGCCGTGCCTCTGGGCGTCCAGTTCTTCGGCCCGCAGCGCGTTCATGGGCCGCTCCAGCCATCGAACTACTACGTCAGCGACCTCCTCAGTTTCCTCCTGCCCACTCATGCACAAATGATTGCGCCGGCCGCCGTAACCCGCATCTCCGACCACCTGGCGGGCTTTGGAGAGCAGACAGCGTACCTCGGTCTTCCTCTGATCGCGTTGCTCGCCCTCGTGATTCGGCGAACCTGGCATTTGCCCGTGGTTCGCTGGGCGGCCATCGCCGGTGGAGCTCTTGCCCTGCTCTCGCTCGGCGATACCCTGCACGTGGCAAGAGTGGACACGCGGCTGCCATTACCGTGGGCGCTAACGAGCGCGATTCCTCTCGTTCATGAGATCCTCCCCGTCCGGTTCAGTCTGGTGGTGTTCTTGATGGTCGGGATGCTGGTGGCAGTATTCGTCGGCGAGACCCTGGTCACAGCCGGCTGGCGGCCCCGGTTGGTCGGGGCGTTGGCCGTCGGGCTGAGTGTTGCCGCCCTCTTTCCGGCGGTCCCGTTTCTTACGTCGCCGTTGGGCGCTCCCGGATTTTTCAGCCGACCGTCGGCGCTTCACGCGCTCCCAGAAGGCAGCGTGATCTTGGTTGCGCCCTTTGCCGTCGTCGGCACCGCGAACGCGATGTACTGGCAGGCGGAAGCCGGCATGTGGTTTCGGATGCCGGAAGGCGAGGCGTTCGTGCCGAGTCCGTACCCGCTCTATCCACCGTCCTCGGTGACCGAGTTCGCCCTCGTTCGCCTGGCCGACGGTAGCGTACCGCTGGCGGCGATCGACGCGGGCGTGCCCAGCGAGATCCGTGACGACCTGCGCCGCTGGCGTGTGCAGGCAATCGTCGTCGGTCCGATGCCGCATCGCGACCAGGCGGTGGCGCTGCTGAGCGCGGTTATGGGGCGGTCGCCGTCGTCGGGCGATGGGGTCGACGTCTGGTGGGACGTGCCCGAAACCCTGGCGCAGATCGACCCTTCTTCTCGCAGTCGTCCGCCGAGTACCGTCGCAGCGACCGGCAGGGTAACAGCGACGTCCGCATGGTGAGCCTGGACTCTGCGGCCGCCGTATTGACCGGGGTCGTCGTTGCCGCGGCGACCGTTGCGCCTCCGACCCATAAGGCCACTAAACCGGCTCAGGGCAGCCGCCGAAAGAGAACAATCGAACCGGGGCGGTGCTCGTGCGAGTACGGTCCGAGTCCTGGATGAAAGATTGCGCTGCGGGATCTCGTTGAATGGGTGTCTTGCTGGGACTGCGCTCATGAGTTGGTGGAGCAAGCGTCGAGTGACGGTGACCGGTGGACACGGCCTCGTCGGTCGCCGGGTCGTTGCGATGTTGCGCGACCACAGCCCCGCGGAGATTTTCAGCTTCTCGAGCAAGCAGTACGACCTCACGCGCCAGGCCGACGTGGCCAGGATGTTCGCCGACCAGCGGCCTGACATTGTTATTCACCTGGCAGCCCGTGTCGGCGGCATCGGCGCGAATCGTGATAACCCCGGTCGCTTCTTCTACGAGAACGCCATCATGGGCATCGAGCTGATGGAGCAGGCGCGCCGCAATGGCGTGGAAAAGTACGTCCAAGTCGGAACCGTGTGCGCCTACCCGAAGTTCGCCCGAGTCCCATTCTCCGAGGCGGAGCTGTGGGACGGATACCCGGAGGAGACCAATGCGCCGTATGGCATTGCGAAGAAGGCGCTGCTGGTCCAGGCCCAGGCCTACCGCGCGCAGTACGGCTTCAACGCGATTTATCTGCTCCCCACCAACATCTACGGACCCGGGGACAACTTCGACCCCAGTTCGTCACACGTGATTCCCGCGCTGATCCGAAAATGCGTCGAGGCGGGCGAGCAGGGCGAGCCCACCATCACGGTGTGGGGCACGGGCACGCCAACGCGCGAGTTCCTTTACGTCGACGACGCGGCAAACGCCATCATTCTGGCCACCGAGCGGTACGACAAGCCGGGACCTGTTAACGTCGGGTCGTCGGAGGAGATTTCGATCAAGGACCTGGTGGATCGGATCGTGACGCTCACCGGCTATCGGGGCCGCGTGTTGTGGGACGCGACCAAGCCCGACGGGCAGCCGCGCCGCAAGCTGAACGCCGAGCGCGCCCGCCGCGAATTCGGTTTTACAGCTCAAGTCGATTTCACGCAGGGGCTACGCCGAACGATCGAGTGGTACTTGTCGGACGGCGTGCACCTGGCCTCCACTGCGGCCTGAAGCGCGAACCGGCCACAGCGCGACCGGCAGCGTGGCCGCTCCTGGACCTGGAGTCATGCGGCGACGCTGCTAGCCCAGCGCTCGGTTCCGCGCCCGATAGCGAACTGGTTGACCTGCGGGACGTCCACGATCAGGCCGCCTAGCCCGGTCCGGGATGCGAGTCGGTTGAGAGCCCTCCCTGGCGGCCCGAGGTAGAGTCCCGCCCGGTCGACCAGGAACCCAAGCGTGCAGCTCCACGCCACCGGCCGCCGGACCATCAGTTCCAATCCGGCGGCACCAAACGTCTTCTGCAGAGTCGCGGCGCTGAAGAATTGGAGGTGCTCTCCTGCCGTCTTGTAGCCGAACCATCGGTCACCGCTCAGCCTGGCCACGGCGCTACCGGAGTCCGGCACCGTGATGGCCACGATGCCCTGGCGTGACAACAGCTCCCGGGCCCGACGCAGGTCCGCCACCGGGTTCTGCACGTGCTCGAGCACATCCCAGAAGGTGATCAGCTCGACACTGCCCGGCTCGACCTGCGCGTCGTGAATGGTCTGGCCCACTAACGGGATCCCGGCGGCCAGCGCCTGCTCCCGCGCCGGCGACGGGTCCACCCCCAGTGCCTCCCAGCCTCGGGTGCGGGCAACCGCGAGGAAATCGCCGGTGGCACAGCCCACGTCCAGGACCCGACCACGTGGCACCAGGCGCTCGATCCGGTCGAGGTGACGGCCGAACATCCGGTGCCGCGCCGGCGCGAGCCCCGCGTAGTCCTTGAACCCAAGGGAACCCTCGGCACCCTGGTAGTAGCTTCGATCGTAGATGCGGGCGAGCATCTCCGGCGACGGCACCGGCCACACGTACCGTTGGCCGCATTGAGGACAGCGGACCACGCTGAGATGGTTGCGCTCCGTCACGCGCAGCCGGCGCTCGCAGCCACACACGGGACAGCCGCCTGGCGTCAGCGCCACGCCCGAACCCAGCGCGCGAGTCTGAACTTCCGGAAGGCGATCCATGACATCCCGAGCAGAAGGGTGCCGTGCCGGATCACCCGGACCTTGGAAACGCCCGCCCGCCTCCGGCGGTACCGCACTGGCACCTCGGCAATCTTCAATCCGAGATGCGCCGCCCCGAACAGGAGGTCGAAGTCCCCGAAGGGATCGAACTCACCGAAGTACGCTCGACCCGCCTTGATCCTCGCGTAGGTCTCCCTGCGCAGCGCCTTGGTCCCGCACAACGTGTCGCGTACGCGCTGACCCAACAACCAGGTGAAGAGGACGCTGAAGAACTTGTTTCCCAGGTAGTTGATGAACTTCATGGCTCGTTCTTCCATCGGATAGACGAGCCGGCTCCCGTTGACGAACTCGGCTTTCCCGTTGGCGATGCAGTTGAAGAAGCGCGGCAGATCCTCCGGCGGCACGCTCAGGTCGGCGTCGAGGATCATCAGGACGTCGCCCGCCGCCGCCTCGAATCCTTTACGGACCGCATCCCCTTTTCCCAGCTTGAGCATCGCAACCGGGGCATCGGAGTCGGCGACCGGACCGTCGGGAACCGGAGCCGCGACCTGGTTGATCAGCTTGATATCCCTCTGCCCGGCAAACCGCCGGCGGAGCTCCTCGATCCGCGCCCGCGTCCCGTCGGTCGATGCGCCGTCGACGAAGAGCAACTCGGTGTGCGCGCCCATCATGGGTGTTCGGCGGATCGCGGCTTCGATGTTCCCCACCTCGTTGCGACACGGGATGACGACCGTGCAGGTCAAGGGAAAGATTTTCGGCCGCGGGCGCACCGGGCGGGCGACGATGGTGTTGACCACGTTGAGGTACCGAATGCCTGGGATCTTGGAGAGGTAGCGGTTCGCGACCTGGGCCAGGCCGGGCACCCGAACGGGCATCAGAAGGCCGCTATGGACGCGCTCGATGGCGAAATCGGACAGGTCGAGCATGGTCTCGAGGTCTCTCGGCCCGATCCAGTTTTGGCGAGCGGGCGGCATGGTCATCCCGGCCCCTTGCGCCACCCGAAGCACGGCCTCCAACGCCGGGTTGTGGAAGGTGATCAGCAACCGGGTCTCTGCCTGGCTGAGGTCGTGCACGCGCTCCAGCATCGCCGCGATGTCAAGCAGCTCGCCGACCAGGTCCGACGCGACGATGAACTCGAATGGCTGCCCGAGCTCCAGGGTCTCGGCGTCGCCGACCATGAAGGTGAGGTGCGGATATTTCCGCTGCGCGATCTCCACCATGGCGGGGCTCAGGTCAACGCCGACGCCGCGTGCCGGCCTGAGCGAGTCGAGCAAGTTGCCGGTCGCCGTGCCGAGCTCAACCACCGCACTGCCCGGCGGCACGATGCGCCGGAGGGCCCCCTCGATGTAGCCGTGATAGAAGCGGTTGCGCCTGTACCAGCTGTCTCTAAAGGCGGCCAGACGGTCGTAGTGGGACCGAACCTGCTCTTTGAACTCATCGGAGCCAGCTGCATCAGCATCGGTTTCGGGTAGGTCGGGGATCCTTCGCAGCTTCGAAGCGGCGTCCATACTGCTGTCAACCGCCCAAGCCCCTGAATATTTGCGAACCCAGATCGGGCCGTGACTGCAGCAAGTTCGCTATAGCCGAGGCGTTGCCAGATGGTGGTTCCAAGGTGAGCCAGGTCGCAGCCCGGGATCCAGGCTGGTCGGCACCCATGGGGAGAACGGCGCCCCCGTGGTCGGTCGTGCGTCTCTTGCCCATCCCCTGGGGGGCGCTACTCGCGCTGATCACCTATTTAGGGCTCGCGGTGCTCCTGTTCGCGCAAGCCTGGGCGCATCCATTCACGTCCTCGGTCGGATACCGGGGAGACGCGGACATTGTGATGTGGTTCTTCAGCTGGCCCCCGTTTGCCCTCGCGCACGGGCTCAACCCTCTCTTTACGACCTACCTCGACTATCCGGCCGGGGTCAACCTGATGTCCAACACCAGCATGCCGCTAGTGGGAACCGCGCTCTCACCCGTGACCTCGATCTTCGGGCCCGTCTTCGCCTACAACACCGTCGAGAGCCTTGCGCTTGCCCTCTCGGCATGGTCCGCCTACTTGATGATCCGCCGGTACGTCGCCAGTGATATCGCGGCCGGGCTTGGTGGGCTTCTCTATGGTTTTTCACCCTGGATGCTCGGCGAGTCGTTAGGGCACCCTCACGTGACCATTGCTTTCTTACCGCCCCTCATCTTCATGGCCATCGACGAGGGGATCATTCGCCAGCGCCGGCGGCCGTTGGCGATCGGGCTTCTTCTAGGCGCCCTCGCCGCCGGGCAGTGCCTGATTGGCGAGGAGGTCCTGGCCATGACTGCCATCGTTGCTCTGCTGACGATCGGCCTGCTGGCAGGCATGCATCCCGACCAGGTGCGCGTCCGCCGCGACCACGCCCTGCGGGTGTTTCTAATTGCGGCGCTGACCTTCGTCCTGCTCGTCGGACCCGCCCTAACCTTCCAGTTCCTCGGTCCGCAGGCGGTGTATGGGCGGGCGCATGGTCCTAACTACTGGGTCAGCGACCTGCTGGGCTTCATCGTTCCGACCAAGCTCCAGTGGCTAACCCTTCCACCTGCGCTGTCGCTCCGCGACCGCCTGACCGGAACCCTCTACGAGTCGAGCAATTACCTGGGAATCCCGCTGATCGCCTTGCTCCTGTTTATCACCAGGCGATTGTGGTCAGAGACCCGGGTGCGCATCGTCGCGCTCGTGGGTCTCCTCGTCGGCATGCTCTCGCTCGGTGTCACCATCCACGCCGCCGGGCGGTTCACCGTCGTCCCAGTGGCCGTTCTTGCCCTCGCCTTCCCACTCCTGCGCCGCGTGCTTCCCGGGCGCCTCCTCCTGTACGAGTTCCTGGTGGCGTGGGCGGCGATGGCGCAGGCGCCTGTGCTGAGCAACATCCTGCCCGTTCGCCTTACCCTGTTCGTCTTCCTCCTGGCTGGCGTGTTGCTCGCATTCTTCGTCGACCACCTGGTTCGAGCCCAAGCCTGGAGACCGCGGCTCCTGGCCGCGGCGGTCGCCATCCTGGTCCTTGCCCCCCTCTTCCCGCGGGTCCCGTATCCGGCAACACCGGTCGACGTCCCTGCGTTCTTTGCTGCGCCATCCATTCCTGACGCCAGCGTGGCAGTGATCTTCCCCTTTGTCGATTCCACCCAGAAAGCGCCGCTCCTCTGGCAGGCGAGCTCCGCCATGCGCTTCAAGATGCCGGAAGGTTATGCCTATGTCCCATTCGGCCGAGGCAACGTCGATCCGCCGCCGAGCGCCACCCACGACGCCAGCCTTGCTATCGCGAGCGGACTGGACCCGGCGAGTTTCCCCGACGGGCTTCGGGACCAGGTACAGCGCGAGCTCAAGGCGTGGCACGTCCAAACGGTTATCGTCGGCCCGATGGCCAACCAGGCCAACATGGTGGCTTTCATCACCCGGGTGCTGGCCAGGGAGCCCATTCAGACCGGTGGTGTCTACGCTTGGGAAGGACTCGACCCCGCCCACTAGGGATGGGTCGCGGCGGTATCGTTCCGTCGCTGCGAGCATCGATGTCTGATGCGTCCATGACCGGCGACGTGTACCTGGTGACGGAACGCATGATGCTGCGTCGGATTACCGCGACCGACGTCGATGACCTCACGGCCCTCGACGCCGACCCCGAGGTCATGAAACATGTCGACCCTTTCGCTATCACACCCCACGACCGCGCCGGGCTTCGAGACTTCATTTGTAATCGACGGCTGCCGCAATTCTTGGCTTACTACGACCTTTACAGCGACCGCGGCTTCTGGGCAGCCATCGATCGGCACGACGGACGCTTTCTAGGCTGGTTCCACCTCATACCACGTCCCGAAGCGCCCAACGAAGCCGTGCTCGGCTATCGCCTGCACAGCTTCGCGTGGGGACGGGGCCTCGCCACGGAGGGAGCTCGCGCGCTCGTGGATCGAGCGTTCGCGTCTGGAGCCGTGCGAGTTGTCGCTGAGACGCTGGCTCGGCATCGGGCCTCGATCCGAGTGATGGAGAAACTCGGGATGAAGTTCATACGGGAGAGCGACTTTCGGGGACTCCCGAATGTCGAATACGGCATCGACAACCCACTAATTTCCTCCCCCCAAACTAACTAGCTCGGTCGCCTCAAGCGCTGCGAAGGCGATGGCTCGGACGGCTTGCCTTGGTTGTCATGCAGCTGCGCCCGACCAAGAGAAGCCGTTCCAGCCCTATTAGTTGACGCTGGGTGAGCACTACGCAGCCCTGGGCAACGAGCCCTACGTCTAGATAGTGCCCCCAAGGCCGGGAGGGGATGAGACGGCTAGTGGGATGACGTGCCTCGAGCACTGCCGCGGGCGGCGGATATCGAGCGTCGCTCGCTAATCAGACAAAACGCTGGATCCTGGGCCGCCGATCAATGGGATTTCGGGGAAAGCCGGCAACCCACTTCCCGCGACACGCAGCCAGCTGACCACCAGACCGGCGCGGCATCGAACACCGTACTTCTGGAACAGCTTGTCGATGTGCGCTCGAACCGTGCGATGCGAGACTCCGAGCTTCAGAGCAATCTGCTTGTCAGACAGACCAGCCGCAATGCCTTCCAGGACCTGATTCTGGCGAGGGCTTACCGAGTGGCTGACCGAGCCGCCAACCGCCGTCTGATCGCCTAGCACGTCCCCTGCTTTTCCGCGGATTGACACTTCTGACAGTGTCAATTTTGGCGGCTTGCTCCCCACATAACGAGGGTCTTACAGTTGCCAAGGATGTGATACCACATTGCGCTGCTTTTGTCACTACTGTGCATTACGATGAGGTGAGCGCCGCCCGGTAAACCCTGGCCCGGTCCTGATCAGTTCGAGCTCGATGTCGCCACTCGAGCTCGGCCATTGTCGCCATACGGAGCGGAAACCGCTCTTTCTTTAAAGGGGAAAGTGCGATGCGAAAACGAATCATCAGCTGGCTTGCGGCCGCGGCCGTACCCCTCTCGTTCATGGGCGGCGGACTACGAACGTTACCGGCGCAAGCGGCATCCGGCGACCTGCTGCGAACCATCACCGTAACGCCAGCACCGGACTGTAGTCCGCTTGTCTCCGTGGGCGTAGCCTTTGACGGGAGCGACCTGATCGTTTCGTGCGTCTATAACGACACGATCACTCTCGTCGACCCCTCCAACGGCAACAACCTCGGTTCAATCGATCTCAGCGCGAGCATGCCCTTGGATACCGGTATCGGGGCAATGGCCTGGGATGCCGATGTCGGCCAGCTGTGGCTGGCCAGCGCCGACGGCACCCACAACATCTATTCGGCGGTTCTCAACAAAACCCTCCTCACGGGGGTGGCAACGTTTCGCTTCACTGCCGCCGCGGTGGGTGGACTCCCGATCGTCGACGGCCTCGCCTACGATGGCACCGACAAGACCATCTGGTACAGCCCGGAT
>VBEQ01000021.1 GCA_005881235.1 Chloroflexota bacterium | reverse complement strand
CATCTTTGCTGGCTCCCGCAAATTCGCTGAGGAGTGGGCATACCGATTTTTCGGCGCGGCCGTGGGTGATCGCGATACGCTGTCGATCCCGTAATTGGAAGAGTTGCCGAAGTCCAAGGACGCGACCTACCAGCAGCCCCTGCAATGTCGAAGATCTCGGTTGGCGTTTCATGATAGGTACGCCGTCGGCCTTGGTACTGAGCGCCAGGCCGCCACCGCGCAGGGCCAGCGACACGCAGGGTTCCGCAGGTAGGCGTCCATAATCGGCGGGAAATCAAGCGCGACTGCAAGGGATTGAAACTGGTTGGGACGGCAGTCTTTGGCGTCGGCATCCATGGGCTTAACGCCGGGGCCGCCAGTTGGCTTGGAGCCCAGCATCGATTCCAGAGCCTCGAGCAATCTCCTTTCCGGCGGCGTACGATGGGCCTCACCAAGGAGGTGGTAACGATGGCGAAGTTTGCGGTGATTGGCGGCTACACGGCGGAAGCCTGGTCGAAAATGATCGACAACCCGGGCGATCGAGTGGCTGCCGTGCAAAAGGTGGCGCAGGCCGCCGGCGGCAAGCTGGAGCAGTTCTTTTGGAGCTTCGGCGATGACGATTACCTGGCGATCATCGATGCCCCCGACGACATCTCAGCGGCGGCAGTATCGATCGCGGTCGGCAGCTCGGGGTCGTTGCGCAACCTGCGGACCATCCGGCTGATCACGCCCGAGGAAGGCCGGCAGGTGCTGGAGAAGGCGAAGGCCGCCAAGGCCGCCTACTCGCCACCCGGCGCGAAGGCCGCCGCGGGCGTCCGCTAGCAGGTCCGGTTTCGAGGGGGCGGTCCCGCCGGCCCGCCCTCTTCCCCTCCAAACTCACAAAAGTTGCCTCAAGGCGCCCTCTGAGACTACGTTGAGGGAAGCGAGGTTATCCGAGAGCGAATTTCGACATGGGATCAAGGAGGGCGATTATGAAGCGTCTTGTGATGATCGGATCAGCGATCGCCGCACTGGCGTGGGGTTCGGTGGCCGCCTATGCCAGCACGGCAACGGTAACGACGGCGAGCCCGTGGGCGTATGCCTGCAGCCACACCACGTTCGGCACCGCGACGGCGACGGCTACGGACCCGGGCGCAACCTGCGCTCACGGCACAACCGGCAATATCGGTTACTGCAAGGATGCTGAGGGCCAGCCGGTGGCGGATACGCCAGGCGCGGTGGCAGCGGCCTTCGCCTCCGCGAAGTTGACGTTGACCAAGGAGGGGCCGACGTGCGACGACATGTCAGCCGGGGCGACCGTCAAGGGGCTGACCACGTTGACGGCGGCGAGTTGGGACCTGGGAGAAGGCAGCTACTGCCAGGCCGGCGCGCCACGGCTCAACGTCGTGACGAGCGATGGCGACACCCACTTCTTTGGCTGCGCGGCCAACAATGTCGGCGGTCATGTCAGCTTCAACCTGACGGCCGCGGGCGACGGCAATACGGCCTTGGCCGTCGACCGCAGGGGGATCGTGGGCAAGACGGTAACGTCCATCGACATCGTGCAGGACGAAACCGGCACGGCGATCCTGATGAACCTCAAATTCACGGGCACCGCCGCGGTGACCGCGACACCGACTCCGACTGCGGCCCCGACCGCGACCCCGACCGCGACACCGACGACCCCGACGCTCGCGACAACGGGCGGCGGCATGCCGCTCTGGCCGATGATCGGTCTGCTACTGGCTGCCCTCGGGCTGGCCGGCTTCGCGATTCGGCGGCGCACCGCGTAGAAAAGTTGAAAGGCGGCCGAGAGGCCGCCTTTCTCCTTAATACTGAGGCTTGCCGTCTTACTCGGGACTTAACTCTGCCGGCGATCCCGCGGCGGGACGCCACCTTCATTCATCGCGGCGGTCGCCGCTCGCCGACCACTGACGGCGACGTGCCCGGAGTTCTTTGGGTACAGCCGGCCCAGCTCCGGCGCCGCGACGCCAAGTCGGTGGATCTTATCCATGATTTGCGGGCGGATGCCCGTCGGCGTTAGGCGGGTCCGCCCCTGCGCCCCACCGCCCGTCGCTTCCGAGACAAACAGCTGCTGCAACGCGATCGTCGGATCCTCGAATCCGGTGAGCTCCCCGATGCTCAGGACCTTCCGGCTGCCATCGGCCAGGCGGCCGACATGGACGATGACGTTGATGGCGCCGCTGATCTGCTGGCGGATGGCGCGTACCGGAAGATCGAGCCCGGCCATCAGCACCAGCGTCTCCAGGCGCGAGAGGGCATCTCGGGGACTATTGGCGTGGACGGTGCTGATGGCGCCGTCGTGGCCGGTGTTCATGGCCTGCAGCATGTCGAGCGCCTCGCCGCTACGGACTTCGCCGACGAGGAGGCGATCAGGGCGCATTCGGACCGCATGCCGGACGAGCTGACGGAGGGTCGTCACCCGCTCGCCCGCGGGAATGCTCTCCAGGCGACACACGTGACCCTGCGGCAGTCGCAGTTCGGCGGCCTCCTCGATCGTGACGATGCGCTCGTCACCGGGGATACAGGTCGCTAAGGCGTTGAGCAGCGTCGTCTTCCCGCTGCTCGAGCCGCCGGAGATCAGCAGGTTGGCGCGAGCCAGGACACAGGCCTGGAGAAAGGCGGCGGCCTCCAGCGAGAGGCTGCCGAAGCGGATCAGGTCGTCGATCGCGTATGGGCTGGCCGAGAACTTCCGGATCGTGATCATGGGGCCGTCGACCGCGACCGGCGGCAGCACGATGGTCAATCGGGAGCCGTCCGGCAATCGCGCTTCCAGCACGGGGTCGACGAGGTCGAGCCGGCGACCGGCGCTTGTCATCAGGGCGCCGACCGCACTCAGCAGGTGATTCTCGTCCTCGAATCGGCGGTCCGTCAGCAGAATCCGACCCTCGCGCTCGACGAAGATGGCGTCCGGTCCGTTGATCATGATCTCCGTCAGGGTGGCGTCACGCAGCAACGGTGCAATCGGCTCAAGGGCGGTTCCGGAAGAATCCGGCTCGGCAACACGAACAGCGGTGGGCGGCACCGGGATCATTGGCACCAGTGTTACGTCTGGGCTTACGCGCCATATCGGCCGAACGGACCATTGTGCCCCTCAAACGCCACTGGGCGCTGAAATGGGGCGATCCGAACCGGTCAGCTCGTCAGAGCCGAGGGGCTTCCAGGATCACGAGCGTCCCCTGCGCCGGCGCGCTTCGAATGTCGAAGACGCCGCCGACGCGCGCCAGCCGCTCGGCGCAACCGACCAGCCCCAGGCCGCGGCCATCGCTGGTCGGCCGGGCCTCCTGCAGGCGGAAGCCGATGCCGTTGTCCTGGATCGTGACTCTGATGCGGCCGTCGGGGTATTCGACCCGAACGCGCGCGCAATCCGCGGCCGCATGCCGGACGATGTTGGTCACCGCTTCCTTGATCACGTTGGCGATCTCGCGCAAGGTCCTGGTCGCGACCCGGCCCTCGACCCGTTCCTCGGTCCAGCTCAAGCGGCACTGCGCCCCGCGCAACAGCGTGTCGGCAAAAGCACGCGCCTCTTCCAGCGGCCCGACCCCCCGTTCCAGATGCCGGAACCCAAAGGCGAGGGTGCGCGCGCCATTGAGGGCGTCGCTGGTCGCCTGCTCCAGCACTTTGAGCGCTTCCGGGCCGGCGTTGCCGTCGGCGATCGCACAGCGGATCTGCACCAGCAGCACGCTCAGCGCTTGCCCAATTTCGTCGTGCACGTCGCGCGCGAGCCGCTGGCGTTCCACGGTCAGCTGACGCTGGCGCCGGCGGTCGCCCAAGCGCTCATACTCGAGCCGCCGCGAGATCCGCATGATGTGCGCGATCCGACTGGCGACCAGTTCCAGGAGGGCGATGCGCTCCGGCGTCAGCGGCCCGCAGCGTGACTCGCGCTCCTCGCCCAGGATCAAGACGCCCTGTGTGCGTGGACCGGCAACGAATGGGATGAGGACGCCGGTCCTGGTGGTTGGGGTAAACAGCGCCAGCCGCTCCGGCTGCGATGCGACGTCGCTCTGGCTGAATGTCAGGACGACCGCGCGTCGTTCGTGGAGCGCCTGCGCGCAGCGGCGTAACTTCGCCAGCGTCCACCTGGACCCTACCCGGCGCGGCGGACGGTGCCCGCCTACGGCCCGGATCGTGATCGACTGGCCCGCATCGCGGACCGCGATCTGGCAATAGCTCGCGTCCAACGACTCCCCCACCGAGCGAGCGATCTCCCGGTAGGTCGGCGGCAGGCGTAGCGCCCGATCGAGCGCGAGCGCGTTCTCGAGTGTGCGGCTGACCTCATCGAACATCCGGCGGAGGCTGCTGAGTCGCAGTTCGTGGCTGCGGGCCTGGATCGCGAGCGACGCGCCCAGCTGGACGCGCTGCAGGTCGGAATCGTCAAGGCTTCCCGCGGTACAGCTGGCCAGGCCGATGGTGCCCACGATCTCGTTCTTCTGCCGGACCGGCACGACGGTGGCGGACAGGATCCCGCGAGACCGGCACCAAAGCGCCCACGCGCCGCTCCGCGAGGCCCGATTGATGGTCAGCGGGCTGCGTGGCGGCTCCGGAAATTCACCAATCGTGGATGGATGGAGCGGCGACATCCGATCCCGCGCGACGACCACGCTCTGGCTGCCGTCCTCCCACGCCAGCCACGCCAGGTCCGCGGACGACGGCTCGAGCAGGGCTTCCACCAGGATCTGATGAGGGGTGCGAACAACCGGCGCGTCGAGCCGCTCGAGCGCACGCTCGTCGAACACGCGCGGCTCCAGCCAGTACGTGACGCGCGGAGCAAGGAGTACCGGAGAGTCCTTAAGGTCAGGAGCGATTTGCGGAACGATGCTGAGCATTGGGAAAGTCTATAGGCAAGGTACTCCCGATTTGTGATGTCGTCTATGTCAATTGACACAAACGGCGTGTGCTATTGGGCACTCCGTCTTGACATCCCTGGGCGGGCCTATCATGCCGATCATGGACTCGGTCGCGCTTCTCTCCCGGACGGTCTTGTTCCAGGGGATCCCGGCGGAGGCACTCGAACCTCTGGCACCCGCGATCAGCGAGCGCAGCTATAGGGCGGGCTCCTACATCTTTCACGAGGGTGACCCGGCCACCGTCCTCTACATCATCGTTCGGGGGCAGGTGAAGATCTCGCGAGTGGGGAGCGGCGGCGCGGAAGCGGTCTTCACGGTGCTCCTTCCCGGGGACAGCTTCGGCGAGTTGACCATCTTCGAGGATCAGCCGGTGCGGACCATGGATGCCGAGGCAATGGTGCCGACGCGATGCGTCGTCCTGGAGCGGCAGGCGTTGATGGCGTTTCTCGATGACAACCCGCAGGCCGTCAGGCATCTGATCAAGGTGCTCATCGGCCACATCCGGCGCATGGACGCGACCTTTTCGGAAGCCGCCTTCCTCGACGTTCCCGGTCGCGTCGCCCGCAAGCTCCTCGACCTGGCCGCCGCGCACGGCCACAAGACGCCCGATGGCATCCGAATCGAGATGCGCCTGACCCAACGGACGCTGGCCGGCATGGTCGCGGCCAGCCGCGAGAACGTGAATCGCGCGCTCTCTCGGCTTGCGGCCCGAGGCGACATCGTTCAGAAGTCCGGCTACATCACGGTCGTCCGTCCGGCCGAATTGCGCAAACGCACCTAAGCTAAAGCGATGCGGGCCCGCAAGCAGCCGGCGCCGACCCGTTCGGCGCGCCTGACGTGCCCGGCGTGCGGCGCACGGTTGCGGCCGGCACACCGGTTCTGCCCCAACTGCGGGGCACCGGTCTCATTAGCGACCGCGCAACCGCCGGGGGCAACGCCGCGCGGAACCGGCCTTCAGGTCTCGCCCGGGACCGCCGTGCACGAAGACCGCCGGCTGGTCTCGGTGCTCTTTGCCGATCTGTCGGGATCGACCCCGCTCGGGGAACGACTCGATCCAGAAGACCTTCGACGCATCCTCGGCGCCTTCTTCGCCGCGCTGGTGCGCCCCATTCAACGCTATGAAGGCACCGTCGAGAAGTACATGGGTGATGCCGTCATGGCGGTTTTCGGGGCGCCGGTCTCGCACGAAGACGACGCCGAGCGCACCGTGCGAGCCGCCCTGGAAATGCAAGGCGCGCTGACGCTGCTCAACGACTGGCTCGAACGCGAGCACGGCCTGCGCCTGGCCCTGCGGGTTGGCATCTCCAGCGGTGAAGTGGTGAGCGGCCTCCTGGCGAACGATGTGCAATCGGCCTATACCGTCGTGGGCGATACGGTGAACACCGCGCAGCGGCTCGAGTCGATCGCGGCGCCGGGCGCGATCGTGGTGGGCCCGACGACCTACCGGCTGGCCGCGCGCGCCTTCGAGTTCGAGCCACTGGGACCGACGGCGCTCAAAGGGAAAGCGCAAGCGGTAAAGGCGTATCGGGTCATCCGCTCGAAAGACGACGCCGTCGCGGACGGATCAACGCCGCTGATCGGGCGCAGCGCCGAGCTCGCGCTCCTGCGCCAGGCGCTGGCCGGTTCGGTGCTGGGCCAGGGCCGAGCCCTGACCGTGGCCGGCGAGGCCGGGGTCGGTAAAAGCCGGCTGATCGCGGAGTTCTTGATGGGCCTCGGCCGCGGCGTCGACCGCTGGATGGCGCGAGGCCGCTCCTACGATCGGCAGACGGCCTACGCGGTGCTGGCGAGCCTGCTCCGCAGCGCGTTTGGCATCCGTCAGGCCGACCTAGAACCGGTCGCACGAGCCGGCATCGAAGGGCGGATGCACGAGCTGGGTCTGGACCTCGATCACGCCACCGTGCGACTTCTGCTCGACGTTCTCGGCTACGCATCGGCGGGGTTCGATCCGCAAGCGAGCCGCCGCGTCCTTACTGAGGTCGTGCGCAACCTGGTTTTACGGCAGGTGGCTAAAGGCCCGCTTCTCATCGTCGCCGAAGACCTGCACTGGATCGATTCCGCGAGTCAACTGGTCCTTGCCGACCTGATCGCGGAGCTGGCCTCGCTCCCCTGCCTCTTCATCGCCACCGGCCGCTCCGAGTGGCAGCCACCCTGGTCCTCCACGCGGGTCGAGCTCTTGACCCTGGATGAAACAGAATCGCGCCGGATGCTCGCGCAGCGTCTTGGCGGCGAGGTCGACCCCTCGCTGCTCGAGACCATGCTGCTCAAGAGCGGGGGCAACGCCTTCTTCATCGAGCAGCTCGCGGACGCGCTTCGAGAGTCTGGGGCGATCGCCCGGGACGGAGGCGTCTGGGTCGGGCGGCAATCACTGGCGCTGGTGGTTCCCGACAGCGTGCAGGAACTGCTGGGGGCGCGCATCGACGGCCTCGGATCAGGGCCCGCGCGCGTCGTTCGTGCGGCCGCCGTGGTCGGCCGGACCTTCTGGTACCGCGTGCTCGAGCGGATCGATCCCAGCCCATCGCTGGCGGTCGACCTCGACCAGCTGATCGATCAGGGCTTCGTGGAGCGGCGGGGGATCGATCCGGAAGTTACCCACGCCTTCCGCCATGCCCTGATCCAGGAAGTCGCCTATCTCAAGCAGCTGCTGTCGCAACGGCGCCGTCTCCACGTGCGCGTCGCGGACGCCATCGCGGATCTCTTTAAGCAACGGGCGGACGAGTACGTCGACATCATCGCCTATCACTACGCGCGCGGCGATGACGACGCCAAGGCGTCGGCGGCGCTGCTGCGAGCCGGGCAGCGCGCGCGGCGCCTGTATGCCATCGACGAGGCGCTGGCGTACTTCCGGTCCGCCCTGGAACACAGCACGGCGGATCCGGCGGCGAGCGCGGATGCCTGGGAAGGGATCGCGGACGTCGAAGGTTTCGCCGGCAACTACGCGGAGGCGGCGGCCGGCTACCGGCACGCGCTCGCGGCGCATGACCCCGCCGATGACCGCGGGCGCTCGCGCCTGCTGCGCAAGCTGGGGGTCGTCCACCAGATCACCGGCGATACGCCGCAGGCGCTGCGCACGCTGACCGAGGCCCGCGAGGTCTTATCAGCGGGCGCCGATCGCGAGCAGGCACTCGTCCTCCTGGAGCTGGGACAGGTCTACTGGCAGCAGGGCTCATACGAACAGTCCCGGGAAACGTTGCTGACGGCGGCGCAGCGCGCCGAACGGGCGGGCGCCGACGACGCGCGCGCGGACGCGTACAAGCACCTGGGGACGGTCGCCTCGCTGGGTGGAGACACCGGCATGGCCATCGATTACTACGAGCGCAGCCTGCAGCTCTACGAAGCCCGCGCCGACGTGTCCGGCCAGGCCAACGTCCTCAACAACATCGGTATCGTGCGTCGCAAGGAGGGCCGCTATACGGAGGCCTTGCGGGCGCATGCGAAAGCGCTCGCCATCCGGGAGCGGATCGGCGATCCCCTCGGCATCGGGACGTCGCGCAACAATTTGGCGCAGATCGAGCTGGCCCGCGGCGCGCTCGACGAAGCCGAGGCGGATTTCACCGCGGCGCTGAAACGCTGGAGCGCGATCGGCTATGCGGCCGGGATTGCGCTCGCTCGCACCGGGCTCGGCATCACCGCCGTTCGGCGGGGCGATGCGCAGACCGGTCGCCGTGATCTTCAGCGGGCGATCGAGGAATGGGGACAGCTCGCAAGCCGGACATACCAGTCGGAGACCGAGCGCTATCTCGCGGAAGCGTATCTCTCATCCGATGCGACGGCCGCGCTTACCTGGGCCAAGCGAGCCGTCGCCACCGCTCAGGCGGTGCAGGCGCTCGACCAGGAAGGAATCGCGTTGCAGGTGCTGGGAACCGTGCACGCAACCCGCGGCGAGATACCGGATTCGCTGGCCGCCCTGGAGCGCAGCCGCGAGATCCTGCGCGCCACCAGCGAGCGCCAGGAACTCGCCCGCACACTCGCCGGCCTGGCCCGCGCCTTGCGCGCGTTACCGCCGGACGATGCGCGTCGCTCCGAGGCGGATCAGCTGGTCTCAGAGGCGGCGGGCATCTTTCGCGAGCTGGGCGCCGAGCTCGACCTTGGCCGCCTGCCCGCGGGCTAAGGCGCGGAAGGCGCGGGCCGGACGATCGTGATCTGACCGGTGCTCAGCGTGCCGGTCACCAGCAGCAGCGGCGCATCGAAGCTGTGGGAGGCGTCCCAGATGTGGACCTCGAAGGTGCTCGTTGCGGGGGCGGCGCCCTGGGTCGCGGTGCCCGCAACCAGGTAACGACCGCAGCCGTTGATGGTCCCCACGCCCTGGAATTGCGCGGTCGCGCCGGTGATGGCCAGCCAGTCGAAGCCGGTCGCCTGGAAATCGACGGGGCCGTTGGGATCGACCGCCGCACCCTGGCACGATGTGGGCGCGACCGGCGCCGGTGCGGCCGTCGGTGCGGGAGTAGCGGTGGTCGCGGGCGTCAGCGTGGTGCTGGGCGTCAGCGTGGTGGTGGGCGCCGACGGGCTCGTGACGGGCGCCGCTGGGCTCGCGGTGGCCAGGCCGCGGGTGACGTGAAGTGTTCCGGAGGGCCGCGTCGCGCTCGGCTCGTACTTGAGGTTGAAATCGAGTGTGGCGGTGTCGTTGGGGGGCGGCAGCGTGGTTGGCACCGACCCGCTCCCGGTGGTGGACGCGGCCGGATCGAAGACCACCAATGGAACCGACGCCACGCCCGAGCTGAAGTTGCCGCTGACGCTCGATTCGATCCGGTACACGCCCGCCGGCGGGGCCGCGATCGATATGGAGCTGGTGCCGTCCGCCGCGACCGCCGTCGTGCTCTGCCCGACCACGACCCCGTTGCTGTCCTTGATCGCAAACGACGTCTGCGCGGTGGTGATGTCGCCGGGCGCATCGTCACTCTCCTGGGTCACGCTGGCGGCCAGGTGGATGGGACCGCTGGTCGACGCGATGGTGTCACCGGTGTAGGTCAACGTCGCCGGCTCAGGCGCGATGGTCAGGCCGCCGTTCAGTGTCGCGCTCGATGCGCTGTAGCGGTCATTGTTCAGCGTCAGCGGCACCACCCCGCTCGAGGTCGGGATCGGAATCGTGCCGCTGAAGTAGGCGGTCACCGTGTAGCCGCCCGGCGACAGTGGCAGCTGGCCGAGCGGTGCCCGACCGAGCTCATCCGTGACCACCGGCAACACCCATGAGGAGGCGCCCTGGGTGACGATGAACATCACCGTCTGCTCCCGCAACCGCCGCGGCGTCGGCGACGACTGGTCGGCGAGGGTGGCGACCACCGCCGTCGAATCGCTGTAGTGCGCGCTGCCGCCGCTGAGCGTCAGCGTGGTGTTCTGCCGCGCGATGGTGAAGGTCGACTCGGTCGCGGAACCCAGCAGGTCCTGCGCTTCCTCGAAGGCGGCGCGCACCACGTACGAGCCGGGCGACTGCAGCAGCGGGAATGTCACACTGGCGGTGCCGTTGCCATCGGTCACCGCCTGCAGCCGCTGCGGGCCAAACTCGAAGGCGACCGGCCGGCCGCTCACCGGCGCGCCACCCGCCGTCAGCACCGCGGTGAAGCTGGCACGGTCGCGATACGCCCCGCCGGCTGGTGCCGAGATGAAGCTGAGACTGGTCGAGGTCTTCGGCGCGCTGGTCGATGCCACCCGCGGTTGGGGCACGTAGTACGCGCCCAGGTTGGTCGCCGTCCCGACCACCCCGGCCCCGTTGACGGCCTGCACCAGGTAGCGGACGTCGCCGGCGGCGGTGCCGCCCAGCGGCAAGGTGGCGGTCCACATCGTTGAGTCGTCGCCGTCCTGAACCAGGTCGAGCGGCTGCCATTGGCCGGCGCAGGGATTGAGGCCGCCGCTGCAGGCCGGCCCGGTCGCGGTGTAGGTGATCCAGACTTGCTGGATGCCGGCCGATGGGTCGCCTTCGACGTTGACCCGAAAGGCGATGCTCTGCCCGTCCGCGCTCGGCACCGCGGAGATCCGCGAGATTGCCGGAGCCGCCGCCATCGCCGGGACGTTCCCCAGGTAGCCGGAATTCTTCCCGTAGGTTTTCGTGCTGAGCGCCGGATCGCTGTAGTAGAGGCGGAAGTTCATCGCGGAGTAGGTTCGCAGCGTCCCCGTTCTTGAGGCCGGTCCACTGGAGACGTACTGCGCCGGTGTCACGTTGAGCCGGGTCGCCTGCCCGCCCATGAGCAAATCGAAGTAATTCACGCGCCAGGGCAGCACCGGGTACATCACGCTGGATGAGAAGAAGGAGTGCAGCCCGCGCAGCTCGGTGGCGGGCGCGTCGGTCAGTGGCAACACCGGTCCGCCGGTGGGATTGTCGGTGTACGACCCGCCCCGGAAGCCGACGCCGCGCAAGGTGGCCGCGGTTCCGCTCAACGGGCCGGGCGCGGTCACGTTGCGCGTCTCCAGCGGCAGCACCGGTTCTGACGGGTTGACCATCTGGCCGTTCGAGCCGGAGAAGTAGGTCGCGGTCAGCGGCGCGGCCGGACCGGCAGTGCTGTTGAGGGTGACGGTGTGCGCCGTCAGGGTTGATTGCACGCTGAGGTCGGCGCTCGTCAGCCCCAGCACCGATCCGGGTTTGCCGACAGCCGGCGTGGTCGCGCTCACCACCGAGCTGTCCGCCGCCGGGGCGAGCCGGCTCCCCGGCATGTTCACCATCAGCTGGGGCAGACCGTAGAGCGTCGACTCCAGCAGCGTCTTCTCGTGGATGCCGCGCCATTGCGGGGTGTCGCGCAGATATGCCTGCTTGGCGTTGACGAGTGCCTGCCCAACCGAGACGGGGCCGCTCCCCATGCGCAGCTGCTTGCTGAACTCCAGGTAGAGGCGCTCCCCGTATTCGACGAAATCGGTGTCGCCGTACTGGTAGCCGGATCCAGCGATCAGCGTGGCGTGCTTCTGGGCGAAGGCCTGCGGAAAGTCGGGTTCGATCATCGGGATCGGTGGCGCGTCGTGGTCGACGGTGTTGTAGCCGGAGTGGCAACCCTCGCTGAAGACGATCACGTTCGACCAGTCCAGGGTGGACCCGGCGACTTCGCTGGCGAGCAGGTGGGTCGAGAAGTCGGCGGCCTCGGCGCTGAAGGCGCTGAAGTGGGCTCCCAGAAAAACCATGTCGTGGCGCGCGCCGAGGAGCTTGCTGCGCAGCTGGTCGGCGGTCCAGGCCCCACCGGCCACCGTCGGTGGCCCGCTCGTCTGGATCAGCGTATCGGTTGGATGGTTGGTCCCGGCGCTGAGCTGGCCGGCGATCGCCGTCGCCGCGTCGGCAAAGAAGTCATAGCCGGTGGCCAGCCCGCTGCCGGGGACGACACCGTCCGGCGGGCTCGCCAGATAGGCGTCGATCAGGCCGTTGATGTCGGCCGGCCGCTCGATCAGCCGTCCGACGGCGAGGTCGGGCAGCGGCAGCGTGTGGTCGCTCATGGAGAGGTCGGTTGACGATCCATAGCGGTCCTGGCTGAGGACGTAGCCGAGGTTGATGGCCGCCTGCGACGCGGTATTGCTGAGCACCGGTGGCACGAAGTTGCGCTCGTTGGCCAGGCCGGCCTGGTCGGGATGGCGGAAGAAGGGGATCAGGCCGTCATTGCCGACGATCACCACGTACTTGAGGGGGTTGAGCGCCCGATAGCCGGTGATGATGCGCTTGATTTCCAACCCGACCAGGTTTTTGGTGAAGGCGCACGTGGTGGTGGCATCGGCCTGCAGGTTGGCGGCCTTGACCAGGTCATCCTGGCCGACGTCGACGACCACGCCGGCTGTCTGCGCGGCCAGCGCGTTGAGGTGCGCCGACACGGCGCTCAGGTCGTCGGCCGTCCAGCCCTCCATCCGGCTCGCCCGGCTCGAATCCCAGAGGATGATGCTGCTGTAGCCGCCCGATGTCGCCGAGACCAGGCTCGGGGTGGTGCCCGCGGTCAGGGCGGCAACCGAGCTGACCGCCCCGCATCCACCGGAGAGCACGGTCACCGCCAGGTGGAAGGGCTGGGCGAGGCTGAAGGCACCATTGCGACCGCGCACCCGGACGTAGACGTTGGTGGTGTTGTCCCAGGTATAGCGGGTGATCGATTCGCTGGCGGTGCCGTCCTGGGCCGAAACGCCGATCAGGCTTCGGGTTTGGGCCGAGGCATACGCCGCCGGGATCGGGGTCGAGCCGGCCACGGCGCTTGTAGTCTGCGCGTTCTGTACCTGATTGTCGGGCGAGTAAGAGTCGGGACTATACGCGTTCCCCGAATAGGCGTCCGGGGAATACGCGTCCGGCGAATACGCGTCCGGCGAATACGCGTCCGGCGAATACGCATCGGGGGAGTAGGCGTCGGGCGAGTAGGCGTCCGGGGAATACGCGTCGGGCGAGTAGGCATCCGGTGAATAGGCATCGGGCGAATAGGCATCCGGCGCGTAGGCATCCGAGGAGGCGGCGTCGGGGGCAAACTCGGCGCTCACCCGCGCCAGTCCGCTTGGCGTCGAGACTGGCGACTGCAGGGCAGCGGCGATGTCCTTGTAGAGCGTCAGGTCGTAGTTGGCCGGCAGGTTGGTGAGCGACACCTGCACCTTGCTCCCCGGCTGAATCGGGACTTTGAACCAGGCCGACTGGTCCTGTCGATAGAGGCACTCATCCACCGTGGCCGGCGCCGGGGTCGCGCTGAGGCCATCCAGCAGGGCGGCGGTGGTCCACGAGTGATTGTTCTTGATGTCGCGCGGGCATCCCGCGCCGGTCTTGACCGCCAGCGGGCTCAGCGTCGGATCATTGGGACCGGTGGGCCAGCCGTTCGTCGTGGCGGGCTGGAGGGTGACCTGGTACCCGCAGACCGTGCTGCCCGAACTGACGCGAACCGTGTAGACCCCGACGGCGGCCCCTGGAAAAGCGAATTGGCCGGTCGCATCGGCCGTGGTGGTGGCCACCAGATCCTCGCCATTGAAGAGGTGGACCGTGGCGGCGGGCAGGAGGACACCGTCGCACTGGGCGGCGCCGCTCACCGACGCCAGCCCGCTGGCAACGGACGTGACGCCCAGGTCGGCGCGCGCCGAGATGCTCCCCATGTAGGCGAGGAGAAATGGCGCGATCAGCACCGCGCGCAGGCCGAGCCGGCGTGCGCGCCGCAGCTGACGGCCCCCATCCCCCGTACCGCTTCCCCGCCGCACGAGTCTCCTCTAGCCCTGGACAGGCAGTCCTGGTTACCTTAGGTGAACTTGATTCACTGTTACATTACTGCCGTCCTGTGTCAAATCGGTGAAATTACCGATGGGCCAAAGGCTACTGTCCCAGGGGGTGACAATCTCGCCTATGGACTGCCGGTCAGGCGGTTTCGCCGTCGGTGTGATCCAGCTTGTCGCGGCCGTCGCCGGCCTGGCGCGGGCGGAAGTAGGACCGGATGTCATCGGGGAACTGGGTCAGCACCTCGTCCGGTACTTCCCACTCGGGCTCGCTCAGCCCCTGCTCGACGAAGCGATCGATGGCAACGCGAACCAGCTGAAGGACGGCGCGCAGCGGCAGGTGAAGTTCGTCGAGCACGGCTTTGCGCGACTGCAGCAGACGCATCATCTCGGTCATGAACTCATCGACCACGCCCTGCATCTGCCCTACGCCCGGGCGAGCCTCCGACTGCTCGGCCCTCTTGAGCTCGATCAGCCGTTGGATGTACGGTCCGCTGACGGCGGAAACCTCCTGCCGAAGCTGGCTGATCTCGTAGAGACGATCCGCACCGATGGCGGCGCTCCAGCGCCGACGAGCCTCCGCGTCCCCGATCGCACAGGCGCCATACCAGCGGTAGTCGGTGTTCGGCATCAACCGGCTCTCGAGATGACGGCAGGTCCAGACCGCGCCCAGCGGCCGATGCGAGATATCCAGGGTGACCATCTGGGTCGCCTCGTACGCCGGACACTCGACAAAACCGGGAGGAAACGGCTTCGGATAGGGACATTCGTCCGCGGGTCGGGCCTTATGTCCCTGGGTCGGCCGCCGCGACCAGATCGCGATCGCCTGCGATCGGTTGCGGATTCCCTGATCCATAAAGAGATTCTCGAAGTGGGTGCGAACCGTCCGGTGGGCCACGCGAAGTCGCCGCGCGATCTGTTTATCGGATAGCCCGGCTGCCGCCAGGTCCAGAATCTGCGCTTGCCGTGGCGTTACGCGGGGGCTGCTGCCACTCCCGGTGAGCTCGTTACCGCCGGCATCGTCGCCATTCTTCCCCCGGTCACGCACGGTCCCATCACCCGCTGTTTACGGTTTGCGCGAATACGTTATCACGGGTGACCGCTGCACAGCGCTTGCAAATGGAGAAGGTTGCCGCCGCTCGACGCGGGCCGCATCGAGCTCAGCCATAACTTCGCCCAGGATCTCGATGGCCCGTTGGCTCTCCCGCTGCATACGGGTGAACTCGCGTTCCAGGTTGATGCGCCTCACTTGTTTACTTGTACGTTCGACAGGCGGGAAGTTTGACAGGGTTGGTGGGGGAATTTAATGTAGGGACCAATGGCAAGCGTCAGGCCGGTGGGTGACCGATATGCGTACACGGCCCCGATGTCCGCCGAGCAACGCCGCTGGCTGTCGGCCCTCTATGAATCCAATTTCGCTGCCGTGCTCAAGCGCTGCGGGGCCATCCTCAAGAGCGCAGAGGATGCCGCTGACGCCGCCCACGAAGTCTTTCTCATCGCCCTCAACTCGCTCGCACCGGATACCGAAGAGAAACGCGCCCGCGCCTGGCTCCTGACGGTCGCCCACAACCACTGCCTCGATCTGCTGCGCCGGCGCCGGCGGCTCGGGCGGGCTCTCCTGACGCTGGGCGCGGATCCGGATGCCGGCAGCGACCTCGAGGCGGGAATCGTGGACCGCGATTTCGTGCAAGGGGTGCTGGGGCAGCTTTCACTCCGCGAACGCCTGGCGCTGTGGCAGTCTGCGGTGGAGCACCGCCCGCTGGCCGATATCGCGACCGGCCTCCAACTGAGTTACGCGGCGGCGGCGCAGGTCGTGCACCGCGCCCGGCAGCGCGCCATTCGGCTGGCCGCCAGCGTCGCGGCGATCCTCACCGTGCTTCGGTTCCCGCGCGTCGCCCGCCGCGTGCTCGACCGGACGGCGGCTTTCCGCCCGGAGGCGGAATCGTTGCTGGCGGCGCGCCGCGCGATCGCGCTGGCGGCGCTGCCCGTCATTGCCGGCCTTGCCCTGCAGTCCTCTACCGCCGGTAGCAGCACGTCGCCAGGGCTGAAACCGGCGGTGACGA
>VBEQ01000020.1 GCA_005881235.1 Chloroflexota bacterium | reverse complement strand
TGTCGGCATCGGCGATCGAGCACAGGGCCGCGCCATCCGGTGGCAGTTCCTGCATCGTCGAGAGAAACGCCTTGTACTGGGCGGTGGGAAGGTCCTGGGCGATCCCCATCGCCTCACCGGTCGACTTCATCTCCGGGCCGAGCACGGCGTCGACGGCCGGCAGCTTGGCCATCGAGAAGACGGGCGCCTTGACCGCATACAGCGGGCGGCTCGCCTGCAGCCCACCGGCGAAGCCGAACTCCGTGAGAGAGCGACCGAGCGCGGCATGCGTGGCCAGATTGACCATCGGCACGCCGGTCACCTTGCTAAGAAATGGCACCGTCCGGCTGGCTCGCGGGTTCACTTCGAGCACGTGCGGGATGCCGTCCTGGATGACGAACTGGATGTTGATCAAGCCGACGGCCTTGAGCAAGCGGGCGATGACGGTGGTCGCCTCGACCACGCGATCCGTCTCGGCCGGCGTCAGGGTGATCGGTGGGTACACCGCAAAGGAGTCACCCGAGTGGATACCCGCTCGCTCGATGTGTTCGAGAATGCCCGGAATCACGACGGTCTCGCCGTCGCAGACCGCATCGACGTCGAGCTCGCGACCAAGCAGGTACTTGTCGACGAGGATGGGGCCGCGGACGCCGAACCCGATGGCCGCCTCGACATAGCGTCGAAGATCCATCGCCGAGTGGACGATCTCCATGCCGCGCCCGCCCAGCACGTACGACGGCCGCACCAGCACCGGATAGCCCACGCGGGCGGCGATCGCCAGGGCCATCTCCGCGTTCGTGGCTGAACCGCCTGGCGACTGCGGGATGCCGTGGTCGCGCAGCAACGCCTCGCAACGACGGCGGTCCTCCGCCAGGTCGATGGTGTCGACGGTCGAGCCGAGGATGCGGGTCCCGCCGGCCGCCAGCGCGTCCGCGAGGTTCAGACCCGTCTGCCCGCCGAACTGGACCATCACACCGAGCACCGGGTCGCGTCGGAGCACGTTGCGCACCCCCTCGAGGTCGAGGGGCTCGAAGTAGAGGCGGGTCGAGGCATCGAAGTCGGTGCTGACCGTCTCGGGGTTGCTATTGATGAGCACGCTATCGAGTCCCGCTTCCCGCAGGGCAGCCGAGGCGTGCACGCTGCAGTAATCGAACTCGATCCCCTGGCCGATGCGGATAGGGCCCGAGCCGATCACCGCCACCGCCGTGTTGCCGGTGCGGATGATCTCGTCTTCGTCTTCGTAGGTGGCGTAGTAATACGGGGTCACCGCCTCGAACTCGGCGGCACAGGTATCGACCTGACGAAAGGTCGGCTCGAGCGCCGTGACCGGCAAGCGGCCGCCGCTCAGCTCCGCGATCCGGGCGTCGTCGAAACCGGCACGCTTGGCCCGCAGCCCGAGATCGGCGTCGATGGGGCCGGCCAGCGCCGCCTCGAGCGTGGTGATGTACGCGAGCCGGTCGACGAACCACGGCGCATAGCCTGTTGCCACACCGACCTCGTCAAGGCCGGTCCCGTCGCGCAGCGCCTGCATCGCCGCCATCAGCCGGCGGTCGTTCGGCTGATGCAACAGGTCCGGACGGCCGCGCAACTGGGAGGCATCGGGAAGGCGCTGTTCCAGGGCCCGCAACGCCTTGCTGAGTGCCGCTTCGAAGGTCCGCTCGATCGCCATCACCTCGCCGGTCGACTTCATCTGCGTGCCCAGCGTCCGGTCCGCCGCGGGGAACTTATCGAACGGCCAGCGCGGGATCTTGACGACGCAGTAGTCGAGCGCCGGCTCGAAGGCCGCGCTCGTCTGCCCGGTGACGGCATTCGGGATTTCGTGCAGGCCACGTCCCGCCGCGATCTTCGCGGCGACCCGCGCGATCGGATATCCCGTCGCCTTCGACGCCAGCGCCGAGGAGCGGCTCACTCGAGGATTCACCTCGATGACGTAGTACCGATCCGAAGCCGGGTCCAGCGCAAACTGGACATTGCACCCGCCTTCGATGCGCAGCGCCCGGATGATGCGTAGCGCCGCGGAGCGGAGCATCTGGTACTGGCGGTCGGAGAGCGTCTGGCTGGGCGCCACTACGATGCTGTCACCCGTATGCACCCCCATCGGATCGAGGTTCTCCATGTTGCAAATCGCGATGCAGGTGTCGTTGGCGTCCCGCATCACCTCGTACTCGATTTCTTTCCAGCCGGAGAGTGAGCGCTCGACCAGGACCTGACGGATCGGGCTCGCGGCCAGCCCCTCGCGAACGATGGCTTCGAGCTCGAGCGGGCTTTCGGCCATCCCGCCGCCGGTCCCGCCGAGCGTGTAGGCCGGCCGGACCACGAGCGGCAGCCCGATCGATGCCGCGAATTCCTGGGCAGCGTCAACGGTCGTGACCGTGCGGCTGTCCGGCACCGGCTCGCCGATGCGCAGCAGCACGGCCTTGAAGGCGTCGCGGTCCTCCGCCTCGCGGATGGCGGCGAGCGGCGTCCCGAGTACTCGCACCTCGCAGCGATCGAGCACTCCGGCATCCGCCAGCCCTACGGCCAGGTTGAGGCCGGTCTGGCCCCCCAACGTCGGGAGCAGCCCGTCGGGCCGTTCTCGTTCGATGATCGCGGTCAGAGCCTCGACCGTCAGAGGCTCGATATAGACACGGTCCGCGATCCCCTCGTCGGTCATGATGGTCGCCGGGTTCGAATTCACCAGGATGGTGCGCACGCCTTCTTCGCGCAACGCCTTACATGCCTGGGTCCCCGCGTAATCGAACTCGGCCGCCTGACCGATCACGATCGGTCCGGAGCCGATGACCATGACACTCGCGGGACGGCGCACCGGCTCGCGGACGGTGATCGGCGCGGCTTGGCGGCCGGCCACCAGGTCGAGGAACTCATCGAAGATCACCTGGTTGTCCTGGGGTCCCGGCGCGCCTTCGGGGTGAAACTGCACCGAGCGCACCGGCAGATGGTCATGCACCAGGCCCTCCACCGAGCCGTCGTGAAGGTTTCGATGGCTCACACGGAAGCCGCTGCTCGCCGGCAGGCTCTCGGCGTCGATCTCGAACTCGTGGTTCTGCGACGTCATGGTCACCCGTCCCGTCCGCAGGTCGAGCACCGGATGATTGCCACCGTGGTGGCCGAATCGCAGCCGCGACGTACGCGCCCCGGCGGCCTGGCCGACCAATTGATGACCGAGGCAGATGCCGAGCACCGGCACACGCTTGATGAGCTGCCGGGTCATCGCCACCGCCGCTTGCAGCTGCGCCGGATCACCCGGACCGTTGGAGAGCACGACCGCCTCGGGACGGAGGGCGAGGATGGTCTCGAGGTCGCTGTCGTAGGGCACGACGTCGACCTCCACGCCACGGGCGCGAAGCGAGCGCAAGATGTTGCGCTTGACCCCGTAGTCGACGAGCACCAGCCGCAAGCCGGTCCATTGGCGCAACGACCCGGCCGCGAGCGCCGGATCGAGCGGCTCCGCGACGTCGCGGAATCCCTCGGAGACCTGCCGGACCAGGTCCTGTTCCTCGAGCGGGGTCACGCGGTGCACCCGCTCGAGCAGCGCGGGGAGTTCGTGCCGCGGCCCGATGATCGCCCGCTGCGCACCGGTGCCGCGCAGATGCCGGGCAAGCCGCCGGGTATCGCAGCCGGTGAGGATGGGAACGCCGTAGCCGTCGAGCCAGTCGGTGATCGACTGCTGGGTGCGCCAGTGTTCATGAAACGCACTCCGTTGACGCGTGATCAGCGCTCGAGCCCAGGGGCGACTCGACTCCTGGAATTCCGGCGTCGTGCCGTAGTTCCCGATCAGGGGATAGGTCATGACGACCATCTGCCCGGCGTACGACGGGTCCGAGAGCACCTCCTGGTAGCCCGCCATGCAGGTGTTGATCACGACCTCGCCGCTCGCCTGGGTCGCCTGCCCACCGCGATCGCCGAAGACGGTGAAGCCATCCTCGAGGACGAGGACCATCGCGTCAGACATGCTGCATCACGCGCTCGGTGACCACCTGGCCGCGGCAGACCGTCATGACGACCCGTCCACGTAACCTCCGGCCCTGAAACGGCGTGTTCTTGCCGCGGCTCTTAAAGGACGCCCCATCGACCCGCCATTCGGCGTCCGGATCGATGAGGATCCATTCGTCTTCCAGGGACTGGCCGAGGATCTCTCGAGGCCGTGACACGCACGCGCGGTAAACGGTGCCGCCATCGAAGCCAAGGCCCAGGATGACACCGACCGCGGTCTCGAAGCCGTGAAAGCCGTTCGCGCCGGCCTGCTTGGCCGCCAGCTCGTGTGGCGCGTGATCGGTCGCAATCACGTCGATCACCCCATCGACCAGCGCCTCACAGAGTGCATCGCGATCGTCAGGGCTTCTCAGGGGCGGGTTGACATTGCCGTGTGGGCCCATAGCCCAGACGTCACGCGAGCTCAATGCCAGGTGGTGCGGGGTGGCTTCGGCCGTGACCGGCAACCCCTCCGACTTCGCGGCACGAATCAGGTCGACCGCCCTTCGCGTGCTCACATGCTGAATGTGGAGACGAGCGCCCCGGATGTCACGCAGGGCATCGAGCGCATCGGTCACGGCCACCGCCTCGGCATCCGGGCCGTCGCCCAGCTGCTCCGCCTGGGCATGGACGAGGACCGGCAGCCCTGCCGCCGCCGCCGCGTCGAGGGCATGGCCAAACATGACGCGGTCGATCGCATGACGGCCGTCGTCGGAGAGCGCCATCGCTCCGGCCGCCTTCAGCGCAGCGGCATCGGTGAGCTGGCGGCCATCGAGGCCGATCGTGACCGCGCCCACAAAGCTGATGCGGATCGGCAGCGCCTGGCTCCGCGTCAGCAGACTCTGCAGCCGCTCGGCACGATCGGTCACCGGGTCGGTGTTCGCCATGGCGAGCACGTGCGTGAAACCACCCACCGCGGCACTGGTTGCACCGGACAGCAATGTCTCCTTCTGCGGGAAGCCGGGTTCGCGCAGGTGGGCATGCAGGTCCATCCACCCTGGAGAGAGGACGAGGCCGGTTGCATCGCGATCCTCGGCACCCTCGGCGTTGACGTCGACCGTCTGCGGCGCCGAGAGACCTGTGGGGCCCAGCACGCGAACGTGCTGCAGGCGCATCAGGAGTCCCCCCGCTCAACAATGCGGACCAAATCCTCGCCATCGGTTTCGCTGAGGTGGACGTCGACCCACTCCTGCCGCGACGTGGGAACGTTCTTGCCGATGAAGTCCGGGCGGATCGGTAGCTCTCGGTGACCGCGATCGACGAGCACCGCGAGCTGGATCTGTGTCGGCCGCCCGGCGGCGATCACGGCGTCGATGGCCGCTCGCACCGTGCGCCCGTTGAAGAGGACGTCGTCGACGAGCAAGACCGGCCGCCCGTCGACCGCGACGGCTGGCAGGATGGGTAAGGGGGCGGCCGCCGCGCGAGGCAGGTCGTCACGATAGGCGCGAACGTCGAGCGGGATCACGGTAAGCCGGACCCCTTCGAGCTCCTCGAGGGTGGCCGCCAGCCGCTGGGCCAGCGGCAGGCCGCGCGTAACGATGCCGAGCAGGCTCAACTGCGCCAGGTTCGGCTGTCGTTCGATGACCTCATGCGCGATCCGTCGCCAGGCGCGGCGGAGGCCCTCGGCATCGAGAATCACGGCCTTGGCGGCTGGCGTCTGCAACATCAACGCTCCATCGTCCAGTCGAGAACGGCCATCCGAACCCAGAGCCCGTTGCGCGCCTGCCGGAAATAGGCAGCCCGAGGATCGGCGTCGACCAGCGGATCGATCTCGTCGAGCCGCGGCAGCGGATGCATGAGGATGGCGCGCTCGGGCAGCCGCCGCATCAGGTCAGCGTTCACCAGGTAGACGCCGCGATGTCGCTCGTATTCTGCGGACGACTCGAAGCGCTCGGCCTGGATGCGTGTCTGGTAGAGCACGTCGAGGTCCGCGATTACGCCGCCGAGGTCTGTGGTCTCCCGCATGCCCTGCTGCGCCTCATTCAAGACGGCGATGACGTCCGCGCCCAGTCGCAAGGCCGGCGGCGAGATCAACACCAGCTCATTCCCGGGGAAGCGCGAGAGCAGCAACGCCAGCGACCGAACCGTGCGACCGTTGCGCAGGTCGCCCGCGAGGCCGATCCGCAGATGGTCGAGGCGGCCCAGTTCCTTTTCGATCGTGTAGAGGTCGAGCAGCGCCTGCGTTGGATGATTGCCGGGCCCGTCTCCCGCGTTGATCACGGGCACGGGCGCGACCCGTGCCGCCCGCTCCGCAGCACCGACCTCGGGATGACGAAGGACGATCCCGTCGGCGTAGCCACCGATGACGCGGATGGCGTCCTCCAGTGATTCCCCTTTTGCCGCTGATGAGGCGTGGGTCGCGTTCTCGGCACTCAGGACCTGGCAGCCTCGAAGGAAAAGCGCGTGCGAGTGCTCGGCTCGTAGAAGAGGGTCGCGAGCAAGCGCCCTGACAGCGGGGCGACCTCCATCGCCATTCCTTGTTCGAAGGCGGTGGCACGCGCGAGCAGGTGCTCGATCAGAGCACGATCCAGGACACGGGGATCGGTCAGATGCCGGATGGAAACCCGCGTCCGCGCGGACGGAGCGGTCAGGGTGTCTCGCACCGAATTCTCCTTTCGGTCTCGCTGGACCGGGTTAAAGGACGAAGTTCCGGGTAAGTCTACGGGCTCACGGACTCGCTGTCAAACGATCGCATTCAATGGAGGCTCGCAGGCTACCGTTTCGGAGCCGATACTCTCGCGACCACCTGCTGCTGGTAGTGCTGCGGGTTGCTGCCGTCGTCGTAAGTGCTCACGAAGGTGGAGTAGTCCGTTGCGCCGGCGAAATCGTTGCCGAAGTAATCGCCGATGAACGTGTCCATCGGATTGCACGGACAGCTGCGATCAGGACTGTTGAGCTGGGGATCCCAGCCATGCTCGGTCAGTCGAATGTTGTGCCGAATCGGCTTGAGGGCCGGCGTATAGAACTGGACGCTCGAGGTGATGCAGTAATCGCTCGCGCCATAGGGCGGGAGCGTCCCCGCGTAGTTGGGGTTCTGCCGGTCGAGCTGAAGCCCCGCGGCCGTCGCTTCGGCCGTGCCTGCCGCCGGACAGGCGAGCCGCCGATCGTAGAAGGTGACGCTCACGGTTCCGTCGGGCGCCACCGCCAGGTTCGGTTGGAACTCGTCGACGTTGCTGAGGACGTTGTCGTTGACCTGGATTGGTGTACTCCAGCTTCGGCCTTGATCGTAAGACGCCGTGAGCAGCATATTGCCGAAACCCGTGCTCTTCGACTCGTAGGCGACATAGATCGGATAGTGGCCGGTGCTCGCCTTGTGATTGCCAACCGCAAAGGTCTCCTCGATTCCGTCTTCAAACGTCGTGTTGACATAGCCTGCGCCGGTCAGGGGTGGGACGTGGACGTGGCTGGCGGCGACCGAGGGCCCGATCCAGGTGAGTCCGCCATCGGTCGAGTAATCCATGAGCACGTCGACGCAGCAGCCGCTCTGGCCGCTGACGTAGTTGATCACCGACGTGTACACCACGCCGGCTGGATCTATGTGCGGCAGGAGATACGTATTGTTGTTCGTAGAACTCTGCCTGGGCAGTTCGACGGGCGGCGTCCAGTCGGTGTGGGTTCCATCCTTCAAGGCCACCGCCGTCTGCACGTACGGCTTGCTGCCGTTGCCGTTGAAATTGACGTACATCATGTAGATGCGGTTGTAGTTGGAGTTGGGTGATCCGTCGGGCCGGCTGGGATTGCGATCGATCGCGATCCACTCCTTGTCCGGCTCCTGGCCAAATCCGGCGTTGGTGGTGAAGACGTAGTCCGGGTGCCCGTCGTGGGTCGTGATCCAACCGTTCGGCCCGCTCGCCCCCTGCGGACGGACGGCGACCGCGACCGCTTCATTCGGAACCGTGCGGTTGGGCTCGTTGCCAGCCTCGTACTTCTTGTGTCCCGTGCTGTCGTAGAAGAACTGGTACGGCAGCAGCGCCTGGTAATAGTTGCCGAATGCGTCGAAGGCGCCGACCGGATCGGTGTTGTCGGTAAAGCCCTCATAGCCCGGAACGTGGCCCATCGTCGGCCAGGTCTTGCCGCCATCGAAGGACTCGTAGAAGCCGAGCAGGTGGTTATAGCCCTCGGGGCTGGCAAACCACTTTGACGAGCCGATGAGGTGGTTGGGATCGAGCGGATCCACCCGGATGTCCGATTCGGAACGGTCCGTCACCAGCTTTGGCTCAGCGGCGGGGTAGGGCGGCTGGCTCCCGGTCTGGGTCGAGTACGGGCCGGCAGCGCCGGTATCCTCGTTGGTCGTTGCGCCGGGACACGGCACTTCGCCCGTGTAGCCGTCGTTCGGTCCGTTGTTGACTAAGAAGGGCACCTCCGGGCGATAGCAACTGACCTGCTGGCTGGTGACAAAGACGTTCGTGACGCCGTTGGCCGCAAAACTGTTGCGGTAGGCCTGGTCCGACTGGGTACCCTGCGGCACGTTTCCAATACCGGGGTCGACGCCGGCCGATGCGGAACCGGCAAAGCTCGGGGCAAGGGCGAGGGTCGCCGGAATTACGATCCCGATCACCAGCGCAAACGGATGGCGCTTCGCTCTCATGTCCCTCCCCTCCTCCGGCCGGCCGGATCGCCCCTGGTGAGCATATCGAAGCGCTATTGACTGACGTTCTGATATCAACAGAGTTGATCGAACGCATCGGAGAAATGAATTGGACAAATGACAGGTCACTTGATAGTCTGGCTAAAGCCTTTGTATAGGCGCGATATCAAGTTCTGTGTCACCCCGGGGCGAGCGGGAGCACACGGAGGCAAAAGGCCGAGATGGAAGTCATCGTTTACACCCGACCCGACTGCGAGAGCAGCCGCCAGATCAAGGAGATCCTGGAGAACCGCGGCGTCGCGTTCCAGGAACACGTCTGCGCCGACGGCAAGCTCGACGGCAAGGACCTGCGCAACCTCGACATCGAGGTCCGGGAAGTGCCCCTGACCGTGATCGACGGTGTGGCGATCGCTGGCCTGCAGCAGGCCAAGATCGAGCAAGCGATCGGCTGGATCGGCTTCTAACCGACTCGCGACCCCGCCGCTAGATCCGGGCGTTCAAGGGCGGGTACGATGAATTTGTGCCCGAGATTGGCAAGCTGCTCATCATCGTTGGCGGCTTCATCCTCGTGGTCGGCCTCTTTCTCACGCTGGGCCTCCGGATCCCCTATCTCGGCAAATTGCCCGGCGACATCTCCATCGACCGTGGCAACGTCCACTTCTATTTTCCGATCGTCACCTGCTTGCTGCTCAGCCTGCTGCTGACGGTCGTGCTCAACGCCTTCTTCCGCCGCTGACTCAGCCCGTGCGGGCTTTGCGGATTCCCTCATAGAGGTCGTGCAACGCCGGCGTGATCGGTTCCGGGATATGGATCTCGAGGGTGGCATAGAGGTCGCCGGGCAGGCCGTCTTTCAGAGCTGGCAAGCCCTTGCCCTTCAGCCGGAAGACCTTCCCGGCCTGGCTCGCGGGCGGGATGCGCAACTGGAGCTGGCCTCCGGTCAGCGATTGGATGGTGACTTCATCTCCTAAGACCGCCTGGTCGTCGATCACAGCCAGCGGCGTGTAGAGGTCGCGGCCCTTGGCGGCGAAGCGGGGGTGCGGCAGCAGATGCACCCGTAGATAGAGATCGCCGGCCTCCGCGGCACGCTGTCCTTCGCCCTTGACTCGAATGCGCGAGCCTTCGATGACGCCCGCCGGGATCTTCACCTGGATCTGCCGGCGCGTCGCGCGCACCCCGGCCCCGCCGCAGGTCGGGCAGGTGACGCTCTCCATCACCGTGCGGTTGCTGACCTTGCGCCGCTCAGCTGTAAACCCCGAGCCGCCGCAGGTGGGACAAGTCTCGGGCACCTCCGTCTGGATGGTTCGCTCTCCACCACGGGCGGCCTCCTCGAGCGTGATCTCGATCGGATGCTCGATGTCCTCGCCCCGTTCCCGGGTGGCGGTGCGCCCGCGCGTCCCCTCGAAGCCGAAGCCGGAAAAGCCGCCGCCCTCGCCCGAAAAGAAAGTGTTGAAGAAGTCGCTGAAATCGCCGTAGCCGGCAGCCTGGCCGGCGCCCTGCCCGGGCTGCGACTGGTACTGGCGCGCAAACTCCTGCTCGCGCTCGATCCGTTCCCAATCGGCCCCCAGCTGGTCGTACTTCGTGCGCTTCTTGGGGTCACTGAGCACTTCGTAGGCTTCGTTGATCAACTTAAAGCGGTCGGTGGCCTTGGGGTCCTTGTTGACGTCCGGGTGAAACTGGCGAGCCAGCCGCCGATACGCCGACTTGATCTCCTTCTCGGTTGCGGTCCTCGAGAGCCCAAGCGTTTGGTAATAGTCCTTGTACTGAGGCGTGGCCATGCGTTGACTCAGTGATCCCCGAAACGGCCCGTCCTAAAACGGGCGATCAGGGGGCGCTTCGAACCGTCGCGTACTCGCGGCAATGCTGGACAAACTTATCGACCAGCACCGGGTTCTGCCCGAAGTGCAAATGGACGTAGCTCGCCAGCAGGTTCGGCGCCACGAAACCCTCGTAACCGATCACGTCGCCCTCGGCGTTCTGCATCTGGTAGGCCGGCTTCAGGTCGCCGTCGTGTCCGGTGATGCGGCTCCAATGGAACTCGTGCCCACGGTAGAACTGACCGCGCGGCGAGAGGATGCTGTCTTCGAGCGTGAGGAGCTGGCGGTACCCGAAGCGATGGATCTCACCATCCATCTCGACATCGACGGGGATCACGCCGGCCATGTGTTGGACCGCTCCCGAGTCGGTGCGGAGCGAGCGTCCGAGGTACATCAGTCCCCCGCACTCCGCATAGATCGGTACGCCGCCCCGGTGAGCCCGCTGGATGGACTCGGCCATCGAGCGATTCCTCGCCAGGGGTTCGACAAAGACCTCGGGAAAACCGCCGCCGAGATAGATCCCGGCCGCGTCCTGCGGCAGGTGATCATCCTCCAGCGGACTGAACGGGACCACCTGGGCGCCATGTTCTTCCAGCAGCTCCAGGTTTTCCGGGTAATAGAAGTTGAAGGCGTCGTCGTAGGCGACCGCCATGCGCACCGTCCGGCCCGCGTCCGGTTTGCCCTGGAACACCTTTTTCGGGACCAGCGGCACCAGTTCCGCCTTGTTGGCGATCCGCAGCAGCAGGTCGAGGTCGACATCGCGGTCGATCGTTTCGGAGAGCACGCCGATCATCCGATCCCATTCCTTGTTCTCGGTCACCGGCAGCAGACCGTGCTCCCGCTGCGGGATGTCCAGTTGGGGCATCGCTCGCAGCGCCCCTAACACCGGCAGCTTCGCGATATCCCAGATCGCGTCCTCCGCCCGGCGTCGATGAGAATCGGAGCGAACATTGTTCAGGAGCACGCCGGCGATCCTGGGTGACTCGGCAAAATTCTTGAAACCCAACGCCACCGCGGCCGCGCTCTCCGTCATGTCGTTGACGTCGATCACCAGGACGACCGGCGCCTTGATGATGCGAGCGACGTCCGCCGTGCTGCCATCGGTGCTCCCCCCGCGGCCGTCGAAAAGTCCGAGCATGCCCTCGACCAGCGCCAGGTCGACGCCCAGCACACCCTGCGCCAGCACCTGGCGGAGCGCGCCCTCACCGAGCATCCAGGAGTCGAGATTGCGGCAGGGCCGTCCGCTGACATGGGCCAGGTAGGCAGCGTCGATGTAGTCAGGTCCGACTTTGAAGGATTGCACCGTCAGCCCACGGGATTTGAAGGCGGCAATCAGGCCGGCGGTGAGGATGGTCTTTCCAACGTTGCTCGCGGTTCCCGCGATGACCAGCCTGGGAGTGCGAACCTCGTCCAGCATCCTTGCCTCGCTATAGATTGCTCAACAAGGTGCCTCTTCCCCAAAGCACCTGCCTGACGGCTACCGTAGCACAGGCGTTGCGCCCGAGTAAAGGCACACTCGCCGATTGCTTTAGTTCTTGGCCCGGTCAGGCAGCCCGTCAAAAAATGGAGGCCAGACGCCGGTGATCCCGCTTTCAAAGACCGGCGATCCTGTGGCCAGCGGAACCCACTCATCGGTCACGATCGCAAGGCCCCATGTCGTGCGCCCCAAGGGAGAAATTCCATACTGCCCCGAGACTGCAACGACCCACACGAAATAATCGGAGCCACCCGAGCTGATTGCTTCTCCGCCCGCGACCAGGTCGCTGTATCGCATGTACTTGGCTTCTACCCGAGGATACGGCTGGTGGTCTCCCCACTTCATCGCCGCTTGTATTGCTTGCTGGCGGGTGAGCTTAGGGTGAATCGCACCGTGACCGATCCACAGAGCAATTACCGCAATAAGAACGATGACGCCGACGCTTACGCCAAACGAATCGTTGCTGTTAAGGGAAGGCAGCTTCCACCGACTAGCCACGAGAACGCAACGGAGCTAGACACGGGGTCTAGCGCCTGTTAAGCGAGCACCAGTGCCGGCTGGACGGCCGGTCGCAGATCCCTGAGGTGGAGGCGAATCCGGTCCAGGCCATCCCACCGCTCGCATTGCAGCGCGTACACGACATCGATCCGCCGGCCGTTGGGGAGATGGGCCGCGGCGCTTGCTTTGTCGAACGCGATCGCCTCCGCGCTGGCGGTCCGGTCACGGAGCTGCACGCGGAGGTGGCGACGATCCGAGCCAAACGTCTCGGTCCGCACCACTTCCACCTCTTTGCTGAGGAGCACGGGCTCGCGATTGCCAACCCCGAAGGGGGCGAGTAGCTGGAGTTCGTGGTGCAGGCTTGGCTTGAGGTCCGCGAACGCGGCTGTCGCTTCGATGGTGATCGGGCGTGAGAACGCGTCGCCATTCAAGCGAGCCAGCGTGTATTGCTCGAGACAATCCTTGAGCTCCGCGAATCGACTCTTCAACACCGTAAGGCCGGCGGCCATGGCGTGCCCGCCAAATCGATGCAGCATCGGCGCGCACTGCGCCAGACATTCGACCAGGTGAAAACCCTCGATGCTCCGCGCGGAACCGCGCCACTCCTCACCTTGGGTGTTGAAGATGAAGGTCGGGCGGTAGAACTCTTCCACCAGGCGGCTCGCCGCCAGCCCGAGCACGCCGAGCGGCCAGCGGTCCTGCCCCATGACGATCACCGCGGCGCCGTTGTCGAGCTCGGCGACCTGTGTCCTGGCCTCACGCACGATCTCCGCCGTCAGCTGCTGGCGTTGCGAGTTCTGTTCGTGCAGTCGTTGGGCAAGCGGATCCGCCAACTCGCGGCTCTCGGCCAGCAACAGCTCGAGGGCGAGCATCGCGTCTTCCATCCGGCCGGCCGCGTTGATGCGCGGGCCAAGTTGAAACGCGAGGTGTTCGGCGGTGACCGGCGCCCTGATGCCGGCGACGGCAAGCAATGCCGCGCAGCCTGGACTGGGGTCCTCGCTCAGCCGTCGAAGCCCGGCCCGCACGATGGCGCGATTCTCCGCGCGCAGCGGCACCACATCGGCGACGGTGCCGAGCGCCACCGCATCGAGTGACGCTCCCGGATCGAGCCGTCCCGGAAACGCCCGCTGCTCGAGCGCGACGAGAAGCTTGTAGGCCACCCCGCAGGCGGCGAGCCCGTCGAAGGGATAGGCACAATCGGGCTGCTTGGGATTGATGAGCGCGTCGACCGAGGGGCGCTGCGCACCGACTTCGTGGTGGTCGGTCACGATCAGGCACATGCCGCGCGGCCGTCCGGCGGCGGCCTCCACCGAGTTCGTTCCACAGTCGCATGTGATCACGAGCCGGGCCCCGCGGGCATGCAACTCATTGAGCGCATCGAGGTTCAGGCCATAACCCTCCGTGAAGCGGTTGGGAATATAGGTGATGACGTCGGCGCCGACGGCGCGAAGGCCGCGCGCCAGCGTCACACAGGCGGTGACTCCATCAGCGTCGTAATCGCCGTAGACCGCGATGCGTTCGCCGGCGGCGATAGCCTGGGCGATCAGCTCGCACGCGATCGCCATGTCTTTCAGCAAGAAGGGATCGGGGGCGCGTTCGAGGTCGGTCTGCAGCCAGGGATCGAGCTGGCTCTGCCGGACCACGCCGCGTCCATGCAAGATCTGGCGGAATACCGGGGAAAAGGCCTCCAGTCCTGGCTGAGCCCGCAGCGGCTCGGGGAGGATCCAGTTCCGGCGTTCCTTCTTCAAGGCCGCCCGCAGTATCGCACCAGTTTGCGACAGCTGCGTGTCGGAGTTTTAGGGCGTCAGTCTCCGGCTCCGGCTCCGGCCGGGTAGGCATAGATCGTTTGCGAGCGGTGCTCTTCCACGGCAAAGCCACCCTTGACCCCGGCTTCCTTGGCATCGATGTCCAGCACCGCGTTGGCGATGGTGCGGGTGGTCTTGAGCTTGACCGTCAGCTCCTGCTCGATCGTCGCGTTGGCCATGTAATCGGCGAGCGTCTTGAAGAGCCCGTCCGTGTTCACGCTGGCGGGTGGCGTTTCATTGAAATAGGTATCGAGGGAAGCGATCAGGTCCTGGAGGTTGGTGATCGCATAGCTGGCCTCGATCTCGAGACTGCCCTTCTCGGGGGATTTGAGGTACGGGCTCACCTGCGCCAGCACCGGTCCCGCCACCGAGGCCGGCAGCACCGCCTTGATCTTGCCGGGATCCAGGTCCAGCGACAGGCCGAGCTTCGCACCGGCGCTCAGGGCACTGACCTTGTCCGTGGACTCGGCGTACTTCAACTTGACGAACGCCGTCCCCGTTGCGCCGGCTTCCCCCGACATGTTCAACGGCAGCGTGCCGCCGGTTGCCAGTTTGGCGGCGCCGGAGACACCCAGCGACTGCTGGAGCGTGGCGGTATCGATCCAGCCTTCTTTTTCATCCTTAGTGCGTTCGAGCGCCGCCGACGACTGCGCCTTGATCGCGGCCTCGAGCCCACCGAGACCGTCCTGCTTGACGTTGACGGACGCGTTTCCATATTGGGCCAGGGTGACGACACACGACGTGACGTTTTCGCCAAAGGACTCCGCCACCAGCCCGGTCATGGCGCTGAACGGCGGCGGGAGCGCGTGCGACAAGCCTTGTGCGCTGAGGAGAGCGGTCAAGCCGCCCAGGCCGTCGCAGGTCGAATCCTTGCCCGCCGCCGCGTCGAAGGCGTAAGTCATGTCGACCGATCCCTTGTAACCGGCCTCCGCCTCAACTTCAGGGCCGCCCTTTTCGTCTTTGCCGGCTCCCGCGGCTGCCCCGGCGGCGGCCTCGGCTCCAGCGGTTTTCCCCGTCAACGCCTGCCACGCATTGAACCCCGAACCCATCGGCCCGACGATGTCCAGACTGGCCTTGCCCGGCCCTTCACCGCCGGCCGTGGGGGCGGTAACGGCGATCAGGCCTTCGCCGGTCTCGGTCATCGTGTACTTCTTGTCTTTGCGGGACAACTTGACCGACGCACCCTCCCCAACTTTCACGGGCACGCCATAGACCGGCACCGTGACGGCGGCGTTGCTGCTGAGGGTGACGTCGGCCGACTCACCCTTGCCCGGATTCGGCACGAATTGCTCGACGCAGGGGCCCGACACATCGCCCAGCGCCGTGCAGGCCTGCCCGGCGATCTTGCGTTTCATGGCAGCCAACCCTGCCATCAGCTTCGAGATGCGGCCGCCACTCACTGCCTCGACCCTCGCGAAGGCGGTGCTCAGGTAATGGTGAACTTTTGCGCGGATCGCCGCCCACTTCTTTTTGAAGCCGGCGCGCGCGTCGGTCACCCACTTGCGGATCGACTGGTATTTGGCGGCGATGGCCTGCAACACACCGTCGGCTAGCGTCTTCAGCCGCGCAGCAAGACGCTCTGCCAGGCTGACCAGTGCCTCTTTTGCTTTCTCGGCGCCACTCAGCGCCAGGGCAAACGGAGCGGCGATGACCGCGCCCAGACCCATGATCAGGTTCTTGGCTGGGCCGGGCAGATGGTCCCACCAGGACCCGATGGCGGTACGAGCGTCGGCGACCAGCCTGGTCACCGTTTGCTTTGCCGCCTGGGCGTGCGCGACCACCGGCTCGATAACGTTCGTGCGGATCGCGTTCCAGCTGTCAGAGGCCAGCTTCTTGATCCTGTCGAACTGCTCGCCCAGGACCGCGGTCAGCCGGTCCTTGAGCTGGCGAAGATCCTCCATCAAGCCCTGCAGCTTGGTGAGGAGCGGAGCAAATGTCGTCGCCCAGAAATGCTGGAGCATCTGCTTGGCCCTCTCGAAATGGCCTCGGATGCCGGCCGCCACCGCCTTCAGGTCGCCAACACGCTCGTGGGCCCAACCCTCCAGCGCCTCGTAGCGTTCTTCGCCCAGAACCGCCTTGCCGGCCTTGACTCCGGCGGTGGCGACGGCCTTGGCCACGCCACCCGCGGCGGCCATGATTTGCGCCTGGTCGCAGTTCCAGCCACCCTTTTGGCCCGAGGTGAGTCCGTCGTGGATGCCCGCCTTGAGGTCGCCCGCCAGCTGAGCAACACCACCTGGAATCGCGCTCAAGGCAGAGACCACGCGGCTGAGGGCGTCGCGAAATCCCGGAAGCTCGATGATCGGCCCAACCGGGTTCATCACCGCGGCCGCGGCCGTCCCTATCGATTGGAGATTCACCGCCGCACTTTCCCCCTCCCTGGTGGTCGCGTCACCCGTGGCGACCGCCGTTCCGGACACGGCGTGAGCGTGTTCGGTGTGACTGCGCATTTCGCCCTCCGTTTTCGTGGCTGTCGCCTCGGCAGACGCGTGGGAGCTTTCCAGCGCGCGTCCGCCCTCTGCGTGCGTGGCCTCTGCCACGTGCACCCCATTCGCTTTGAGCTCCTGGGCCGCCATCTTTGCCTGGCTGGAGCTGCCGGTCAGGACCGCCTTGATCGGCTCGGGAAGGATGGAGGTGGCCGCCCCCGCCAGGTCATCGAGAAAGCCCCGCTGGACGGGGACCGCGTCTTCCGGGCAGTCGCAGGCCCGGCCGGCGCAGCGTTGAAGGTGGAGCGGACGCCGCTGCGCCTCCAGGAGGCTGGTGACCGCGGCATTGCCCGCCGTCCGCTGCAGGTAAAGGAGCGTGCCGACGTCGGCGCGGCCGGAGAAGGGGAGGTCGAACGGCCGAACGGTCGCCGCTCGGGCGCCGGTCTGCTCGGGCGCTTTCCTGATGGCCTGCGGCTGGGCAACCGCCATCGCCACGGCCATCAGTGATCCTCACGCGGGCGTGCGGAATCCACCAGCCTGATGAGAGCGCCGTCCGGCAGGCGAGTCAACGGTCCACGGCGCAGGTGAGCGGGCAGCCCACGGTTCCCCAAAGGGCAGGAAGGCAGGCGCCCCGGTCAGGCGGCGGCCGGCTCCTCCACGACGACCGGCGGGGTCCGATCCTTGGTGTAGTTCAGGATGAGGATGACAGCGATCAAGAGGCCGGTGCCGATGAACTGTGGCAGGTAGAGCGGCTGGTTGAAGCCGTAGGGCGGCGGGGCGGAGGCGATGAAGGTGGCGGTCACGGGATAGGCCAGCTCAGCGATCGTCGCGAGGGTTGCCGGCGTGCTGCGCAGGGCGCGGTAATAAAGCAGCAATGAGAGGAATCCGGGAATCAGCGCGATCCCGAGGAAGGGGAGGACGTCGGACGCCTGGTAGTGGGCGAACGCCGATCCCCTGTATTGCAGCAGCAGGATGACGAGGAGGACGGGGAGCGCCAGGGTAAATCGGAGCGCGGTCGTGGTCGTGAAGCTGAGCTTGCCGAGCACGAAGCGGCCGAGCACGGTCCCGCTGGCCCAGAGCGCCGCGGCGCCCAACGCGTAGAGTCCGGCCTCGAGGCGTCCGTGCTGGAGGTCCGAGAAGGGCGCCGTGAGGTCCTGCGCAAAGACGACCAGGTAGACGCCGACGATCGCCAGCGCCGCGGTGGGCCAGAACCAGGGACGGCGTCGCTCCCCCAGGACGATCCAGGCAAGGAGGATCGCGATCAACGGCTGAGTCTGCTGAAGCACGAACGTCTCGGCGAAGTGGCCGTATGAGAACGATTTCGTGAAGAGGAGCGTGGCGATCGCCTGCGGACCAATCGCGATCAGTCCGATCGCCAGCCACCCGCGCTTGTCCAGGCGGCGCAGCTCGGGGATGCCGCGGAGCAGGAAGGCGAGAAGGAAGAGGCTGACCAGCGCGTCCTCGATGACGACGATTTGCACGGGCTTGAGGTGGCCGATGAGCTGCGCGCGGAAGTACGTATCCGAGGCCCACATCGTTGCCGCCAGCGCCACCAGGACGACCGAGAAGCGGTCGATGAGGCCAACCCGTCCGGGCACTGTCGCCGATGAGCTCACAGTCGGGACGGCCATCGTCATTACTCCTTTGGCCGGCCGGGGCAGAAATCGGGCGCACGGCAGGTGCGCTCCGAGGGCCTTCTTTCATCCCGACTGTACGGTCGGCCCCGGAGTGGGCGCTACGCCTTCACCGGGTCATGCGCCGTAGGGCGCTCGCGGGCTTTACCGCCGATCAGGGA
>VBEQ01000019.1 GCA_005881235.1 Chloroflexota bacterium | reverse complement strand
GAATCCGGCATCGGAGACCGATCAGCGGGCGCTTACCTACATGGCGCTCGAGCCGGGCACGGCGATGGAAGCGATCGCGATCGACCGCGTCTTCATCGGCTCCTGCACCAACGCGCGCCTCGAAGATCTGCGCCTGGCGGCGACGGTGGTGCGCGGTCATTCGGTGCATCCGAAGGTACGGGCCATGGTCGTGCCCGGATCGGTGAGCGTCAAGCGGCAGGCCGAGGCCGAGGGGCTGGATGCGGTCTTCCGCCAGGCCGGCTTCGAGTGGCGCGATGCCGGCTGCTCGATGTGCCTCGGCATGAACCCTGACATCCTCGGCCCGGGCGAGCGCTGCGCCTCGACCAGCAACCGGAATTTCGAGGGCCGGCAGGGGAGTGGAGGCCGGACCCATCTGGTCAGCCCGCCGATGGCGGCGGCGGCCGCGATCGCCGGCCACCTCGTCGACGTGCGGGAATTCGCCAGGAACTGATGGAACCCTTCACCCACGTCACCGGCGTCCTCGCCCCGCTCGATCGGGCGAACGTCGATACCGACCAAATCATCCCCAAGCAATTCCTCAAACGGATTGAGCGCTCCGGCTTTGGGCCCTTCCTCTTCTATGACTGGCGCCGCGCCGGCAACTTCATCCTCGACCAGCCCGCCTACCGCGGCGCAGCGGTGCTGGTGACCGGCGCCAACTTCGGCTGCGGCTCATCGCGCGAGCACGCCGCCTGGTCGTTGCTGGACGCCGGCTTCCGCGCCGTCATCGCCCCGTCGTACGGCGACATCTTCAAGAGCAACAGCTTCCGCAGCGGCCTGCTCCCGCTCGAACTACCCGAGTCACAGGTTGCGGAACTGGTCCGCCTCGCAACCGAGAAGCCAGGGATGGAGGTGACGGTCGACCTGAGGTCGCAGCGCATCAGGGCCGACGGGTTCGAGACGGCCTTTGCCATCGACCCCTTCTACCGTGAATGCCTCTTGAACGGTTGGGACGAGGTGGCGCTCACGCTCCGGCAGGAAGGCGAAATCACTCGCTACGAATCGACGCGGGCGGCGTGGTTGCCGATCAGCCGCTAGAGCAGCGACTCGAGGTGGCCGGCCGCCGTTGCCGGTGGGTCGGTCGCGCGGAGTCGGGCTGAATGCATGGCAGCGTTGCGGCTCATCTCCTCGCTGGCGAGTGAGCGGGTCACAGCGTCCCTGATGGTTTCAGAGGTTGCGTGCTCGCGCGGCACGACCTCGGCGACACCGAGCGCGTGGGCGCGGGCGGCGACGCCGGGCTGATCACGGCCCCACGGGATGAGCACCATCGGCCGTCCCTGCCAGAGCGCCTTCATCACCGTTCCATGTCCCGCATGGCTGACCAGGAGGACGGCTCGCTCCAACACCGCTGAATGCGATACGGTCTTCTCCACCCGCGCGTTCGCTGGGGGAGAGGACAATTCCGATGGATCGTGTTCCGGTCCGAGCGTGACGAGAACGCGAACCGGCGCATCGGCGAGCGCTTGAAGGGTGGCATCGGCCAGTGCCAGGTCGTCCTGGCGTTGCGAGCTGATCGAGACGAGGATCCAGGGATCGCCCGGCTCGTCCAGGTAGCGTGGTCGCTCGCGAGGTGGCTCCCAGATACCGAGGGGTCCGACGTAGTGATGACGGGAGGGTAGACGGTCAAACGAATAGTCGAAGACCTGGTCCGTCGCATGCAAGACCAGGTCCGGAGCCTCGAGCAGTTCGGCGTAGCGCTTGACCAGGGGAAGTGCCCGGGGACCGATGTCGTCCTCAAGCGGGCGGGGCGGGTGCGGACCAATGTAGAAGGTGCTGTTCACGACCGCCCAGGGATTGGACGGGCAGGTGGCGTCGACCGCCTCGACGCCGAACAGGGAGGTGACGATGACGGTCGGTCGGTGACGCTCGATCGACTGCGAGAGCGGCTTGGCCACATCGTGGGCCCACACCGTCAGACCGCGCTGGACCATGGGACCGGCCGTTGCCAGGTCACCACCCGTCGCCTGCATCGCCTCCTGGATAACGCCACCGAGGCGAGGACCGAGGTCGACCTCCTTCGGAAGGACCTCGACGGCAACATGGAACGGGGCCAGGGTACGCTCGACCGACGCATCGCCGACAAAGATGATTTCGTGTCCGCGATCACGCAGCGCAAGGCTTGCGGCCACCAGTGGCGGTAGGTCCCCGCCGGCGCCACCGGTCGTGACCACGAGGATCCCGCTCACCGTCCAATCATGCACCGAGTCGCTGCCGAACTGAGGGGAGAGCGGCCCGTGGGACCGCCCTCCTCAACTCGTTATCGCGCGCTACTGCTTGGCGAAGAACACATCCGGGTCGTGCCGTCCCTGCGGCCAGAGGAAATTCGTCACGACATCGCGGTTGTCGCCCCAGGCGAAGTACTGGTGCGATCCGTCGCTGACGTTCGCAATGTAGTCACCCATATAGGTAAACGCGATGATCGGATCGAATTGCGGCAGGGTGTAGACCCCGGGGAATGACTGGCTGGTCACCCGGTTCGATGCCCAGCTCGTGGCGGTCTTGGAGTTCGAGATCACCACGTCCACCTGGCTGGTGCCGTCGCCGACCGGACTGATCTGGTAGTAGAGAAGGTGGAGGCCGGCGGCATCCGCGCTCAGCGCAGGCTGCGCCTCGTCGTTATCGCCGGCGGTGACCTGGGAGATTTTCCAGGTGGCGCCACCGTCCTTTGACGTCGCCAGAACCACGTGGCTGTGCCCCGATGCCCCGTCGTTCCAGGCGGCGTAGAGGTTACCGCCCCTCGCGGCGAGCGTCGGGAGCTCGAGATTTCGCATGAACTGGCCCGGTCCCAGCTGGAAGGCGCCAAAGAAGGAGCCAGTCGACGGGGACACGTCCGCGATCTTCACCTTCTGGGGGAACGTCTGCCCACCATCATGCGACGCGAAGATCCACTCCTCTTCGGTGATCGGAACCGCAAAGGTGCAATTCGGGTCGTCGGCGCCGAACTTGAGGGCCGCCTCGTACACGGTCCCATCCGCCGCTACCAGCGGCATCGCGCCAATGTACTGGTGGAACGAGCAATCCGGCGGCTTGTTAGGGTCGAAGGAGAACAGCACGGCTTTGTCCGCGTAGGCGATCGACCAGCTGCCGCTGCCATCGGTGGAGTGTGCGACGGGCAGGCCGCTGTACACGGTGAAGACGCCGGTGTTCGAATCGAAGGTGGTGGTGAAGTCGTCCCAAGTGTCGTACAAGTTGCCCGCCCCGGCGGCGACCATGGCGTCTTTGTCCGCGCTGTACCCGAGCTCGTTGCCCGGAGGTGGCGGGATCGGGTTCGCCTGGCTCCAGGTCTTGCCCCCATCGGTCGACTTTGCCACGCCCACCAGCAGTGAGAAGGAGCTGAAGTCGAGGACCAGGTTCGAGTAGTACATCGTCCCGCTGCTGTCTGTTGCCAGCCACGGATCACCGAAGTTGTTCTTCGCCGGCGCGTTCGGGATTGTTCCGCCGTCGGTGAACGTCTGACCGCCGTCGGTCGAGGACGAGACGCCGCTCAAGTTACTCGCAGCGGTCAGGAAGAGCAAGGTCCGCTGGGAGTCGTTGTAGCCGACCGCGACGTTCGAGCCAGAAACCGCAACCGAGGTTTCGCTCTGGGTCGTCTGATCGGCCTGATTCGAGTCCTTGCTCGGGTCGTTGACGCGGACATTCGGCAACGGACCGCCGACCGGCTTCGTCCCCTTGGGCTGCCGGGTCGTGGCCGGCGCGCTGATCCCGTTCGAATCGGGCGCGGCGCGATGGTCGCCGCGCGCGATCGCCTCCAGAGCGATCCGCGCCGTCGGGGTCAGGGTCTTGCCCGCCGGTGTGGCCAGAATCCGCTTCGCGATTTCTTGCTTGCTAGGTGGCGTCTTTGGCGACGCGGCTGATCCGGCGATCGCGCCCGCCGCAATGACAACCATCGCGATGGTTAGCACGCCGAGTGTTCGACGCATGTTACCTCCCTCGTTGTCGGAAACCTGCCCCTAATAGCTCCGCCCATCCCCCTATAGGCATCCCTCCTCCGGTACCCGAGGCCTACCAGTTGGTCGCGATGTACTTGGTCTCGAGAAACTCGAGGAGTCCCTCGTGCGAGCCTTCGCGGCCGACACCGCTCTGCTTGACCCCACCGAAGGGAGCCGCCGGGTCGGAGATGAAGCCGCGGTTGAGCCCGACCATGCCCGACTCGATCGCCTCCGCAACCCGAAGGCCCTTCGCCAGATCTCGCGTATAGACGTAGGAGGCGAGGCCGCGGTCGGTCTTGTTCGCGTACTCGATCGCCTGGTCGACATCCCGGAAGGTGACGATCGGCGCGATCGGCCCGAAGATCTCTTCCTTCAGGATGTGCTCCTCGGGTGGCACGCCGCTCAGCACCGTCGGCGGAACGAAGTAGCCCGGCCCGTCGGGCGACTTGCCTCCCGTCAGGAGGCGGGCTCCGTGGCCGGCGGCCTCCTGGACCAGGCCGAGCATCTTCTGCCGGGCGGGGTCGTTGATCACCGGTCCGACCTTGACGTTCGCGTCGAGCCCGGAACCAAGCGGTAGGGCGCCCATGGACTTCGCCAGCATGTCGGCGAACTTCTCGGCGACCCTGGCGTCGGCATAGAAGCGGTTCGCGGCGATGCAGGACTGGCCGGTGTTGCGCATCTTGGCAATCATCGCGCCCTCCAGCGCGGCGTCCAGGTCGGCATCGTCGAGGACGATGAAGGGCGCATTGCCCCCCAGCTCCATGGAGCAGCTGATGACGTTCTCCGCGGCCTGCGCCAGCAGGATGCGACCGACCTCCGTGGATCCGGTGAAGGACAGCTTGCGTACCCGCGGATCCTTGAGCATCGCTTTGACGACTTCCGACGAGCGTTTCGAGGGGATGACGTTGACGACCCCCTTAGGCACCCCCGCCTGCTCGAGCAGATCGGCGATCGCGAGCGCCGTCAGCGGCGTTTCCGAAGCGGGCTTCAGCACGACCGTGCACCCGGCAGCCAGCGCCGGGCCGATCTTGCGCGTGGCCATCGCGGCCGGGAAGTTCCAGGGCGTGACCAGCACCGAGACGCCGATCGGCTGGTGCTCGACCAGGATGCGATTCGCGCCGCTAGGCGCGATCGACACCGAGCCGATGTTGCGAACCGCCTCCTCCGAGAACCAGCGGAAGAACTCGGCGGCGTAGGTCACTTCTCCGCGGGCCTCGACGAGCGGCTTGCCGTTCTCCCTGACCATCAACTCAGCGAGCTTTTCGCGGTCGCGCAGTATCAGCTGAAATGCCTCGCGAAGGATCTCGGAGCGCTCACGAGGCGCCCGCCCCGCCCAGGGTCGGAAGGCCTCTGAGGCGGCATCGACGGCGGCCAGCCCATCCTGAACCGAGGCGCTCGCCACCGTGGCGATCACCTCGCCGGTCGCGGGGTCCTGCACCTCGATTCGCTGGGCGTCTGATGCGGGTTGCCACGACCCACCGAGGTAGAGGTCGGTGTGGCGAACCGAGATCAGTTCACTGACGGGGGTCATCGCCTTGATTTTCGCACGGTTTGGAGAGCCGGCTCCGGGGCCGGCCCGGTCGACTGGCGCACCACGAGGGTGGGGGCGAGGCGGCGCGACCGTGGTTGCCGACTCGGGGAGTTCAGAATGTGCAGGACCATCTCCGAGGCTGCGCGCCCTGCTTCTTCGAGCGGTTGGCGGATCGTGGTCAACGCTGGCACCAAACGCTCAAGGTTCGGCACATCGTGGTAACCGATGATTGAAAAGTCTCGGGGACACCTCAAGCCGCGCTCTTCTGCAAGCGTCAAGGCGCCGAGCGCCATCAAGTCATGATGGGCGAAGATGCCAGTCGGTCGCGCCCGTTTGCTGTCGAGCACAACACGCATCAGGCGGCGTCCGTCGTCCGCGGTCCCCAGCGGTGCGGTTGACTGGACGACGACCTCCGTCGCCCCCGCGGCCGCGATCGCCTTGCTGAACCCCTCGGCGCGCCGCGACAAGGATTGAACATCGGCCGGACCCCTTAGCTGCGCCAACCGCCGGTGCCCGAGGGCGATGAGGTGTTGCGCGGCCAGTGTGCCGCCAAGCAGGTCGTCGTTGGTACAAGAGGGCAAGCGGATGCCCGGCAGGCCCTGGAGCGCCAGGACCACCGGGATCCCGTGGCCAACGAAGCGGCGCAGGATGCGGCTGTCTCCGACGCGGGCGGCGGTGAGGATGATGGCATCGACTCGCCGGCTCAGCAGGTGATTGAGGATCCGCTCAAGGCGCGAGGAATCATCCTGGGTCTCGGCGAACAACGACATGAATCCCGCCGGCTCGAGCCGGCTCGCGATGCCTCGGAGCACCGGGGCGATCGATGGGTTGCCGAGGTCGGCGACGATGGCGGCGACGGTCTGCGTGCGACCGCGTTTCAGGCCCGTGGCGACCATGTCCGGCTGATAACCCATCTTCTCGGCGACTGCCTGGATGTGTTTCCGGGTGTCAGCGCTCACCCGCCGAACGGCGTTGGGATCGAGGGCGCGGGACACTGTCGAGTAGTGCACGCCCGCCGCGCGCGCGACGTCCTCCAGGGTCACGGTTGTCCGACCCTTGCGCGCGTCGCGTGCCCCCACCCTGCCGTCCCTCCCTGCCATTACTAGGCCGGCGCCTGGTCCAACGTTAACGGCTCGTGAACTGGCTCTGCCTGATCAATAAACGCTCGCGCCCGGCGATTGGGCACGATTCAGCCAGCGCCAAACGTTTGGCATATGTCGCGCGATCCGTGAGATTTGCATAAGCCAAACGTTTGACAGATCCAAAGGCGAGGGCTAGCATGGCCATTAGCGAGGGGTACTCGACGCGCCTCCCGCGCCCAAGGCGGCGAAGGGGGCGGCGATACGGATGCCGGGCGCAGAGCGGTTGTCTGTAGCGCCGCTCCGCCTGGTCCATGTGTGCCAAAGGTACGACCGCAGCTCGTCCTTTTGGTGCAATCGTCCGTGGCGTGGCTGGGGACGACTCGTTAGCGTGAGGGACACATCTTGCGTCACGCAGGCTTGTACGACTCTCGCTTCGAGCACGACGCCTGCGGGATCGGTTTCGTCGCTGACGCTGGAGGGCGAGCCAGCAGAGGAATCGTCGACGCCGCCCTCGCAGCGCTGCATCGCGTCCGTCATCGGGGGGCGGTCGCCGCAGATCACCGCTCCGGCGACGGTGCGGGTCTCCTCCTCGCGATACCCGACGCCTTCCTGCGCGATTGGATGCAACGGGCCGCCATTCACGTTGAGTCCCCGGCCCGGCTTGGCGTGGCCGTCGTCTTCCTCTCGAATGCGCCGGGCCCGGATGGTCACCAGCAGCGGCGCCTGACGCGGCGGCTCTTCGCGGAAGCGTGTGGTGCCGAGCAGCTGGACCTGATCGACTGGCGCCCGGTGCCGGTGGATCCCGATGCGCTCGGCGACCTGGCCCGCTCGACCGCGCCGCAGATCGAGCAAGCCATCATCACAGCCGGAGACTCGGTATCGACCGCAGACGCCGAGGCTCGGTGCTACCGGGCGCGCAAACGTGTCGAACGCGCGATCCGGGCGGCGGGGCTTCAAGCCTATGTCGCGTCGATGTCGTTTCGCACCATGACGTACAAAGCGATGTGCGCCGCCGATCAACTCGCGGCGTTCTATCCCGACCTCCGCGATCCGCGGTTCGTCGCCCCGTTCGCGATCTTCCACCAGCGTTACAGCACCAATACCGCGCCCTCCTGGGAGCGGGCTCAGCCATTCCGCATGCTCTGCCACAACGGCGAGATCAACACGATCCAGGGCAACGTCAACCGGATGCGCGCACGGGAGGGTCGTCTCGGTGCTGGGCTGTCGGACGACGAAGCGCTGCTGGTTCCCGTCATTGATGACCGCGGCTCCGACTCGGCCATGCTCGACAACGCCCTCGAGCTGCTGGTCCGCGGTGGCCGCGACATCCGCCAGGGCCTGGCGATGCTGGTGCCGGAAGCCTGGGAAGGATTCGACGTCGATCCGGCAGTCCGCGATTTCTATCGATACCATGCCTGCCTGATGGAGCCCTGGGATGGGCCCGCGGGGCTGGTCTTCACCGATGGGACGCGCGTCGGTGCCGCGCTCGACCGCAACGGCCTTCGGCCGCTGCGCTACGCCGTCTGCGAGGACGGACTGATCGCGTGCGCTTCGGAAGCCGGCGCCGTCGATGTCAATGGACATGGCCGTGTCCGTCGCGGGAAGCTCGGACCGGGAGAGATGCTTTGCGTCGATCCCGAGCACGGCGGCCTCGAGGAGAACGAAGCCATCAAGACTCGCCTCGCAGCGCAAGAACCATATGGTCGATGGCTCGAGGACGAGCTGCAGTCGCTCGACACGGGGGAACCGGACGAGACGGTCATGCCCGACCTGGTCGCCCGCCAGGCCGCCTTCGGCTACACGAAGGAAGAGTTCACCTACGTGCTGCGACCGATGGCGACACAGGGTAAGGAGCCGATCTTCTCGATGGGCGATGACACGGCGCTCTCAGTGCTGGCGCAGCCGCCTCGCCTCCTCTACAGCTATTTCAAGCAGCGTTTCGCGCAGGTGACGAACCCGCCGATCGACCATCTCCGTGAGCGGCTCGTGATGTCGCTGCGGAGCTATCTGGGGGCGCCGGCGCCCCTGCTGTCGGGCGGCCGGGAGGCCGCCCGCCTGGTCCAGCTCGATTCATTTCTGCTCTATCCGTCGGGACTCGAGGCGGTGCGCACGCTGGGCAGACCGTTCGCGTCGAGCGATCTCAACGCGACTTTCGCCGTGGCCGAGGGCGCGTGCGGGCTGCGCGTGGCGTGCGAGCGGCTGGCCGAAGATGCCGAACGCGCGGCGCGCCTTGGCGCCTCCATCCTGATCATCAGTGACCGCCGCGCCGGGCCGGAGCGGGCGCCCATCCCCGCGTTGCTCGCCGTCGGGAGCGTTCACCACCACCTGATGCGGCAAGGCCTGCGCGGCCAGACCAGCCTCCTGGTCGAGACCGACGAAGCGCGCGAGGTCCACCACATTGTCTGCTTGCTTGGCTACGGGGCGCAGGCGATCTGCCCGCGTCTTGGCATGGCATCCATCAGAGCGCTAGCATCGGCCGGCCATCTGAAAGGGGAGGCCACCGATGGCCGGGGCGCGCAGGAGCACTACGTCAAGGCGCTCGAGGACGGCACCCTGAAGGTGCTCGCGAAGATGGGCATCTCGACACTCGATGGCTACCAGGGGGCGCAGATCTTCGAAATCATCGGGCTCGATGACGACGTGGTGGACCTCGGATTTGCCGGGACGCCCTCGCCGGTCGGGGGCGCGACCTTCACCGATCTCGGCGAGCAGGTGCTCGCGCAGCACGCGGCCGGGTTTGTCGCGGCGTCGCCGGCTCTGGTGAGCCCGGGCTTCTTCAAGCACCACAAGCAGGGCACCGAATACCATGCGACGAACCCCGATGTCGTCGACGCCCTCCACGACGCGGTGCCAGCTGAACTGGCCCTGGTGTCAGCGGCGCCGAAAGAGATGGCGGCGGCGCACGCGCTGCAACGCGCTGTGACGGCGCGACCGGATGGCAACGGCTACGCCTCCTACGAGCGCTTTGCCCGCATCGTCAATGATCGTCCCCCAACCTATCCGAGGGACCTGCTGGCGATGCGGCCGGCCGGGCCGCCGGTGCCGCTCAATGACGTCGAGCCTGCCACAGCCATCCTGAGGCGGTTCTCAACCGGTGCCATGTCGCACGGCTCGATCGCCGCGGAGGCGCACGAGACGATTGCGATCGCGATGAACCGGCTGGGTGGGAAGAGCAACACGGGCGAGGGCGGCGAGGACCCGGCCCGATATCGCACCCGTGGTCTCCCGGTCGACCGCAACTCGCGCATCAAGCAGGTCGCCTCGGGACGCTTCGGGGTTACGCCCGAGTACTGCGTCTTTGCTGATGAGCTCCAGATCAAAATGGCGCAGGGGTCGAAGCCCGGCGAAGGTGGCCAGCTTCCGGGTCACAAGGCGACCGCCGAGATCGCGCGGCTCCGGCACACCCAGCAGGGGATCGCGCTGATCTCGCCCCCGCCACACCACGACATCTATTCCATCGAGGACCTCGCGCAGCTCATCTACGACCTCAAGCAGGTCAACCCGCTCGCAGCCGTTTCCGTCAAGCTCGTCGCCGAGGCTGGCGTCGGCACGATCGCCGCGGGCGTGGTGAAGGGCCTGGCCGACGTGGTGCATATCGCCGGCATGGATGGCGGGACCGGAGCCAGCCCCCTGTCCTCCATCAAGAACGCCGGGATGCCCTGGGAAATCGGTCTGGCGGAGACGCAGCAGACGTTGCGCATCAACGAGCTGCGCGGGCGGGTCCGCATCCGCGTCGACGGCGGCATCAAGTCCGGTCGCGACGTCGTCATCGCCGCGCTGCTCGGCGCCGACGAGTACAGCTTCGGCACGGCAGCGCTGCTGGCCGAGGGCTGCATCATGGTGCGCACCTGCCATCTCGACACCTGCCCGGTTGGGATTGCGACCCAGCGTCCAGAGCTGCGGGCAAAGTTCGCCGGGACCCCCCAGATGCTCGAGGCTTATCTCACGCACGTCGCCGAGGAGATCCGCCACCTGCTCGCCGGCCTCGGGCTCAAAAGCCTGGACGAGGCGATCGGCCGTACCGATCTCCTGTCGCAGCGCATCACCGGCGACGCGCGAGCCGACCGCCTCGACCTGTCGCCACTGCTCACCGACGACGGATCGGAGCCGCGTCGCTTCGTCCACTCGATTCCGCTGCAGCGGCCATCGTCCGAGCTCGGCGACCGGATCTGCCTCGATGCGCTCAAGGCGGTCCTCAGCGGCGCCGATGTGCGAGCGAGCTACCCCATCGAAAATGCCGACCGCTCGGTCGGAGCACGCTTGGGTGGCGCGCTGGCCCGGGAATGCGGGACGTCCGCCCCGGCCGGGTCGGCATCCTTCACGTTCAGCGGTGCCGCCGGCCAGAGCTTCGGGGCATTCCTGACCGACGGCATCGAGTTCATCCTGATCGGTGAGGCGAACGACTACGTGGGGAAGGGGATGGGGGGCGGTCGGATCATCCTGCGGCCGCCCGCCAACGATGCCGGCGATCCGCACCTGCTCGGGAACACCGTCCTCTACGGCGCCACCGGTGGCGAGCTGTTCTGCGCGGGGAAGGCGGGTGAGCGCTTCGCCGTGCGCAACAGCGGCGCCTCAGCGGTCGTCGAGGGGGTGGGGGAGCACGCCGCAGAGTACATGACGGGCGGCACCCTGGTGGTGCTCGGTCCGGTAGGGCACAACCTCGGCGCCGGCATGACCGGTGGCGAGGTCTTCGTCTACGACGATGGGATCGGACTGCCGGCGATGGTGAATCCGGAACTCGTCGACGCGCACCGGCTCAGCGGCGAGCACCAGCTGCTGGCGGAACAGGGGCTGCGCTTGCGTGGGTTGATCGAGCAACACGCGCAGTACACCGGCTCGCCCGCGGCGCGCGCGATCCTCGATGACTGGCATGCGGCGCTGCATCGGTTCTGGCGGGTCGCACCGAGGGACGATGTCGCCCGCATCGAAAACGCGCATGAAGGGACGGTCGCCTCTCGGGGATAGAAAGCCCCAGAAGCGGGTCGTTTCAAGCCCGCCAGGGCGGTCGAGCCCGCAAGCGCTGAGGTCGGCGCACCCTTCGGCGTGCTCGACGGGCCGGCCAGCTAAGTCGAAAGCCGTTTGCCACCGGCGGCGTAAACGCCTCGGCCATTCCGGCCCAGAGACGAGATGCGCGCGCCCAATATTCGCGAAGCGGCCCCGGCCCGTCTGCGTCGCGCCGCAGGGGACCCGCGCCTCCCCGCCGCTTGCGGACCCCACCGACGCCTGAGGCGCTACAAATCAGAGGTCCGGCCACAAGAACGGCGGGTTGGTCAGGCGGCGGGGTCGGGTGCGTCGTCGTCCAGGTCCGAGCGCTGATTCGCCTCATGGTGCGCGGCATCATGCGCCTCCATCACCCGGGCCCAGGCGGCATCGTCGGCGGCGGCGACACGTTCTCCTGGGGGCCAATCAGTTCGTAGGGACCGGGCGACGCGGAGCTGTTCGGCGAATTGGTGAGCGGCCTGAACCGGATCCTCCGCGTCCGCGAGACGCGCCAGCCCGGGCGGACGAGGCGGCACCGTCAGCACCTCGCCCTCGTCGGTGCGCACCAATTGCCAGCCGCCCTCGTGCGCCATCCAGTGGTGCCGGTGGCAGAGCAGGATCATGTTCGCGAGATCGGTCTCGCCGCCGTCTGTCCAGTGGACGATGTGGTGGGCATTGCTCCACGATGCGGGCCGCTCGCAACGCGGCCACTTGCAATGACCATCGCGAGCGTTCAGCGCGCGGCGTGCGGCGCCGGCGACCACGCGACGGGCCCGGCCCACGTCGATGACGACGGACTCGGGAGCTAGCACGACGCGGGTGATGGTGCCGTCACACGCCAACCGGCGGACGGTCGCCGCCGATACGGGCAGCGAGTACTCCATGTCGCCGGCCGGCGATCCGGCCACGGCGCGTAGGGTATCGAGCGAAGCCGTGACCTGAAGATGAGGCCGCTGCGGCAGCACGCCAATGTCCTGGACGTGGCTGCACACCTCGACGAACGCATCGGCGTTGCGGTGTTCCCGGCCGCGCTCATCGTGATCGCCGTGGGGTTGGGCCAAGGGCTCGAGCGCGCTTCGGACCACGGCGCCACCAACTGAGTCAATCCAGCCCTCGAGGGCGAGGGAGCCGTCTTCGTAGGTGCTCATCTTCAGGGTGCGCCCTTCGGTCGCGCGGCTCTGCTCGGCGGTAAATTCCTCGGGATCCGTGGCGTGGCGCATGTGATGACAGAAGTACCAGAGACGGCCGACGCTGTACTCGCGGGCTTTGTCGAGTAACCCGCCCTCCTCGAATGGCGCGGCAGTGGCCGATCCCTGCACGGCCTGTGCGGTTCGGGCCATCAGCGTCAGGTGGGCGTACCCAATCTCGGCACTCTCGACCGCCTCGATGCTGCGCGGAAGGTCGTCGAGGTGCTCGCCGACCGCCAAACTGTTCCACACCGCCCCGGTCGACATCCGGCACTGATGCCGAATCCAGTCGATGGGGCTGACCGACCCCTCCTCATCGTATTCCTCGGTCTTGCTGAAAGCGGCCGCTGTCTGCGAAAACTCCAGCTCGAGGAGGTCCGTCGCATGGCGGATCCCCTTCAGCTCAGCCGCGAGCTCCTGGGGCTCCCGATTCGTCTTCGGCCGCTGGCGGAAGCGATCGATCGCCGCCAGCAACTCGGCCAGGTGGGAGCTCCGCGCTATGGTCGCGTCGGCACCTACCACAATTCTGTGTAAGTCTATCGAACATGCGTTCGTCTGTCAAGCATCGCAAGCCCGGAAGATCGAGTTCGTACAATCCGCAGATGAGTCCACTCCGTGGGTCGACGCTGGGCGTCGTCGGAGCCGGGGTGATGGCGGAGGCGATCATTGCCGGGGTGCTCGAGCGCCACCTGGTGTCGGCCGGGAACATCGTTGCCAGTCACCCGCGCGCCGACCGCCGGCACGCGCTGGGCGAGAAGTACGGGATCCACGTGACCGCCGACAATTCTGAGGCGGCGCGCCGCGGTGACGTTGTGGTGCTCGGGATCAAGCCGCAGGTGATGCCGGGCGTCCTCAAGGAACTGCGCAGCAGCCTGGCGCCCGACAAACTGGTGATCTCGATCATCGCCGGCGCCACGACCGCGACGCTGCGCAACGGTCTGGACCACGGTGCGCTCGTCCGCGTCATGCCCAACACGCCGGCCCAGATCGGTGAGGGCGTGAACATCTGGTATGCGACCCCGGAGGCGACCGAGGCGCATCGCGAGCAGGCCCGCGCCTTACTCGGCGCGCTCGGCCACGAGCTCCAGGTCGCCGACGAGCGCTTCGTCGCGATGGCAACCGCGGTCAGCGGCACCGGTCCGACGTATGTCTTCCTGGTGATGGAGGCGCTGATCGACAGCGCCGTGCACCTCGGATTTCCTCGCCACCTCGCGCACGATCTGGTGCTCGAAACGCTCAAAGGCTCGGTAGCCTTTGCCGAACGGACACAGAAACATCCGGCGCAGCTGCGCGACATGGTGACATCACCCGGCGGGACGTCAGCCGCGGCGCTGCACGAGCTCGAGCGTGGGCGGCTGCGCACGGTGCTGGCCGACGCCGTCTGGGCCGCCTACCGCCGGACGATGTCGCTGTCCGAAAGCCTCAGTGCCGGAAAAGACCCCGAACCAATGCCGCCCAGGGGCGAGGCCTAGTCCGGCCGGCGAACGACGGTGCATCGCAGCGGCCGGGTAGCGGTCATCGCCGGACTCGCACCGGTGCTCATCGGGGCTCTGGCCGTAGCAACCTATAACTGGGTACAGATCCCCCTGGTGAAGTTCACCCTTCAGGCGGGGCAATGCAAATGGGGCCCGCCGCTCGCCGGCGTCTATCTCTCGGGTCGCCTACGCCTGGTCGATCGCTGCCGGACCGTGAGCGGCACCGTCGACTGTCTGAAACTCGAGCCGGATGGTGACTACCACGTTCGGCTCAGGGTGGACGAACAGTCCGCGGCGCTGCTGGCCTCGGCCAATGACTTGCAGACCTGCACCGGCCACGCCGGGCCTCACCTCGTGGTGGAGATCATTCCCCAGCACTCCCATGGCGTGCTCTTTCGCACCAATAACGCCGATGCGGGCGGCTTCAACGACCCGCCGATGCCAGCCCCAGGCGACCACGTCACGGTGACCGGGCCGTACGTGATCGACACCAACAGCCTGCACCGAATCCTCTACCAGGGTCGGGCCGCGGAAAACTGGGCCGAGATCCACCCGGCGTGGGGGATCAGGGTCGACAAAGCCTCGACGCCGGGCGCGCCAAACGACTACGGTCCAGAGTTCGGCGACTAGAACACCGTTTCACTACTCTGCAATGCGGTGTTGCACTACTGCGCAATCCGTAGTAGTCTCTATGGCGTCATATGAACCAGGCAGAAGTCGACCCCACCCAATTGCTCAAAGGCGTGCTGGATCTGGCCGTGCTCGCCGTGCTGGCCGAGGCGGACAGCTACGGCTACGACGTCGTCCGCCGGCTTCGCGAAAACGGCCTGGATCATGTCGGCGACGCGTCGGTATACGGAACGCTGCGGCGTCTCTATCAGGCCGGCGCGCTCAATTCATATGTCGTTCCGTCCGACGAGGGGCCGCACCGCAAGTACTACGGTCTCAACAACCGCGGTCGAAAAGCGCTCGACCAGTCCGCACAGACGTGGGTCTCCTTGAGCAAGGCGCTCAATCACCTCCTAAACGGAAGGAGCAACGGCCATGGCAAGTAACGATCAAGCAGACGACGTTGCGACTTACGCGGCCTCCGTTCGCGCTGCGCTTTCCAACCTGCCCACGGATCAATCGGAGGTCCTGCTGGAGGATCTCGAAGACCACCTGCGGGAGATTGCTGCTGACGCCGGAGGCCCGCTCAACGAACGCCTGGGGCCGCCGCAGCAATACGCCGAGGACCTGCGGGCCGCATATGGCGCCGCCCAGGTCACCACTCGGCGCCAAGACGCCGCGCTTCACGACCTGCAACGCGCGCTCGCAAGGGTCACGGGATCCACGTGGTATCGACAAATCCGCGCCTTTCTGCCCGAGCTGCGACCGGCGTGGTGGGTGCTCCGCGCTTATCTGGCGGTCCTCATTCTGATGGCCGCTGTCAGCCCCGGTTACCCTCTGGGGCCCATTCCAGATCCCACATCAAAGCGGGGTTTAGTCGAGATCCTGGCGACCGGGATCGCAATCTGGCTCTCCGTTCGCATTGGGCGTCGGAGCCGACAGCTTTCCCAAAAGGCTCTGGTCCTGGCGTACTCGGCGAACCTGCTGATTGCATTGTTCGCTGTCGTGGTTCTCGCAAACATGCGGAGCTTTGCGTACTCGGAACTGACGGGCACCACCAGTCCACAACAGACAACGTTTGCGAACGCGTTCGCCGCCGGTCAGGTGACCAATATTTATCCCTACTCGCAGGACGGCAAGCCGCTGACGAACGTTCTCCTCTACGACCAGGACGGCCGGCCCATCATGGTCGACAAGTCCGAAGCGCAGACAAGCTATCCCATCGGCGCGGACGGGAAAGCCGTCACCAATGCCTATCCATTGACGCAGCGCCACCTGACCGGGGATCCCGTCGTCGCGCCGCGAGTGGCCCTGCCGCCCTGGCCGTCGCCGAGTCCAAGCGCAAGCCCGAACCCCAGCCCGAGTCCCAGTCCGAGCCACTAACTAACGACCGGCCAGGAAGTCTTCCCAGGTCCGACGACCGACCGCGCGTTCGGGAGCAAGGATCGCGCCGGCTCGAACCGCGCGGGCAGCCTTGCCCGGGAGGCGCACCGGCAACAGCACTCGGCGCTTGTGGCGGGCGCGCAGGTATTCACGGATCAGATCGGCCGCGTCATAGACCCGTGGCCCGCCGAAGTCGGGGACGAGGCCAGACGGCCGGTCGAGTGTGAGCTCCACCAGCCGGGCTGCGACCTCGCCGGCGTCGACCGGCTGGAATCGGGAACCGGCGGGGACGGGTATGACCGGCAGCTTCGTCATTTGCTGAGCGACCGTCAGTAAAAGGTCATAGAACTGGGTGGCTCGCAGCGTGGTCCATGGTAGGCCGGATTCCGCCACGACTCGCTCCGCGGCCAGTTTGGACCCGAAGTAGCCGAACATCGCGCGATCGATACCGCTGACGATCGGAATACGATCCGCGCCGACGACCGAGATATAGACCAGGTGCTCCACGCCGACGCTCGATGCCGCACGGACCAGGTTCCGCGCCTTATCGCCGTCGCCTTTCGCGCCGCCCGCGCAATGCACGATTGTTGCGCATCCGGCCACCGCGGCCTGGATACCGTCGCCGGTGGTCAGGTCGCCGATCA
>VBEQ01000018.1:27757-44731 GCA_005881235.1 Chloroflexota bacterium | reverse complement strand
CGCGCTGGGATCGCGCGCCTGGTGTTCGAGCAATTTCGCCAGCTCGATCGCGACGGGATAGGGGTACGACTGCGTGCGCCAGCACTCTTCGAGGATCAATCGAGCTTCCTCCCAACGGCCCTGCCGTCGCAGCAGGCGCGCGAGTCGTAAGCCAAGCGCTCCCCCTAACACCGCCGTTGCTCCCTTCGGGCGAAGCTGCCAGAGCTGGCGGTACGCGCGAATCGCGTCGTCGTGAAAGCCCCGTAATTCCAAAAAACGAGCGCGCCCGAAGCGGTCGAGTGGATGTAGGTCGTCAGAGCTTCGGAGGACCGCCTCGAAGCGAGCGAGCAACAGCGCCATCGACAGAACGTCCTGACGGTTGTGGGTGAAGACCGGATCAAGGACGTGGGGATCACCGTCGCGCAGCCAGGCGAAGTATCGGCTCGGAATCAAACTGCCCGGCAGGTCGTCGGCGCGATGCAGGTCGAGCACCGCCTGCTCGATGGTCTGCAGTGCGCAGTCCGGCAGTCGCGGCTTGAAAATGCGGCGGGCCATGGTCAGGAGGTCGAAGTGTGGTGGTGACGGCCACGCGGCGCGGCGCATCACGAGGCGGGTTTGCAACAACGGCCAGTCGAAACAGCGGCCGTTGTAGCTGACGATCACGCCGGCCTCGCGCACGCATTCTCCGACCGCCCAGAGCAGCGCATTTTCCTCGTCGAAGTCGCGGAGAAAGTACTGGGCGAGCGTCAAACCGTCCGCCTCGCGCCACGCAAGCCCGACGAGGAAGGCGACGGTGCCGGTGCCACCGGACAGCCCGGTCGTTTCCGTGTCGAGGAACAGCGGCCGTCGCAGATCATCCGGTGCCAGGCCGAGACAGGTGGCGAGCGCCTCGACGCCGCGGTCGCCATCGTCCGGAAACCATTCCCGGCGCACGACAACCGGTCCGTATGGCGTGGTTTCTTCGATGCAATTGGCCGGCAAAACCCCACGCTGCCCTCCACCAAAGGGGGAGGGAAATCCGTGCAGTTTCGGCGCGATAGATGTCCGGGAACTCGTGGGACGCGCGGTGATGGCGGCGATGCGCTCGCGCAGCGCAACGAGGTCGGCGGTCACCGCGCCGGCGCGGGAACCAGCGCCGCCAGCTCGAGCAGGCGCAGGGCCACCGCTTTCCCCTCCTCCCCCACCTCCAGCGCCGGGCCAACGCACGATGGGCAGCCACTCTCGCAGCCGCACTGCGAGACCAGGTCGTGCGCGGCCGCCATCACTGCGCCCGCCGTCTCGAAGAGCCGCGCGCTCATCCCGACGCCGCCGGGGTAGCGCTCGTAGACGAAGACGGCCGGTGTGCCCGTGTGCGGCGCCCGCGTCTCCGCATAGGCGCCGAGGTCCCGCACGTCACACATCAGGAAAAGACACGCCACCTGCGTGACGACGTTCGCCAACCCCTGCAGGCCGCCCTGCATCGCCGCCCGGGGAAACTGGCTGGCGACATCGGTGGGTATCTCGAGCCAGAACGCGGTGGTGTGCAATTGCTGCTCCGGCAGGCTGATGGGGCCCGATCCGATGTTCTCGTGGGTATGGAAGCGGATCTTCTTGAAGATGGTTGGCAACGCGGTCACCCGCACCTCGCCGTGATGGACCGCGAGCGGCTCCGGTGGACGGCTCTGAAACGTCTCGAGCACTTTGATACTGACCGCCAGGTTGGCGTCGGTGTAGTAGTCGACCTTGACGGGCCGCACGTAGGCTTTCTTCTCCTCCCAATCGAGCCGGTCCACGTGGTACTGGAGGCCCTCGTGCAGGTAGATCGCTTCCTCGTGCAGGAACACAGGGGCTGAGAATTGGTCCATCTCGCCAACGACGCTGGCGCCCCTGGTGACGTCGACGATGACGACGTTGTCCGCGTTGGCGCTGCGCAGGCTGACGCCTTCGGCGGGAAAGGCATCGGCACTCCAGTGCCAGGTATCGCCCGCCTGGTGGACCGCGCCGTCTTCTTCCAGGATGCGCAGCAGTTCCGCGACCGGCGCCTGACCGAAGGGCTCGCCGTTCGACAGCGGCAGCTCGAAGGTCGCGGCCTGGAGGTGCGCGCTGAGGATCAGCAGGTTGTCCGGGTCGATCAGTCCCTGCTCCGGGTCTCTCCCAAGGAAATACTCGGGATGGTTGACCAGGTATTGATCGAGCGGGCTGCTCGACGCCACATAGACCGCGGCCGCGGCACCACGGCGCCTCCCGGCGCGGCCGATCTGCTGCCAGGCGCTGGCGATCGTTCCGGGGTAACCACAGAGAACGGCGGCATCGAGGTGCCCGATGTCGATCCCGAGCTCGAGCGCGTTGGTGCTGACCACGCCGCGGACCGATCCGTCCCGCAAGCCGTGCTCGATCTCGCGCCGCTGCAACGGCAGGTAGCCACCCCGATAGCCGCGGATCGTCCCCGTCTTGCCCAGCCGGTTGACGAGCGACTCCTGCAGATAGCTGAGCAAGATTTCGACCTGCAGGCGCGTGCGTCCGAAGACGATGGTTTGCACCCCGCCGCGCAGAAACGCCTCCGCGATCTTCTGGCTCTCCAGGGTGGAGGAGCGCCGGATGCCAAGCTCGCGATTGACGACCGGCGGGTTGTAAAAGAGCAGGCGCTTGGGCCCGCTCGGGGCGCCGTTGTCGTCGACCAACGTCATCGCGCGGCCGGTCAAGCGTTCGGCCAGCTCTTTTGGATTGGCGATCGTCGCCGAGCAACAGATGACCACGGGATGGCTGTCATAGAACGCGCAGACGCGCCACAAACGGCGCAGCACGTTGGCGAGGTGGCTGCCGAAAACGCCACGATAGGCGTGCAGCTCGTCGATCACGACATAGCGAAGGTTGGCGAACAGCTTCACCCAGCGGGTGTGATGGGGCAGCACGCCGGTGTGCAGCATGTCGGGGTTGGTGACGACGATGTGGCCGGCCTGGCGGATCGCCTGGCGGGCGCTGACCGGCGTGTCACCGTCGTACGTGTAGGTCTTGAGATCGACCTTCATCTCACCGACGAGGCCGTGAAGCTCGGCCAGCTGATCCTGCGCCAGCGCCTTGGTCGGAAACAGGTAGAGCGCTCTGGCCTCCGGGTCCTTGAGCATCGCTTGTAGGACCGGCAGGTTGTAGCAGGCGGTTTTTCCCGACGCGGTGGGCGTCACGACCACCAGGTCTTTGCCGCCCAGGGCCAGGTTGGTCGCCTCGGCCTGGTGGGTGTAGAGGCGGGTGATCCCGCGGGCCGCCAGCGCCTGGCCCAGGCGCATGTCCAGCGAATCGGGAAAACCGGCGTAGCGGGCCTGGCGGGCTGGCAGGGTGTGGTCGAGCGTCAGATGGCGGCGGAACTCATCCTGAACGAGAAGCCGATCCAGCACCATCTCGACCGACATGCCTGGAGCATCTTAGCGAACATATGTTCGCCGCGCAAGCCCAGGGGCCTTGCTTCGCCTGGGTCGGGTGGGCTCAGGAACCCAACCGGTCCCTGAGCCCCGATTGGTTTAGCGCGTGACGACCGCGGCCGGAATCTCCGTATAGAGGACCTCGAAGGCCTCGACCTTCGGAGCCCCGGGGCCCACCTTGCCGGCGATATCCTTGCGGATCCCCGCCACGGCAGCTTCGCTGTTCTGGAGATCCTTCTCCGTGTCCCAGATCGTGCCCGAGAAACTCTTGCCGGCCTTGCGGTCGACCAAGAGAATGGCGGCTCGTGCGCCAGGCTGCTTCTGGACGGTCGGCACGGCCTTGGCCTTGTAGTCGGCGATGGCCTCGTTAACTCTCGCCGGATCCCCTTCGATGGTTGTGACGCGAACCCAGGTTCCCGATTTCGCGGGCTTGAAGCGCTCCTGGACGGCGACCTCGCACTCGTTTTCCTCGGTGATGCTCCGCCCCGCCGGCTGCATGACCTTGTCGGCCTCCGGACGAACCTTTGCCCGAGCCGCCTTCATATCCTGTTCGGTCTCCCAGTAGGCAACGCTCAGACCGTCCCCGGTCTTCCGATTCCCCATGAGCGACACCCCCGCGAAGCCTTTCTGGCTTTTGATAAGGGGCAGGATGTTCTGCGTCCATAGCTTGAGGTCCTCATCGGTTCTGGCGGGATCGCCCTTCATGCGAATTACGCGTCCGTGCATGCTTGGCACCTCCTCAAAGGCGAATACGATCTCCCGGAGTCGCCGGGTAGACCGGACGACTTTACGCCTTCAAAACGCCCGTGGCTCAGCCTCAGCCGTGCGGTCTTTTACTCGTGCAGCCTGAAGTATTTGAAGCCTTCCGCGACGGGAAAGTCCTGGCCCTTCGCCATCTCGGCGGCCCGTTCCCGGATCGTTTGCTCGAGCTCGGACCACTCGCCAACCTGACTCTTGTGCTCGCGCAAGGCCTCGATCTTGAGATCGATCGTGTCGCTGATGTCCACCCAGGCATCGGGCTCGTTCGAACCCGTCAGGTAAATCTCTCTGACCTGGTGTGGCTCGAGCCCCTCGTCAAGCAGCTCGGGAAACACCAACCGCGTGTCGGATCCCGGGATGATCGCGTCCAGGGTGGCATCGCCGGCCGCCCGATGGTCAGGGTGATTGATGTAGCGCTGCCCGGTCCAGCGACGCGTGGGATCAGGAGCCATGACGACGTCTGGCTTGGTTCGGCGGATCCAGCGGGTGATCTGGCGGCGCAGATCGAGTGTGGGCTGAAGCGAGCCGTCGTCATAGCCGAGAAAGAAGACGTCCTTGACACCGAGCTTCATCGCCGCCGCCCGCTGCTCCGCATGACGGATCTGGGCGAGGCGTTCCGCGGTCATCGCCGGGTCGCTGCTCCCACGGTTGCCGTCGGTAAGGATCAGGTGTGCCCGCGGCGCCGAACTCGGCGTCGTCGGGGTGTGCCATCACCACGAGCACGCGGACGAGACCGTTCGGGGATCCTGGCATCAGGCGGGCGTCGGGATCGCCGTCGAGACTTCGTAGTCCACGAAATCCTTGAAGTGGGCGCCCTCACCGCAGACCGGGCACTTCGGATCCCGCTTCAGCCGCAGCGTCCGAAACTCGTCCGTCAGGGCATCGATCATCAGCAGCCGGCCGACCAGCGGCTCGCCAATACCGAGCAGCATCTTGACCGCCTCGTTGGCTTCGAACAAGCCGATGATGCCCGGGAGGATTCCCAGCGTTCCGGCCTCGTCGCAGCTCGGCGCCAACTCCGGCGGCGGTGGCTCGGGAAAGACGCAGCGGTAGCAGGGTCCGACAAACGGCTGGAAAACGCTCACCTGGCCGTCGAAGCGGAAGATGCTGCCGTGCACCACGGTTTTCTTCAGCAGCACGCTCGCATCGTTGACCAGGTAGCGCGTCGGGAAGTTGTCGCTGCCGTCGACGATCAAGTCGTAGTCCTTGAAGAGCTCGATGATGTTGTCGCGCGTCAGTCGCTGCTGGTAGGGGACGACCTTGACGTCGGGGTTGAGGTCCTCGAGCGTCTGCTTGGCCGAGTCGACCTTCGGCTGCCCGATCCGCTTGCTGTTGTGAAGGATCTGGCGCTGCAGATTGCTCTCGTCGACCGTGTCCGAATCGACGATGCCGATGGTGCCCACACCGGCGGCCGCCAGGTAATAGCCAGCAGGCGAGCCGAGGCCTCCGGCGCCGATGATCAGCACCTTGGAGTCGAGCAGCTTCAGCTGCCCCTCCTTCCCCACCTCGGGGATCAGTACGTGGCGGCTGTATCGCTTCTGTTGGGCCGGCGTCAGTTCGCGCGGAACGACAAAGTTCAGGCCGGCGTCCTTCCAGGCGCCGAAGCCGCCCTTGAGCGAGGCGACGTCTTTGTACCCCATCTGCTGGAGGGTCTCGGCCGCGAACGCGGACCGGCTCCCTCCGGCACAGTAAGCCACCACCGGGGTTCCAACGTCGGGTACGTACTGCTCGACCCGTGACTCGAGATAGCCGCGAGGAATATGGATAGCGCCGGGAATGATGCCCTGCTCCACCTCGTCTTGCTCGCGAATGTCGATGACGACCGGCTTGCCGGACCCGTTGCGCGAGGCGTCCAGTTGCCGGACGTCGACTTCACGGATCCGTGATTTGACGGCTTTGAGCATGTCTCGATAACTGGCCATGTTGCTGTTAAGTCTACCCGCGCCCGCCCCAATTCATTCCGTGCTATTCCGACCCCCCGCTTGCGGGGGAGGGCAGGGTGGGGGCCCTAGATCGTGGTGGGGGTGCGGGCCTTTTCCAGCCGGGCGACGATCGCATCGGTCACCTGGGTAGTGCCTACCGCGGAGGGATCGTTGCGCTCCGCCTTCATGTCGTAGGTGACGTGACGCCCCTCCCGGATGGTCTCCGCGATGGCCCCCTCCAGCATGTTGGCGGCGTAGGTCTCGCCCAGGTGGCGCAGCATCATCACCCCGGACAGCATCATCGCCATCGGGTTGATCTTGTTGGTGCCCGCGTATTTCGGGGCACTGCCGTGCGTCGCCTCGAAGAGCGCGATCTCATCCCCCAGGTTGGCGCCGGGGGCCAGGCCGAGCCCGCCCACCAGGCCGGCCGCCAGGTCGGACAGGATGTCGCCGTAGAGGTTGGGCATGACGATCACGTCGTATTCCTTCGGGTTCTGCACCAGCTGCATCGACATGTTGTCGACGATGCGGTCATTGAACTGGATGTCCGGGTGCTCTTTGGCGATCTCCTGCGCCACTTGCAGGAAGAGGCCGTCGGTGAACTTCATGATGTTGGCCTTGTGCACGGCGGTCACCTTTCGCCGTCCATGGCTGCGGGCGTAATTGAAAGCAAAGTTGACGATGCGCGCGCTCGCGGTCACCGAAATGGGTTTGATGCTGAGCCCCGAGTCGGGCCGGATCGGCTTGCCGGTCGCGGCGCTGATCTCCTTGATCATCTGCTCGGTTTCCGGCTTGCCCTCCTGGAACTCGATCCCGGCATAGATGTCCTCGGTGTTTTCGCGCACGATGATCAGGTCGATGTTGTCGTAGCGGGAGCGAACACCTGGATAGCTCTTGCAGGGGCGGACGAGCGCGTAGAGGTCGAGCTCCTTGCGCAACGCGACGTTCACCGATCGGATCCCCTTCCCGATCGGAGTCGTCAGCGGCCCTTTGATTGCGACTTTGTTGCGCCGGATCGACTCCAGCACGTGCTCGGGCATCGGCGTGCCGTACTTGTCCATTACGGCCAGGCCTGCGTTCTGCACGTCCCAATCGAACTGGACGCCGGTCGCTTCCAGGACACGGCGGGTGGCTTCGCTGACTTCCGGACCGACCCCATCGCCTGGGATCAAGGTCACACGGTGCGGCGCCAAAACACGACCATCGTAGCAGCGGCCCATTGATATCCTTACTAATGTGGCGCAGGCCGGACTGCAGAGCAGCCCCTTTGAAACCCGGGCCCAGAGTCCCCTCGCGCAAGCCAACTATCGACTCTGGATCGAGCACGCGCGCGCCGAAAACCGCCGTGAGCTCGAGCGGCTGGTCGCGACCTTGCACGAGGACTGCACACCTGTGAAGTGCCGGCGGGAGCGACCCGTACCACTCGAGTACCAGCCTCTGCCGCTTTGTACTTCAGTACGGTTAGGAACGCCGCCCATCCCTGGTCGCTCACGTGTTTTGCGAGAAATCCACTCGCCAGCCCACGGAAGTTGAGATCCTCAACGGCGATCAGCGCAAAATCGGCAACCAGCCGGTGGGAGAGCTTATGGGCATGGTCGCGACGAAGGTTCCGAATCCGGTCGTGCTTACGAGCTAACAAGAGTCCCACGGTTTGCTGTCGGCGGGAACCCTTCTTCTGGCGCGACAGCCGACGCTGGATCACCCTTAGCCGCCGCACGGATGCCCTGTAGGCACGCGGACCCGCCACGTGGTCGCCGGTGGATAGCGTGAGGAAATGCTGCACGCCGAGATCAATACCAACCGCGGCCCTCGGACCAGCGGAGACTCTTGGTCGAGGCGGCAGCAAAAGCGAAAAGCACGCGTACCATCTTCCCGCGACGCTACGGACAGTTACGGTGCGCGCCACAGCGGTTGCAGGGAGCTCTCGACAGTCGCGCACGGCCCAGCCATCGGCCCAGGTCAGACTGTCATATCGGCGGGAGGATCGGAACCGGGGGTAACCGGGCTTAACCCCAGCCTCCAATCGACGGAAGAAGGCTTCGAAGGCGCGGTCTAATCGGCGCAGCGGATCTCGCATAGCCGTGCAGTTCATCGCGACCGGCCCGATGCCGGCGGCGCGAACATCCGTGAGGTCCCTAAACTGCTCGAAGAGTGTGACTGTATGGCGCCCACGCCGCCACGCATCACGCCGCTGCTCGAGCGCTGCGTTGTAGAGTTCGCATGCAAAACGAAGCTGGGCTTCCATGGCCAATCGCTGGCGCGCGGTCGGGTATATCCGGTAGCGATAAGCCCGACGAACGCTTGAGTCGTCGCCCATGCTTCACATTCTTGAACCCCTCCCCGACAGCTGCGTGTCAATCTGCGCGACTCCCCTATGCCGCGTTGCCCGCGCGTGCAGCTGGCGACGACCCCGTTGATATCCTTCTATATGTGGCGCAGGCCGGACTGCAGAGCAGCCCCTTCGAAACCCGGGCCCAGAGTCCCCTCGCGCAAGCCAACTATCGACTCTGGATCGAGCACGCGCGCGCCGAAAACCGCCGTGAACTCGAGCGCCTGGTCGCGACCTTGTATGAGGATTGCGAGTACGAGGTCGTCCCGCTCGGACGGCGCTGGCACGGTAAAGACGAGGTTCGAGAGTTTTACCGCGGCCTCTGGCGCGCGATCCCGAACGTGAAGCTGACCCTGCTCAACCGCGTCGACGCCGACGACTGCATCGTCGAAGAGTCTGGGATCTTCGGGCGCATGGAGGGCCCACTCTTCGGCGTCGAGCCGAGCGGGCATGAGCTCCGCTATCGCGTCGTCATCTTCTTCCCGGTCAGGGACGGGCGCTTCACCGGCGAACGGGTTTATTTCGATCTTGCGGAGTTCGCGCGCCAGGTCCCTGCCGCGAGGGCCTTGCTCCAGGGATCGCCGGCCTGATGAAGGTCGGCGTTCCGAAGGAGACCCTTGCCGGTGAGCGGCGCGTCGCCATCGTGCCGGAAACGGCCCGCGGTCTGGTGAAAGCCACCATCCAGGTTATGGTCGAAGCGGGCGCCGGCGAGCCGGCGTTCTTCAGCGACGCCGCCTACATCGACGCCGGCGCCAACCTGACCGACGCGCCGACGGCCTTCGCGGGCGACGCCGTCCTCAAAGTCCAGCCACCGACTTCCGACGAAGTTGGCCGGCTGCGCGAAGGGAGCGTGCTGATCAGCTTCTTGCAGCCCGCCATCAATGCCGACGTGATCGGCGCGCTGGCCAAACGCAAGGTCAGCGCTTTCAGCCTGGACCTGGTGCCTCGCATCAGCCGGGCGCAGAGCATGGATGCCCTCTCCTCGCAGGCCGGCATCGCTGGCTACAAGGCGGTCCTTCTCGGCGCCAACCACCTTCCCAAGTTCTTTCCCCTGCTCATGACCGCCGCCGGAACGGTCGCCCCCGCCCGCGTGCTGGTGATGGGCGCGGGCGTCGCCGGGTTGCAGGCGATCGCCACCGCGAGGCGCCTGGGCGCCGTGGTGGAGGCCTACGACGTCCGGCCGGCGGTGAAAGACGAGGTCAAGAGTCTGGGCGCCACCTTCCTGGAACTCCCGCTCGAGGCCCAGGAGGGCACGGGCGGCTATGCTCGCGAGCAGTCGGAGGATTTCCTTCGGCGGCAGCGCGAGCTGATCGGTGACCGGGTCGCCGCCTCCGATGTCGTCATCACGACCGCGGCGATCCCCGGCCGCAAGGCGCCGATCCTGGTCACAGCGGACATGGTTCGCCGGATGCGCGCCGGTTCGGTGATCGTCGACCTCGCGGCGGAAACCGGCGGGAACTGCGAGCTGACCGAGGCCGGCAAGATCATCCAGGTTGGCGGCGTCACCATCGATGGGACCCGCAATCTCCCGAGCACGATGCCGGTCCACGCCAGCCAGCTCTACAGCAAGAACGTCTCGACCTTGCTGCTGCTGCTCGTCAAGGACGGCACCCTGAAGCTGGACTTCAACGACGAGATCGTCAAGGGCGCCTGCGTCACGCACGATGGCGCGATCGTCAACGAACGTGCCAAAGAACTGGTGGAGGCCGCCAGCCGGTGAACGACAACAGCCTGCTCAACGAGTTCACCGTCTTCGTGCTCGCGATCTTCGTCGGCTTCGAAGTAATTTCCAAGGTGCCGACGATCCTCCACACGCCGCTCATGTCGGGCACGAACGCCATCCACGGCATCATCCTGGTCGGCGCCATCCTGATCGCCGCCACCGCCCACGACCCGTTGCAGATCGCCCTGGGCCTGGTCGCCGTCATCCTCGCCACCATCAACGTGGTCGGCGGCTTCGTCGTGACCGACCGGATGCTGGAGATGTTCAAGGGCCGCGGCACCCCTGCGCAGAAAGGGAAGCCGGTGCAAGAAGAGAAGAAGCCCGGGTGACGGTAGCGGTTGCGCTCGCCTACCTCGTGGCCGCGGTGCTCTTCATCGTCGGCCTCATTCAGCTGAGCTCGCCGCGAAGCGCGCGCCGCGGCAACCAGATCGCCGCCGTGGGCATGGCGATCGCGTTGCTGGCGACGATCCCGCTGCTGCATTTCACCGAGGCGGGCATCGTGATCACGCTGATCGGCCTTTTGATCGGAATCCCCATCGGGGCCCTGGGAGCGCGCCGCGTCAAGATGACGGCCATCCCGCAGATGGTGGCCCTCTTCAACGGGGTCGGCGGGGGGGCCGCCGCCCTCGTCGCCGTCTCCGAACTCCTGCTGCAGAGCTCGCATCCGCCCTTCGCGCTCGTCTTTCCCAGCGTTTTCAGCATCGTGATCGGCTCCGTCTCCTTCGCCGGCAGCCTGATCGCCTTCGCCAAGCTCCAGGCACTGATGACCGGGACACCCATCACCTATCCCGGCCAGCAGATCGTCAACGGCGTGCTCGCGCTCGCCATCGTCGCACTGGCCGTCTACCTGATCGCGATCGCATCGACGCCCGTCATCTTCGTCCCGCTGCTGATCCTCGGCCTGGTCCTTGGTGTCGCCTTCGTGCTGCCCATCGGCGGAGCGGACATGCCGGTCGTCATTTCCATGCTGAACGCGTTTACCGGCCTCGCGGTCGCGGCCAGTGGGTTCGTTCTCGGGAATTTCGCGCTGATCGTGGCCGGCACCCTCGTCGGCGCGTCCGGTACGCTGCTCACCAAGTTGATGAGCGATGCGATGGGCCGCTCGCTCGGCAACGTCCTCTTCGGCGCCTTCGGTGCGGCGACCGCCGGGCCGGCGGGCGCGGTAGGCGCTGAAGGAAAATCGGTCCGGTCGGGATCGCCAGAGGACATCGCCACCCTGCTCGCCTATTCGCGGAAAGTGATCATCGTGCCCGGTTACGGCCTGGCGGTTGCTCAGGGTCAGCACGCCGTGCGGGAGCTCGCCGACGAGCTGGAGAAGCGCGGCGTCGAGGTCGAGTACGCGATCCACCCGGTCGCGGGCCGGATGCCCGGCCACATGAACGTCTTGCTGGCCGAGGCGAACGTCCCCTACGAACAGCTCAAGGAAATGGACCAGATCAACGACGAGTTCAAGTCCGCGGATGTGGCCCTGGTCGTTGGGGCCAACGACGTCGTCAACCCGGCTGCGCACAACTCCCCGGGCAGCCCGATCTACGGCATGCCGATCCTCAACGCCGACGAGGCGAAAAACATCGTCTTCATGAAACGCAGCATGCGGCCTGGCTTCGCCGGCATCGACAACGAGCTCCTTTACGATCCCAAGACCGTCATGCTGTTCGGCGACGCCAAGGACTCACTGATGAAGCTGGTCGCCGCCGTCAAGGCCGCCTGATCGCCCGCCCGCAGTAGAATCCTCCAGCCCATGGACATCGCCGTCGAGACCAAAGCGCTTCGGCGCGTCTATCGCTCGCGCCGCCAGGAGGTCGTGGCCCTCGATGGAATCGACCTCCAGGTCCGCCGCGGCGAGCGTTTCGGCGTGCTCGGCCCCAACGGTGCCGGCAAAACCACGCTGATCAAGATCCTCGTGACCCTGCTGCTTCCGTCGTCTGGGGAAGCCTTTGTCGACGGCCTCGACGTCATCCGCCAGTTTCGGGAGGTGCGCCATCGGATCGCCATGGTCTCTGGAGGCGAGAACGTCGGCTTCGGCATGCTCAAGGTCAGGGAGCAGTTGTGGATGTTCTCGCAGTTCTACGGCATGCCCAGCGCGCAGGTTCGGCGCCACATCGCGGAGCTGCTGGAACGGCTGGGGCTGAGCGAGGCTGCCGACCGGCGCGTCTCCGCACTCTCCAGCGGCATGCGCCAGAAGATGAACCTGATCCGCGGCCTGATCACCAATCCGCGCATTCTGTTCCTCGACGAGCCGACCGTGGCGCTTGACGTCGGCGCCGCCCGCGATGTTCGCGACGAGGTGCGCCGCTGGATGGCGGAAGATCCGAGTCGAACCGTCATCCTCACGACGCACTACATGATGGAGGCCGACGAGCTCTGCGATCGGGTGGCCATCGTCAATCGCGGTCGCATCGTGGCCCAGGGTACGCCCGCCGAGTTGAAGCAGCAGGTCCAGCAGGACGCGATCGTTGATCTCCAGCTCAGTCCCGGCAACCGGCTGTTGGATGCGTTGCGTGCCGTCGACGGCGTCGCCGCCGCCAGCGTCTCCGAGCAGGACGGGATTGACCGGTTCAGTCTTCACCTGTCCAGCGACGCGGCACTCAGCGGCGTCATGCGAGTGGTCGAGGGGTCCGGTCGCCAGATCCGGGGCGTGCAGAAACGCGAGCCCACCCTGGAGGATGCCTTTGTCAAGCTCGTCGGCCGCGGAATGGCCGAGGAGGAGCAGGCATGAACCATCCCTCGGCGATCCGGATCTTCTTCAAGACGATCGTCGCGCGCGCCTACCCGCGCTTCGTCGGGTCCCATCGAAACCTGACCTGGCTCGTGACGGAAACGCTCCTGCCGCTGATCGGGACGATCGCCATGATCTATGTCTACCGGGCGCTGCACGCGCCCGCCCGTTATCTCGGCTTCGTCGTGCTGGGCGGGGTGTTGCTGGCGTTCTGGCAGAACGTGATCTGGTCGATGGCGACCCAATTCTTTTGGGATCGTGGCGGTGGAAACCTCGAGCTCTTCGCCATGGCGCCGACCAGCCTGGCGGCGATCCTGCTGGGCATGGCCCTGGGCGGCGTCTATATGAGTCTGACGCGGTCGGCCGCCGTCCTCCTGGTCGCGTCGACGCTCTTTGGCATCGGCTACTCGACGGCGAGCCTGCTACCGGCCCTCGGCATTTTCGTGCTGACGGTCTGCGCCCTCTACTGCCTCGGCATGGTGCTGGCCAGCCTTTTCCTCTTCTATCAGCGTGAGGCGTGGCAGCTGGCGGATGCGCTACAAGAGCCGATCTACTTCCTCAGCGGTTTCTACTTTCCGGTCCGCAGCCTCGGTGCGGTCGTCGGCGGCCTCGGGTCGCTGATCCCGCTGACGCTCGGCCTGGATGCCATCCGTCAACTCGTTCTTCCGGGTACACCACAGTTCGTCCCTCTGGCGTGGGAAGTCGTCGCGATTGTCGTCCAGATCGTGGCCTACGGGGTGCTCTCTCAGGTCAGCCTTCGCTACCTGGAGCTGCAATCCCGTCAGGACGCCCGTCTGATCCTGCGCTCCACATGAGCGAGGCCATCGCGCAATGGCGCGGTTTCAAGGCCGCGACCCGGCTTGGCTGGAAGATTTCGAGCAACTGGACCCAGCCCCTGATCTTCGTCATCTACTCGGTTCTCCGACCGCTCTCGGCGGCGTTCATCCTGGTGATCATGTATCGCGTCATCAGCGGTGGCGCACCTGGTACGGGTGCCTACCTCGCCTTCCTTGTCAGTGGGGTAGCGTTCTGGTCGTTCGTGCAGTACGGATTTGCCGGCCTCAGCAACGGCATCGTCGAAGACCGCGGCGAATACAAGATGCTGAAATACGTCTACACCAGCCCGGCACATTTCTATGTCTACCTTCTGGGTCGCGGGCTGGCCCAGCTGGCCAGTGCGGCGGCCTCTGCCGTGATCGTGCTGGTCGTCGCCACGGTGGCGCTCCGTCTGCCGATCCATCCACTTGGCGTCAACTACCCCCTTTTGCTGTCGGCCTCCTTCCTGGCGCTACTGGCGGTGATCGGGATGGCGATGGCCTACGGGCTGCTGCTGCTCCAGGCCGTCGATGCGCACGGCTACGGCGAACTGGGCTCCGGAGTCCTCTACGTGATCTCAGGTGCGATCTTCCCGATCACCGTTCTACCCGGGGTCCTCGCGACGCTCGCCAGCCTGTCGCCGCTCGTCTACTGGATGGAACTGATCCGGCGTAGCCTCCTCGGTTCGCAGGCCATCCGGATGTTTCCCGCGCTGTCCGATGGGGACGTCATGCTGCGATTGGTGGTGACGACGGTAGCCACGCTCCTCCTGGCGCACCTCGTCTTCACCTGGGCGGACCGTCAGGCCCGGCGCAAAGGACTGATCGACATGGAGTCGAACTGGTAGGTCGAAGGCCGGCGTTTAGCTGGTCGGCTCGGAAGGCTTGAGGTCGAGCGCCGCCGAATTGATGCAGTAGCGCTGGCCCGTCGGGTCCGGTCCGTCGTCGAACACGTGGCCGAGGTGCGAACCGCAGTTTCGGCAGAGGACCTCCGTCCGGCGCATGAAGAAGCTGTTGTCCGAGCGGAGCTCGACGTTCTCGGTGTTGACCGGCTCGTAGAAGCTCGGCCAGCCCGTGCCCGACTCGAACTTCGTCTTCGAGTTGAACAGCTCGGCGCCGCAAGCGGCGCAGGTGTAGGTGCCGTCAGCCTTGGTGTGGACGTATTTGCCGGTGAACGGCCGCTCGGTTCCCTTCCCGCGCAGGATGTCGTATTGCTCTGGCGTCAGCTCGGCGCGCCACTCCGCATCGGTTTTCGAGATCTTGGTGCTCACCTCTGGAGTGTACCCAGATTCAGCAGTATCGAACGGCACTGGCAATGTGTGACGCCCGTCATCAGCACCCCTCGTCAACAGCCGTATGGTCGTGCTGTCCAAAACGACACAGAAAGGAGAATTCCATGCAAGCGACTTACAGACTGCAGCGGTCGTCAGGCGGCATCGTCGGAGCGGTCATGGTCTTTCTCGCCGCGCTGATCCTCGGCGGAGCAGGCGGATACGTGCTGAAGAGCGTCACGAGCGCCGGCGTGACCACGACGACGGTGCGGTCGATTCCGGCCACGCTAGCCGCGCCCTCGAACAACCAGGTGACGACGGATACCTCGGGCGAGGCGCGACGCCACTTCCGACTGGCGAACTGAGCTAGGCAAGCTTCACGGGGCCGGGACTCTCCCGGCCCCGTGCTGATTTGAGGTCGGACGATTACGGATAGCTCACCACGGTAACCGGGGTGTCCGGGTTGGCCTTCGTCGACGACCCACCAACATCGTTGACCACATGCCGGATGCCTCCGGAACCGTGCGAAGGGTCGAGGAAGATGGTCAACAGGTCGTTGAGGCTGGCCAGCGGAAGCGTTGTGGGGACCTCGAAGGCGTGATCGGCGAAGATATCCACGCCCTGGTTGAAGAAGCTGTAGCTCCCCATGCCGTACCCCCTGAAGCTGGTCACGCCGGGCGCGACCTTGAAGGCTGCGAAGCCGTCGACACCGGGTGCTTCCATCCAGGCGGCCTGGTTCGGCACGTCGTAGGGCAGCTCGTTCTGGAAGAAGATGTCCGTGCCACGATTCCCATTCCAGATCACGTTGTATTTCTGATAGTGCTCCACGAAGAGGCCGTAAGCGGTGACGCTGTCGCCGTTGACGACGACGCCGGTATCAGCCGTGTTGGCCGTCCAGCCCACGCCGTTGCCATGATCGGCCCTCCAGGACCAGATGTCATCGAGGATGACGTCGTCGCTGTTGATGACGAGCGCGGTCGTGGCCCTGCCTGGCGTCGCTCCGCCGATGCGGAAGAAGACATCCTGGAGCGCCGACGGATTCGAGGCATTGTGATCGTTCCCGTCGCCATCGTCGCCTTCGCTTCGGCCGCTTCCAACCTGCAACAGGACCGGTGAACGCTCCGGGCCGGCATCGACGATCATGCCGGAAAGGTCAACGCCGTTCGCGTTGGAGACCCTCAGGGCGGCGTTCCCATCCTGCGGAACCAGGGTTGGGAACCCGAGACCGAGCACGACGGTGTCATCGTGCTTCACTCGAATCGGCGCCTCGAGGCGATAGATGCCCGGGCTGAGGATGAGGTTCTTGCCCCTGGACAGCTGGTTGTTGATCGTCTGCACCGAGTCGCTCGGCCGGGCAATGAAGAACCGGCTGATCGGGATCGAGGCACCCGGCGTCCGGCCCGCCGCCCATGTCGTTCCCGAAGCGTTGCGCTGCACCGCGGGCACGAACACCTGGTAGTTCCCGGCCGCGTCAAGGTAGAGGTAGGGCGCCTCACGAGTCACCGGGCTGGTCGCCACGGTGGTATAGGGCCCGCCGCATGACTTTTGACTGGGGAAGCACTGGGCGGGCGCCCCGACGACGCCCGAGAAGACCTGGTTCCAGACGCCGTTGGTCCAGCCGTCGAGCCTGCTGTTTCTGACCAGCCACTGCTGCTGTGAGCCATTGACCACTGTGCTCCCGTCGAACGCCGAATCGGCGATGAACCCGCCACTGGCAAATGACGGGCCGGTGCAATAGTCCATCAGGGTGGCGAAGCCATTGACATGGACGCGACGCATCGGGGCCGCCTGGGAGACGGCCCAGAACTCGCCGGAATAGCAGCCGAAGCCCGGCGTGGTCACGTTGATGGTCAGGTTCGACAACGACCGCCAGAAATTATCGAGCGCGACGCAATTGCCGGGGCCGAAGCACTGATTGCGGACGTAGACCGAGCCATTGATGACGACATCGCCGGGGCTGAGGCCAAGCCCTGCCACGCTGGTGTAGTAGCCGACCTTGAAGTTGAGCGGATGTGTCTTGGATCCATAGCTTCCCGGCATGAACAGCAGCGCATAGCGTTGC
>VBEQ01000018.1:0-27569 GCA_005881235.1 Chloroflexota bacterium | reverse complement strand
TTTTACCTCGATTCCTCTCCTATGCCAGAGGCGGTCGGCAGTCTGAGCGTACGCCGTCGAGGTCGCGTCGGGGAAGCGTTTATGGTGCCGAGGGCCAGAATCGAACTGGCGACACCACAATTTTCAGTCGTGTGCTCTACCAACTGAGCTACCTCGGCACGAGGACGTATTCTAGCCGCGCCTCGCGCCCGCCTTGCCGGGTTACAATCGCCGCAAGGAAGGCCCGACCATGCGCTTCGTGTACAACGACCCCTATGCGCTGCGCGGCGCCGTCGAGCAGCTGGCCGGCCAGCAGCCGGTTGCAACCCGCCGACAACGGGATCTCCCGCATAAGGCTCGGTCGAAATGATGGCGACCACCAGCGACAGCGGCTCTCACCAGGAGTTGACCAGCGAGCTGGCCGCTCTCGATCGCCAGTTGCGCGAGCTCTCGGCGCAATGGGAAAGCGTCGAGAAGACGATCAGCGAAAAGATCCGCCGCCGGCGCGAGCTGATCGCTGAGCAGGAGGCGACGAACGTCGACCACGCCGAGGAGATCAACCGGCTCCAGTCGGACGTCTACGCGCTGCGCGACCGCCTCGACCAGTTACGCGATTCCCACCTCGACTTCAGCGCGCTATACCGAATCCTCCAGCAGGGCCGTACCTGACGCGCTAGGCTGACGCCTCCTCTTTCGCCGCCTCGGTCTTGGCCCGCCGGTCGATTTCACTGACGACCGCGGGGTCCGCCAGCGTCGTCGTGTCGCCGAGCGGACGATTTTCCGCGACGTCCCGAAGCAGGCGACGCATGATCTTGCCGGACCGGGTCTTTGGCAGGTCCGGCGTAAAGACGATGTTGGCCGGAGCGGCGATCTTGCCGATCTTCTCCCCGACGAAGGCGCGCAGCTCGCGCAGCATCTCGGGTGAGCCTTCGGCCCCACCCCGCAAGGTGACGAAGGCGACGATCGCCTGTCCGGTTTGCTTGTCGGCCCGCCCACAGACGGCCGCTTCCGCGACTTTCGGATGCGCTACCAGAGCGCTTTCCACCTCGATGGTCGAGATCCGGTGCGCGCTCACGTTCATGACATCGTCCACCCGACCGAGCAACCAGAAGTCGCCATTCTCATCGATTCGGGCGCCGTCACCCGCAAAGTAGACGTCTTTGAACTTGCTCCAGTACGTCTGAACATAGCGATCATGATCCTTGAAGATCCCGCGCAGCATCGCGGGCCAGGGCCGCTTCAGCACCAGATAGCCCCCACCTCCGGGGCCGACCTCTTCACCGGCATCGTTGTAGACAGCGGCCTCGACCGTCGGAAACGGCTTGGTGGCCGAGCCCGGCTTCAGGGTGGTCACCCCGGGCAGCGGGGTGATCAGGATCATGCCGGTCTCGGTCTGCCACCAGGTGTCGACCACCGGCGTCTTGCCGCCGCCGACGTTCTCCCGATACCAGATCCAGGCCTCGGGGTTGATCGGCTCACCCACAGTGCCAAGCAAGCGCAGCGAGCTCAGGTCGTGCTTTTTGGCGTATTCCGGTCCCCACTTCATATGGGTGCGGATCGCCGTCGGGGCCGTGTACAGCACGTCGACCTTGTAGCGCTCGATAATCGACCACCAGCGGTCCTTATCCGGAAAGTCGGGGACGCCTTCGTAAATGACCCCGGTCGTCCCGTTACACAGCGGCGCGTAGACGATGTAGCTGTGCCCGGTCACCCAGCCGATATCCGCAGCGCACCAGTAAATCGAGTCGGGCTTGATGTCGAAGATGTAGTGGTGGGTCGTCGCAGTGCCGACCAGGTACCCGGCCGTCGTGTGGACGATACCCTTCGGTTTCGCGGTGGTCCCACTCGTGTAGAGCAGGTAAAGGAGGTCCTCCGCGTCCATCTCCTCGCAAGGACAGGTCTTCGGATCGGTACTCGCGTCTTTGACCAGGTCCTGCCACCAGATATCGCGTCCGTCCTTCATCGGCGTGTCGCTCGGCGTGCGACGCAACACCACCGCCTTCTTGACCGTGGGAGTCTGGTCGAGCGCGGCATCCGCGTTCTTCTTCAACGGCACCGGGTTGCCCTTGCGCAGGCCCTCGTTCTGGGTGATCAGCAGCTCGCACTCCATGTCATTGAGCCGGCCCGCCAGGGAGTCGGCGCTGAAACCGCCGAAGACGACCGTGTGGGGGGCACCCAGCCGGGTGCAGGCGAGCATTGCCACCGGCAGCTCGGGCACCATGCCCATGTAGATTCCGACCGGGGTACCCTTCTTGACTCCGAGCTTCTTCAGCGCGTTGGCAAAGCGAACGACCTCGGCCTGCAGGTCCTTGAAGGTGATGGTGCGCTTCTGATCAACCGGTTCGCCTTCCCAGTAATAGGCGACCTTATCGCCGCGTCCGGCCTCGACGTGGCGGTCGACGCAGTTGTAGCACACGTTCAGCTTGCCGCCGAGGAACCACTTGGCATAGGGCAGCTTCCATTCGAGGACTCGGTCGAAGGGCTTGAACCAGGAGACCCGCTTCTGCGCCTCTTCTCTCCAGAAGTCCTCGAGCGGCTTGTTGTAGATGTCGGCCTTGGCGTTCGCGTTCTTCGCAAACTCGGGGGGCGGCGGGTAGCGTCGCTCTTCCAGCTGCATCGACTCGATGGCATGCGTGCCGGATTGGATCGTCATCGCCTCATCCAGCCTCCTTCAAAGGAATGGCGCACCCTTGTCCCCACTCAGATTACCGCTCCCCCGGCTGGGACCCTAACCCGGGCGGGGCCTGAAATAGGCCGGCGGATCATTGACACGGCACTATTTGCGAGCGCTAAATGGTGAATTAGGGGAGTAATTTCCGCCCCCCAAACTTAGGTAAGGGAGGACTAATGGAAACACGCAATCGGGGTCAAGGTACTCGGGGCGCACCGGACGCCCAGGTGGGTACGGAAACCGCCCAAACCCGGTCCTCGGCATGGGAGGCATTGGCAGCCTCGCCGGAGTTCCGGCGGCTGATCTCGGCCAAGCGGAACTTCATCATCCCGGCAGTGATCTTCTTCCTCGTGTACTACTTCGCGCTTCCGCTCGGTAACGGGCTCGCACCCAGGCTGATGAACACCAAGATCATCGGCAACATCAACCTGGCCTACCTGTTCGCCCTTTCCGAGTTCGTGATGGCCTGGATCCTCGCCGCGGTCTACATCAGGCGCGCCAACCGGGTCTTCGATCCGCTGGCGGCTGCTGTCCGTCGCCTGGCGGCCCGCATGGGGTTTGGGTCATGACCACCACCCTGTGGATCACGGCCGTCATCGTCGCCATTACGCTCGGAATCACGGTCTGGGCGGCCCGGCAGACCCGAACGACCGTCCAGTTCTACGCCGCCGGCCGCAAGATCAGCGGCTGGCAGAACGGGCTCGCGATCGCCGGTGACTACATGAGTGCCGCCTCCTTCCTGGGGATCGCGGGACTGATCGCCTTCAACGGCTATGACGGCTTCATGTACTCCGTCGGTTGGCTTGTTGCGTATCTGACCGTCCTGCTGCTGATCGCGGAGCCGATTCGCAACACCGGCAAGTACACCATGGCCGACGTCCTCGCCTATCGCATGTCAGCCGGACCGGTGCGCTCCGCCGCTGCTATCTCGACCCTAACGGTCAGTGGCTTCTACATGATCGCGCAGATGGTCGGCGCCGGCAGCGTCCTCCACTTGCTTGTGCCCGGGTTCTCATTCAAGTGGGCAGTCGTCATTGTCGGCGTCCTGATGATCGGCTACGTGGTGCTCGGCGGCATGATCGCAACCACCTGGGTCCAGATCGTGAAGGCGACCCTCCTCATGGCAGGCGCCATCTTGTTAAGCATCATGGTGCTTGGTCACTTCGGCTTCAACCCGCTGCGGTTCTTCGATGCCATCGCGAAGGTCGTTGACAAAAAGTCCGGGCTGAACTTCACGCAACCCGGCATCCTCTACCCGCACGGGAAGCACGTCTTCCTCGGCCCCCTGACGCTCGACAAGTCAACGATCGAGAACGTGTCGCTCGGCATGGCGCTCATCTTCGGTACGGCGGGCCTGCCACACATCCTGATGCGCTTCTACACTGTGCCAACCGCGCGTGCGGCGCGGACATCGGTTGGTTGGGCCATGGGACTGATCGGCGCCTTTTACGTGATGACGACGTTCCTGGGTTTCGGCGCCGCTGTGCTGGTCGGCAAAACGGGGATCGGAACCAACAACAACCTGGCTGCCCCCAAGCTCGCTGAGTTTCTCGGTGGCGGGCCGAACACCTTTGGCGGTGAGCTGTTGCTCGGGTTCATTTCCGCCGTCGCCTTCGCCACGATCCTGGCCGTAGTCGCAGGCCTTACGTTGGCCGCGTCCAGCGCATTCGCCCACGACTTCTGGATGAATGTCGTCCGCGGCGGCAAGGAAAGCGAGTTTGAACAGGTCTTGGTGGCGCGCATCGCGGCAGTTGGAGTGGGCGTGATCGCCGTCCTTGTTGCAATCAACTTGCAAACGGCCAATGCTGCCCAGCTGGTCGCGGTCGCCTTCGCTGTGGCCTCCAGCGGCAACCTGCCGGTCATCCTCTTCACGCTCTTCTGGAAGCGTTTCAACACGGTCGGCGCCGTTTGCGGTCTGATCGGCGGAACGGCGGTGTCGATCTTGCTAGTGGTGATCGGTCCCGGCTTGGGTACGCCGCCTGCCACCAAGCCAGCGTTCGCCCTCACCAACCCCGGCATCGTGAGCATCCCACTCGGGTTCCTCTTCGCGATCGTCGGTACCTATATTGGTGAAGCCCTGGGCGGCGACCAGCGCGCTAAAGCGATGTACCCGGAGATCGCCGTCCGTTCGCAGACGGGCGTGGGAGCGGAGCCGAGCGCTATCGAGGAGCGGATCCCCGCGGTCGTCTAAGACTCGTTTTGGGAATAAGGGCGGGCGTCGAGCCCGCCCTTAACTTTCTTCCGGTTGGTGAAGCCGGTCAGTAACCGAGCGTTCGGCCGTAATCCTCGAGGAGCACCAGCCGGAGTTCTTCTTGCTTTGCGACGTGCCGGTCGATGTCGTCGCGCGAGCGCGTGGGCTTCGCATCGGCGATGTGCCGATCGACCTTGGTCTTTGCGCGCGGCCGCAGCAATTTCCGCACTAGGGACCAGCCTATCAGCATTACCCTGAGATCGAAACTGGGCGGTGAGAGGCTCGCACGCCCGACATTCGGCGTGTAAAGCTTGCGCTACCGAATCCGGGCGGGCCGGAGGCCGCCTATCTAGATGCGCATCCGCGCTTCGGCCTTCTTTGTGAGGTTCGAATCCTCCGACCCTCCCTAAACTCCGCCACTCTGAATGCTGGCCCAGCGCAAGCCCGCCATAAAGGGATTAGTCTTGCTCGAAGCACCGGAGATTGGGCCGCTTAATTTCTAACATGAGGAGCCGTCGGTGCCTCTCAGGCGATATCTCTCACTTCTGAGGCTTTACCGGGCGAAAGAACAGTCCGTCGATCAGGTATGGCGCGCCCTTCTGACCGATGACTATCCCCCTTTGCGCTATGGCCGGCGGCTCATTGGACTCCTACCGTCCGCGCGTCGCTGCAAGAATTGCAGTGCGCCCTTTGACGGCATTACCGCGCCACTCTTCCGCCTGGTGGGAAGAGGGCAATTCCAAAGGAATCCTCGATTCTGCGGGTGGTGACTGGAGTTCTGTCGGACGCACCCGGGAGGTGCGGAGGTCGAGCTCTCAATGCTCTTCGCCGACGTACGGGGATCGACCACTATGGCCGAACGGATGAGCGGCGAGGAATTCAATCGGATTATGAACCGGTTTTATGCGACTGCGACGGACGTGCTGATCCGCAGCGACGCCATGATCGATAAGCTTGTCGGCGACGAGGTGATCGGCCTCTACTTGCCGCTCTTTTCCGGTCGACAGCACGCGCGCCGAGCCGTGCAAGCTGCCCGGGAACTCCTGAGGGCGTGCGGCCATGGCGACGTGGGTGGACCCTGGATCCCGGTCGGCATTGGTGTTCATACCGGCGTCGCCTACGTCGGCACCGTGAAGGGCGCCCAGGACACCGTCACCGATTTCACCGCACTCGGCGATAGCGTCAACATCACCGCCCGCCTGGCGTCGGCCGCCGGCGTCGGAGAGGCGCTGGTCAGCGACGCCGCCTGGACCGCGGCTGAAGTTGCGCTGCCCGATGCGGAGGCGCGCCTCCTCCAGCTCAAGGGCAAACAGGAGGCGGTGTCGGTACGCGTGCTCACGACAGGGCTGGTAGATCCGGCCGTAGATTCCTAGCAGACTCGGCTTCCCTGGTGGGATTGCGGCCCGCCCTCCCTTGATAACATGCTCCGCGTGGAGCGCTGGGGCAGCGTCCTCATCGCGCTCGGTGCTTTGCTCACCGCATTCGTTCTCGGGCCGGTGATGCTCATCGAGGCGGGCAGCCTGCCGGCGCTCAACTCGAGCTACATCCTCATGATGTGGGTTCCGGCCGCGCTCGCTGTCGTGCCCCTCTTCTATCAGCGATCCCGTGGGCTGGATCTGCCACGCGTCGTAGTCGTGCTGCTCGCTGGCGTCGTCATCAGCACGATCCCGTTCTGGGGACCGAATCTCGATCCGAGCATGAAGATGAGGCTGGATTGGATCGGCACGATCCTCGCGCATTACGTGGCTGGCTCGATGGTGTTGCTCGGCGGAGTGCTCCAATTGCGCGCACTCGTGTCAGGACGCTCGGAGCCGCTTCTGGGCTAGTCGTCCACGGTCGCGACGGCGCACACCTGGCAGAATGAAATCTGGGCGGTGAGAGGCTCGAACTCCCGACATTCTGCGTGTAAAGCAGACGCTCTACCAACTGAGCTAACCGCCCGACGGCGACTAATTATGCAACGTGGGCGGCGGGCGTCCCCGACAGCGCGAAGCGCGCGGAGAAGCGGGCTACGACAGCATCTTCCACGGCTGCCATCGGCGGCGGGGCACCCAGCTCGAGCGCCATCGAGGTCACACCCTTGTCCGGGATTCCGCAGGCCAGGATATGCGTGAAGAGGCTGAGGTCGGTCGACACGTTGAGGGCAAAGCCATGGGTAGTGACACCCTGCGAGACCTTGACGCCGATGGCCACGATCTTGCGGTCGCCGATCCAGACGCCGGTATAGCCCGACAGCCGGCCCGACTCAACTCCGAAGTCGGCGAGGGCGTCGATGAGGCAACCCTCGAGGTTGCGCAGGTAGAGGCCGACGTCCGGTGTGGGGCCCAAATCGAGGATCGGATAGCCGACCAGCTGGCCGGGACCGTGATAGGTGACGTCGCCGCCGCGATCGACGTCGAGGCAGGTGATGCCGCGCGCCGCAAGTTCCGCCTCGTCGAGAAAGACGTGATCGCGGGTGCCACTCCGGCCGATGGTGTAGGTGTGCGGATGCTCGAGCAGAACCAGCGTGTCGGGGATCAAGCCCGCGCGGCGTTCGTCGGCCAACCGCCGCTGGAGAGCCCAGGCTTGCTTATAGGGAACGCGCCCGAGCCGGCGAACGTCCACGATCAGCCCGCGGCGGCCCGGGCCGGCACCTGGCTGGCCGCGTGATACGAGCTGCGGACGAGGGGGCCCGACTCGACGTGCCGGAATCCAAGCTTGAGGGCTTCGACCTTGAGCATGGCGAACTCATCGGGCGTCACGTAGCGGGCGATCGGCAGGTGGTTGGGGCTCGGCCGCAGGTACTGTCCGACCGTCAGGATTTCGACGTCGTGGGCGCGCAGGTCGCGAAAGACCTGGATCACCTCGTCGATCGCCTCTCCGAGACCCAGCATGATCCCTGACTTCGTGTAGACCGTCGCGTCCATCCGCTTGGCGCGCTGCAGGAGCTCGAGCGAGCGCGGGTAGCGGCCCTTCGGCCGCACCTGCGGGTAGAGGCTCGGCACCGTCTCGATGTTGTGGTTGAGGATGTCCGGCTTGGCGCGCATCACGGTAGCGAGCGCTGCCTCGTCGCCCATGAAGTCGGGGATCAGGACCTCGATGCCGCACTTCGGGATGCGCTTTCGGATCTGCCGGATCGTCCCGGCGAAGATGGCCGCCCCGCCGTCCTCGAGCTCATCCCGGTTGACCGAGGTGATGACGGCGTGGTTCAGGCCCATGCGCTCGACGGCCTCGGCGACCCGAATGGGCTCGCCAAGGTCGAGCACACCAGGCCGCCCGGTCTTGACGGCGCAGAAGCCGCAAGCCCGCGTGCAGGTATCGCCGAGGATCATGAAGGTCGCGGTGCGAGCCTGCCAGCACTCCCCGATATTGGGGCAGCGCGCCTCCTCGCACACCGTGTGCAGCTCGAGGCCGCGCATGATGCCCTTCAGCTCGGAATAGTTGTCGCCGCCGGGAAGGCGCACGCGCAACCACTCCGGCCGCTTGGTGTCGATCGGGACCACCGCGTTCCGCTTCGAGCGGCCATAGAACTTGATCGGAGCGGCGTCAGCCATTGCTACAAGTATCCCAGAGATTTACGAATTCCGGCCCCCACCCCAACCCTCCCCCCGCAAGCGGTGGAGGGGAGTAGCTCAGTAAAGGGGCACCTGCTCGGAGAAGCCTTCTAGCCAACGGCGGACGCCTTGCAGGAAGCGGGCGGCGGACACCCCGTCCAGCACCCGGTGGTCGAAGCTCAGGCACAGGTTCATCATCGATCGGACCGCGATCGCGTCCCCCTCGATGACGACCGGCCGCTTGACGATCGCATCCATCGCCAGGATGCCGGCCTGTGGCGGCGCGATGATCGAGTAGGACAGGATGGTGCCGAAGGTGCCCGGGTTATTGACCGTAAAGGTCGCTCCCTGGACGTCCGGGATGCCGAGCTTTCCCGCTCGCGCCCGCTTCGCCAGGTCGTCGGTCGCCTTCGCCAGGCCGGCGATCGACATCCCGTCTGCCTGGTGGATGACGGGCACGATCAGCCCATCGTCCACCGAGACCGCGACGCCGACGTTGATGTCCTTGTGCAGCACCACGCCCTGGTCACTCCAGCTCGCGTTGAGGATGGGCACCGCCTTGAGACCCTCGACCACGGCTTTGACCATGATCGGTACGTAGGTGAGGTCGATCCCCTCGCGTTGCTTGAAACTGTCCTTGACCTTCTGACGGAAGCGCACGACGTTCGTCATGTCGACCTCGGCCACGGTCCACGCGTGAGGGATCGTCTGCTTGCTCTTGAGCATGTTGCTGGCGATCGCGCGTCGCATCGGACTCAGCGGCACCGTGGTTCCGGGCGACGGCGCCGCTGCGGTTGAAGGGGATACCTGCTGCCGCTGCTCGCCATTGGCCGCTGCTGGCTGCGCCCGCTTGGCGACGAACTCTTCGATGTCTTTCTTGCTGATGCGCCCGCCGATTCCCGAGCCTTCGATCCGGGAGAGCTCGGCGTCACTGATGCGGTGTTCCTCGATGAGCGCGCGGACGGCCGGTGACAGCCGCGTCCGACCCTCGGTCGAGCCCCCAGCCTGACCCTCGGTCACGCTCTCCTCAGCTGGCGCCGGGGCAGCGATCGGCGGCGCGGCCTGCGGCGCCGGCTGCGACTTTGGCCCGGACGGCGCCGCGGCGGCCGTTTCTTCGATCACGGCAATCTCGGTGCCGACGGTAACCGTTGCCCCTTCTTTGACCTTGATTTCCTTGAGCACGCCTGAAAGCGGCGCTGGCACCTCGGCGTTGACCTTGTCCGTGATGATCTCGACCAGGCCCTCGTATTTCTTCACCTGGTCCCCCGGCTTCTTCAGCCACTTCGAGATGGTTCCCTCCGTGATCGATTCGCCGAGCTGCGGCATTTTGACGGAAGCCATCTGGCGTCGTGCGGCCTAGACGGCCGCCAGCTCCCTGGCCTTGGCGAGGATCTTCTCGGGATTGGGCATGAAGGCCTCTTCCAGGACGTGGTTGAAGGGCATGGCGGGGACGTCGGGACCGGTCAGGCGCATCACCGGAGCATCGAGCGCGTCGAACGCGTTCTCCATGATGATCGCCATCACCTCTGCGGCGACGCCCGCGAAGGGGGTGTCTTCGTGCACCACCAGGACCTTGCCCGTCTTGCGGGCCGTGGCGATGATCGCCGCCCGATCGATGGGCCGAATGGTGCGCAGGTCGAGCACCTCAGCCGAGATTCCGTCCGCCGCTAGCTTCTCCGCCACCTCGAGGCAGTACGTGAGCATCAAGCCGTAGGCGATCAGGCTGAGGTCCGTCCCTTCCCGCTTGACGTCCGCCTTGCCGATCGGGACGACGCCGTCGCCCTCGGGCACCTCGCCCTTGACCAGCCGGTAGGTTCGCTTGTGCTCGAGGTAGAGGACCGGATCGGGATCCCGGATCGCCGCCTTGAGCAGGCCCTTGGCGTCGGCCGGGGTTCCGGGGGCGACCACCTTGAGCCCGGGCACGTGGGCGAACATCGCCTCGATGCTCTGCGAGTGATAGAGGGCCCCATGGACGCCGCCACCCCAGGGTGCGCGGATCACCATCGGCAGGTTGAAGTCGCCCGCCGTTCGATAGGAGAAGCGCGCCGCCTCCTCGATGATCTGGTTCATCGCGGGCGCGATGAAGTCGGCGAACTGGATCTCGGCGATCGGCCGCATGCCGTTCACCGCCGCGCCGATCGCGACGCCGACGATGCAGGACTCGGCGAGTGGCGAGTCGATCACCCGGAGCTCGCCGTATTTCTTGTACAGGCCATCGCTGGCCAGAAAGACGCCACCGCGGTTGCCGACGTCTTCGCCGATCAGAAAGACGCTTTCGTCGCGCGCCATCTCCTCGTCCATGCCGTCGCGGATCGCCTCGATGACCGTCTTGACCGCCATCAGGGCTTGTGCTCCTGCTTGAAGACGAAGGTCGTCAGGTCGTCCGGCGTCGGATCGGGCGCCTGCTCCGCGTAGTCGGTGGCGTCGTCGACCTGCTGGTTGACCCGCTCGGTGATCTCCGCCTCAACCGGGTCTTGCAGGATGCCTGCCTCGCGCAGGTAGATGGCATAGCGCTGGATGGGGTCTTTCTGCCGCCAGATCGCCACCTCTTCCGCCTGCCGGTACCGCTTGTCGTCATCGTCGCTGGAATGCGCGGTGAAGCGGTAGGTCTTGGCCTCGATCAAGGTCGGCCCCTCGCCCCGGCGGGCGCGATCGACCGCCTGCCGGGCCACCTCGTAGCAGGCGAGGACGTCGTTGCCGTCGACGACCACGCCGGGGAAGCCGTAGCCGGCCGCCCGGTCGGCGACGTTCTGGATGGCCATCTGGTGCGATTGTGGCACCGAGATCGCGTAGCCGTTGTTCTCGCAGACGAAGACCACGGCCAGCTTGTGGATCCCGGCGAAATTCATCGCCTCGTGGGTGTCGCCCTGGCTGGCCGCACCCTCGCCGAAGAACGCGGCAGTCACCGCATCCTCTTTCCGCTGCTTGGAGGCCAGCGCCACGCCGGCGGCGTGCAGCAGCTGGGTGGCGACCGGACTACCGCCGGTCACGATGTGCAGCCGGCGGCTGCCGAAGTGCCCAGGCATTTGCCGGCCGCCGCTGTTGGGATCTTCGCGGCGAGCGAAGAAGGACAGCATCTGATCCCGCGCCGTCATGCCGAACCAGAGGACAACGCCCGCATCGCGGTAGTAGGGCGCGACCCAGTCGGACCCCGGCCGCAGGGCCGCCGCGGTTCCGACCTGGGCGCCTTCCTGCCCCTGACAAGAGATGACGAAGGGTGCGCGTCCCTGACGGTTGATCAACCACATCCGCTCGTCGACGGCGCGGGCAAGTCGCATGACCTCGTAAATCCGCAGTGCCTGCTCGTCGCTCAACCCCAGCGACCGGTGCCGGCTTTGGCCGCCTTTCGCCTCGACCTCCGTTGTCTTCAGGGCCATCGTTTAGATGTGGATCGCGACGCCGTCGACGGCCAGCGCGGCCTCCTTGACGGATTCGGAGACGGTCGGGTGGGGCGCGATGCTCGCGCCGATTTCCCAGGGCGTCGATTCCAGCAACTTGGCGAGCGCCGTCTCGGCGATCAGTTCCGTGGCATTAGGCCCCAGGATGAACACACCCAGCAGGTCGCCGGATTCCTCGTCGCTGATGATCTTGACGAAGCCCTCGGTCTCCCCGAGGATGACCGACTTGGCATTGCCCGCGAGGGGGAATTTCCCGACTTTGACCTTGAGACCCTGGTCGCGCGCCTGCTTCTCCGACAACCCCAGGCTCGCCACCTGCGGGTAGCTGTAGGTCGCCCGTGGGACCCGGTTGTAATCGAGCGGCTTGGGGTTCTTGCCGGCGATGTACTCCATGATGTGCTCGCCTTCGTAATACGCGACGTGGGCGAGCAGGAAGTTGCCGATCACGTCGCCGGCGGCATAGACGTTGGGATGGCCGGTGCGGTAGTGCTCGTCGGTCTTGATGTAGCCCTTCTCCAGCTGGATGTCCAGCTTTTCGAGCCCGAAGCCATCGGTGATCCCCTCGCGACCGACTGCGACCAGCAGGCGCTCGCCCTCGATCGTCTGTGTCTGCTCGCCGCTCTTGACCCCGACCGTCATCTTGCCGTTGGCCCGCTTGAGGGTATCCGGCTGGACCTGGGCGCCGGTCAGCACCTTGATGCCGCGCTTGGTCAGGACTTTCGCCAACTGCTGGCCGACTTCCGCATCCTCGAGCGGCAAGAGGGTCGGCAAGAACTCGACCAGCGTCACATCGGCACCGTAGCCGTTGTAGACACAGGCGAACTCGGTCCCGACCGCGCCGGCGCCGACGATGACGATCGACCTGGGCATTTGCTCGAGGTTGACCGCGTGATCACTGTTGATGACCCGGTCACCATCCATGGTGAGGCCGGCCAGGGACTTGGGCCGCGAGCCGGTCGCGACCACGAGGTTGCGCGCGCTGATCGCCTCGCCGCTGCCCTTGACGACGACTTTGTGCTCCGACTCGATGGTGCCCTCGCCCTTGAAGACGGTGACCTTGTTCTTCTTCAGCAGGAACTCGACGCCGCGCCAGAGCTGGTTGACGACCGCTTCTTTCCGTTTCAGCACGGCCGGCCAGTCGATCTGCATGCCGTCGGTCTTCAGACCAAGCGCGCCGGCGCTCCGAATCTGGTGGGCCAGCTCCGATGAGTGGAGGAATGATTTCGTCGGGATGCAGCCACGGTGCAGGCAGGTTCCGCCGACCTTCTCCTTCTCGATGACTGCGACTTTGAGCCCCAATTGGGCTCCACGGATAGCGCCGACATATCCGGCGGAGCCGCCGCCGATGACGGCTACGTCAAACGCCTCATCCGGCATACAAAACGATTGTAGGCGACGTCCAGCCGCCCACCTAACCCCCCAGCAGCGCCAGCGCCGCGGTCAGTTGCGTGTCCTTGGAGAAGTCATTTGGGGTCCGGTCAACGGCATATTCGTCCTGCGCGTTGGCGAGTGTGACCGTCGTGTCGGGCGTGATGCCAGCCTTGTCGATCGAGTGATGATTGGGAGTCAGCCAGATCGCGATCGTCAAATGAAGATCACCGTCCCGCAGGGGGAAATCCTCCTGGACAGACCCCTTACCGAAGGACTTGACGCCGACGAGCTGGGCCCGGCCGTGATCCTTGATCGCGCCCGCCGTGATCTCCGACGCGCTCGCCGAGTTCTCGTTCAGCAGCACTACCAGGCGATTGCCAAAGGCGCGACCGGTGCCGGTCACCTTTTTGACCTCCTCCTTGCCGCCGCGCGACACCAGGATAGTGCTGGTCCCCTGGCTGACGAACTCGCTGATCACGTCGTTGGCGGCGTCCACGTACCCGCCGGGGTTATCGCGCAGATCGAGCACGATCATGTTGACCGAGCCCTTGAGATTGTCCCTCAGCGCCTGGTCGAACTCGGTCGCCGTCCGGCCGCCGAACTCGAAGATTCGCACGTAGAGCACGCGGTTATTGAAGACGTGGGTGGCGACGCTTGGCACGTTGATGTTCTCGCGGGTAATGTCGAAGCTCAGCGTTTGGCCGTTCCGGCTCACCTGGAGCTTGACGGTGGTTCCCGCTTTGCCGCGGATGTGACTCACCGCGTCGTCGGCGGTCCACCCCTTGGTGCTCTGTCCGTCGACGGCAGTGACCACGTCCCCGGCCTTGAGCCCCGCTTTCTCCGCCGGCGTTCCCGGCATGATGCTGACGAGCACGATCTGGTCCGTCTTCTGCTGCACCGAGGCACCGATCCCAGCGAACTGGCCGCTGAGGAAGCTCTGGTTGGCCCGGTACTCGTCCGGCGTCAGGTAACGGGAGAACTGGTCGCCCAGCGCGTTAACCATGCCGGCCGCGGCACCTTCGGTCAGCGTGACGCCACTGGCATCGGGCTTGACGTAGTGCTGCTGGATGGTCGTAAAGACCTCGTCGAGGGTGCGGTAATCGACATTCGATTTCGGCGCGGTGTAGAAGAGTAGCGACTTCGTCCAGTCGGGCGCGAAGGCACCAAACTGAAACTCGGCGAGGCTACCGCCGTAGAACGCGCCGATCGCCACCACCAGCAGGATCGCGATGTTCTTGCCTTTTGACATCAGTCGATTATCGTTCCGACCCTGTGCGGGAGGGTCAGGGTGGGGGGTGGCGCTGGGATCGATCACGCCGGCAGGTAGGCGAGCGGGTCGACCGGCATCCCGGCCAGGTCGATCTCGAAGTGGAGGTGCGGCCCCGTGGAGTTCCCGGTACTTCCCTCGTAGCCGATGATGGTGTCCTTGTCGACCTGGACGCCGTCACCGACGGCCCAGCTCGAGAGGTGGCCGTAGAGCGTGGTGAAGCCGCCGGCGTGGACGATGACCACGTAGCGTCCGTAGCCACAGAGCCCACCGCCCCAGCTGCAGCCCATCGTGAAGTTGTGCACGATTCCACCGTCGGCGGCGTGCACCGGGGTGCCGTAGTCGGTGGCGATGTCGAGGCCGCTATGGAAGTGCTTGCTGGGGCAGCTCGGATCGTAGGGCTCGAATGGATAGGTCGTGCACCCGAATCCCTGGGTGATGACGCCGTCCAGTGGCCACTTCCACTTGCCCGACGAGCGCGCGCGGAAGCTTTCCCGAATCAAGCTGGCAATCTGCGCCTGCAGTGCGGCTCGCTGCGCCTGCATCTCGGCCAGCTGTTGCTGGAACTGCGCCTCGATGGCGGCGATCTGTTGCATGCGCGCGGACCGCTGGTCCCGCACCACCTGGAGCTGCGCCTTCTGATCCTGGATCTGTTTGACGACCTGTTTCTGTTCGGCCTGCTTGGCTTCGAGGTCGGTCTTCATCGCCTCGATCGCGGCCCGTTCTTTCTGCAACTCGGCGAGCTGGCGGCGGTCTTCGCGAACAATGTCGTTGAAGAAGAAGACACGGTTCATCAAGTCGGTGAAGTTCGCGGCGGAGAAGACCAGCTCGAGGCCACTCACCTGGCCGCTCTTGTACATGATGCGCATACGCTGGCCGAAATCGGCGATGTGCTTCGCGAGCTCCGCCTGCTTGGTCGCCAGCTCCGCCTTGGCCTGTTCTACTTGTTGACCGAGGAGGACGAGCTTCGCGGTCTCCTGATTGATCTGGGCCTGAACCGCTGCCAGCTGCGCGTCCAGGGCGGCGATTTGCGCCTGCAGGGCGCGCTCCTGGTCGAGGAGCTGCCGGATCTGCGTCCGGGTCGCGACGATCTGCCCGTTGAGACCTTGCAGCTGGTGCTGCTTGTCGTAGACCGTCTCCGAGACCGTGCTCAAAAGCGTCACGGTCAGCACCGCGACGGCGAGTGCCGCCTGCAGGCGGGCCCGCCTCACTGCTTGAGAAACCGCCTTATGCCCAGATAACTCCCGACGCTTCCCAGCAACAGGCCGAAGCCGAGCATCGCCGCCAGTACCACCCGCAGGTAGTAGGGGTCGAAGGCGAGCGGAACGAAGATCAGCACGCTTTGCAGGTTGACCACGGCCGGCCGGTAGCCGAAGCCGACGATGAGCACCGCCACCACCGCACCGACGAGCCCGACGATCAGGCCCTCGACGATGAAGGGCCAGCGTACGAACCAGTCGGTGGCACCCACCAGCTTCATCACTTCGATCTCCTTACGGCGGAGATAGATGGCGGTCCGGATGGTGAGCATGATGATGAAGACCGATAGCCCGGTCAGTCCGATGATCAGGACGAGCCCGGCGATCCCTGCCACGCGTGCCAGAAGAATGATCTTGTCGATGACGTTGGGCTCGTAATTCGTCGCCGGTGATTTATCGACCAGCGGCGAGGTCCGCACCTCCTGGTCGATCGCCCCCAGGTCGCGAATGTCCTTGACCGTCACGTCGAGGCTGGCGGGCAGCGGGTTGGTGCCCAGCGTATCGATCACGCTCGGGTCCAACGCAGGCAGCTGCCGAAACCTTGCCATCGCCTGGTCCTTCGACACGTACTCCACGCTGCTCACCCGCGGGTCGCTCTCCAGGTGCAGCTTGAACTCCATCGCGCTACTGAGCGGTGTGGTATCGGCCAGGTAAACGGAGATGGCGCTCGCCTTGGTTTTCTCCAGCGCGACGATCTGGTCGAGCGAGTGCAGGACGAGCAGCAGGCTGCCGAGCGCGAGCAGCACCACCCAAACGATGAGCACGCTGGCGATGCTGACCGCGGCGTTCCGCCAGAAGTTCTGCCAGGCGCTGCTGAAGGCAAAATCAATGCGATTCCAGAGCCGGTGCATGGTACCCTCCTGCATCCTCGTCTCTGACAATCTGGCCGCCTTCGATCGCCACCACCCGGCGTCGCATGACATCGACGATCTCCCGGTTGTGGGTCGCCATCAAGACTGTGGTGCCGCGTGCGTTGATCTGCAGCAGCAGCTGGATGATCTCCCACGATGTGGCCGGGTCGAGGTTTCCCGTGGGCTCATCCGCGAGAAAAATCCGTGGGTCGTGGACGAGGGCCCGGGCGATCGCCACCCGCTGCTGCTCGCCGCCCGAAAGCTGGTCGGGGTATTTGCTCTCTTTTCCTTCGAGACCCACGATGCTGAGCACTTCCTCGACCTTCGGCTTGAGATGGCGCAGCGCGCCCTCGGTCACGCGCAGCGCGAAGGCCACATTCTGGAAGACGGTCAGGTTGGGCAGCAGCTTGAAATCCTGGAAGACCATGCCGATCTTCCTCCGGAGGTACGGCAAGTGGCGCCGCTTGAGCCGGCTCAGGTCCTGCCCCTCGATGTGGATGCTGCCGGCGGTCGCTTTCTCCTCGCGGATCAAGAGGCGCACGAGCGTGGACTTCCCGGCGCCGCTGGGGCCGACGAGAAAGACGAAATCCTGCTTGGGAATTTCGAGGCTGACGTCGCGCAGCGCGACCGTGCCGTTGGGATAGGTCTTCTGCACACCCTGCAGGCTGATCTGCGGGGCGGCGGGGACTACCGCGGCCACGCGTGCCTTCGCTGGCAGCAGCGTCGTGCGTGTCGGCTGGGTCGTGATTGTTGCTGGCACGTGAACAAATCCATTCCGAAGGCCGGGGTCACGGCACGCAGGGCCCTCTCGGGCCGAATGACTCGCGCAGTATAGGGCATGTCGTCGCAATTTGCTGCATCTTTTCACTCAGCGTCCAAAGCGAGCGGAACTACCCTCTTTATACTCAGCCGAATGCCCAACCTGGCCACGCCACTCGTCCGCGTCGAGCGTGGCGAGGTCGAGGAGGCGATCCACCTCGGCCACCTGGCCGTGGTCGATGCCGGTGGCCGGCTGCAGGCGAGCCTCGGCGACCCGGGACGCGTGACGTACTTTCGATCCTGCGCCAAGCCCTTCCAGGCGATCGCTAGCCTGAGTGCCGGGATTGCCGCGCGCTACGAGCTCGGCGCCGAGCACATCGCTATCATGGCCGCCTCGCACAACGGCGAGCCCCGCCACGTCGAGATCGTGCGCGACCTGTTGCGGCGTGCCGGGATCGCGGAGTCGGACCTGCAATGCGGCGCGCACTGGCCCTATTACGAACCGGCGGCGACGGCGGCGCGGCAGCAGATGGATGAGCCCCTGGCGGTCTTCAACAACTGTTCCGGCAAGCACGCGGGCATGCTGGCCGCCGCGCGCGCACTGGCCGCGCCGCTCGACACCTACCTCGACCCCACCCATCCGGTCCAGCAACGGATCCGCGATACGGTCGAGGCGTTCACCCGCTGCCCACCGGCGGAGATCCACTACGGGATCGATGGCTGCAGCGCGCCGAACGCCGCCGTGCCGCTCACCGCCATGGCGCGGAGCTTCGCGGCGCTGATGACGGCCACGGACGAGACGCCGAGGACGGTGGCGGCGGCCATGACGCAGCACCCGTACCTGATTGGTGGCACCGATCGCTTCGATACCCGGCTGATGGAGGTCACCAGCGGACGGTTGCTGGCGAAGGGGGGCGCCGCCGGTGCGCATTGCACCGGTGACCGGCGCTCGGGGCGCGGCCTGGCGGTGAAGCTCGATAGCGGTGACGGGACTTGGACCGCGGTTGCGGTGATGGCCGCGCTCGAGCAACTCGGCTGGCTCGACCAGGGCGAGTCCGAGGCGCTCGGCAGCTTTGCGATGCCAACGCTGCGCAACCACAAGCGGGTGGCGGTCGGAACCGTGCGACCCGTTTTCCGGGACCTTGTGACGGCCGTGTAACGGGAGGCGTGACCGGGCCGTGTCCGCGGGTTATACGCGCGTGCGTCGATTGCTGGGATGGCCGGAACCGCGCCAGGTCGCCCTGAGCGCTGTGATCGGGATCCTGCTTGCCTTCTACGCCTGGCGCTTCTTGCTGCCGCTGCTGGCCCCACAGGCACCCCGTGCCGACGACTTCCAGGATTACCTCTTCGCGGCCCAGCAGGTCGCGACCGGGGGTGATCCCTATGCCAACTTCGTGCGCAACCACGTGCCCTGGGACTGGTCGCTGAGCAGCGGCTACCTCTATCCGCCGGCCTTCGCCGTAACTCTGATTCCGCTCACCTGGATCTCGAATGACCTTGCCGTGCGGATCTGGTTGTTGCTCATCCAGGCCGCCGTCCTCGCCAGCCTGCTCATCATCTATCGCGTCACCGGGCGGCCCAGCCGGGCGGAACTACTCGCGCTGGTCGCGGTGCTCACGACCTTCTTTCCGCTGGCCAACACGGTGCTTGCCGGCACGATGAACTCGCTGCTTTTGCTGTTGCTCACGATGGCATGGGCGTGCTGGCAACGCCGCCGCGACGTCGCCGGCGGCGTGCTTATCGGCGCGGCGGCGGTCTTCAAGCTGTTTCCCGCGGCCCTGCTCCCCTACCTCGCCTGGCGCCGCCACTGGAAGTTGCTCGCCGCGGCGGCGGCGACGGGACTCGCCGGGGTTGGGCTCGGTCTCGCCGTCACGAGCCTCGACCACAACATCTATTACTTTCGCGAAATGCTGCCGCACCTGGCGGCCGGCACCGGCTACCGAGAGAACCAGTCGCTGGCGGGCGTCGCGGCCCGGATCTGCGATCCCAACACGGCGAACGCCGGCGGGAGCGCCGGCTGGTGCGGCCGGCTGATCGATTGGCCGGCCGTCCTCGTCCTGCTCGCCATCGTCTGGCGGATGACCTCGCGGGTGTCGCGGTCGGGGCTCGAGTTCGCCCTGGCCGTGACCGCGCTACCCCTGATCAGTAGCGTGACCTGGAGCTTTCCGCTGGTGATCCTCATCCTGCCGATTACCCTGCTCATTCGGCGGGCGCTGAGTGGCCAGATGTCGCGCGGGCAGATCCGCGCGTTGCTCTTGGCCTGGGTCTGCTTCTCAGCGGCGCCGGCCATCCATTACCTGCTGATCGTCTATCCCCTTCCCCACTGGACCGGTCCGCTCGACCTGATCCCGCAAGCCATCACGCGCTTGGTGGGCGAGGCCTACTTCATCGGGACGGTGATCGTTTTCGGAAGCATTGCTGTCGCGCTCCGCAAGGCGCGCGGCTCCGAGTCAGCCCTTCTGGCGCCCGCCATCGCCGCCTGACGCCATCAAGCTTGTGTCAGCAGCTTGTCGATCGGCACCGGCAAGCGAAACGTTGGAGGTTCTGCGGAGTCCAGCGAGGTCTGCTCGATCACCTCGCGCTGCGGCAACGGCCATAGGCTGAGTTTCGACATGACGTCGACGTTAACGCGCTTACCTGCATGCTCGAGCAGCGCCGTGACTCGCCGGGGCCTCGGTGACCCGCCCCGGTAAGTCTGTCTCCAATCTAGGCGTCGCGAGAGTTCCTCCCCCAGCTTCTCCTTCAGCGCATCAAGGTGGTTACCCTGACCCCAACTGGCGACCACATGACCGAGGTCGATTTGATCGTGATCACGGAGGTCCGTAATCCCAGCCCACAGGAGATCGGTCGCCGGTGGAGATGACCGCACCACCAGCGAAACCCCGCCGAGCCAGCGGTGCGGAATGACCAGCATGCAAACCTCAACTCCCTCACCAGTAATAAACGTCTCGCGCGGATCGACCATTTTCGGAGAACAGGCCTCCAGGACTTGACGAACCCCGGAAACCAACTCCCCGTGGCGAGCGAAATCCTCGCCCGTGAAAGCCGCGCCGGACGCGAGGTAGCGACTGGTGGTTATGCGGCCTTCCCCTCACGGCCGGCGTCGAGGCGCAGGAAGGCTTCCATGAAGTTGTCCAGGTCACCGTCGAGCACCGCCTGGACGTTGCCCGTCTCAAAGCCTGTCCGGTGGTCTTTCACCAGCGTGTATGGATGCAGGACATAGCTGCGGATCTGGCTACCCCACTCGTTGGACTGATGCTCGCCTTTCAGCTCCTGTCGCTGCTCCGTTCGCTGCCGCTCGCGCAACGCCACCAGCCGCGAGCGCAGCACCTTGAGCGCCATGTCGCGGTTCTTCATCTGTGAGCGCTCGTTCTGACAGGTGACGATGATGCCGGTCGGCAGGTGCGTCATGCGCACCGCGGACGAAGTCTTGTTGACGTGCTGCCCGCCGGCGCCGCTCGAGCGGTAGACATCGACCTTGAGATCTTCGGGGCGGATCTCGATGTCGCTGTCGTCCTCGATCTCGGGGATGACCTCGACCAGCGCGAAGGAGGTGTGCCGGCGGTGCGCCTGGTCGAAGGGCGAGAGCCGGACCAGCCGGTGGACGCCGCGCTCAGCCCGCAACCAGCCGAAGGCACGCTTGCCCGTGATCCGCACGGTGACGCTCTTATAGCCCGCCTCTTCGCCCGGCGCCTCGTCCAGGATCTCGGCGTGCATCTTGCGGCGTTCCGCCCAGCGCAAGTACATGCGCAGCAGCATCTCGGTCCAGTCCTGTGAATCGGTCCCGCCCGCGCCCGCATGGATGCTCACCAGGGCCGGGTGCTCGGCGTAGGGGTTGGCGAAGAGCAGGTCGACCTCCTGCCGGCTGACGTCCTTGTCCAGGGCCTCGAGGTCCTCGCGCAGGCTGCCCTCCATATGCCCATCGTCTTCCGCGATCGCCATCTCGGCGAGGCCGATCACGTCCCGGGCGCGTGCCTCGAGCTTGTGCCAGACCGAAACCTCGTCGCGAATCCCCTTGGCTTCCTGGGCGAGCCGCTGCGCCCGCGGTGGGTCCTGCCAGAGGTCGGGGTTGTTTAGGTCTTTCTGGAGCGCGTCGAGACGCTGATCCTTCCGGGCAACGTCAAAGATGCTCCTGGAGCTGGAGAATCTTCTTTAGCAGGTCGTTGGCGCGCTCGAGGATCTCGTCCATGATTCAGTGGCCGTGGCAGTTCTTGAAGCGCTTGCCGCTGCCGCAGGGGCAGATGTCGTTGCGGCCGACGCCGGCAAAGTTGAGGCTCTGCGGCCGCCGGAATGGTGGGCGCGTGGGAGCAGCGCTGGCGGCGGCGGCCTTGGGCGCCTTCGCCGGCTGCGCCACGTCCTGCGCTCGCCCGGGGTTCGCCGCGGTGGCGGCTTTCACCCGAGCGGCCTTGCTGGCTGAGGTGCTCGTCGATTTCTTCTTACTCATACGGTTTCTTATCTACCCGTCCGGCGGTCCATCTTACCGTCCGTGGCACTTCTTGTACTTCTTGCCGCTGCCACACCAGCAAGGGTCGTTGCGCCCCAGCTTGTCGGCCCCGACGGGTGCGGTGTTGCCCTGGCCGCCATTGGGACTCCCCGCGGTCGCGGTCGCGACCCCGGCCTGACGGCCCCGTGCCGTCGCCAGCGCGGCCGGAGGGGTCGGCGTCGGCGGATCCTTGACCAGCTGCACCCGAAAGACGGTGGACGCGATGTCGAACTGGATGCCGTTGAGCAGTTCCTGGAACGCCTGGAAGGCCTCGTTCTTGTACTCGACCAGCGGGTCCTTCTGTCCGAAGGCGCGCAGCCCGATGCCCTCCTTGAAGTGCTCCATCTCGGTCAGGTAGCTGATCCACTTCGAGTCGATGGTCTTGAGCACGACGAACTGCTCGATCTTCCGCATCATCGGCTCGGTCATCTCCGCTTCCTTCGCCTTGTACGCCGCGTCGGCGTACTCCATCAAGCGGGCTACCGCCGCTTCCTTGGTCTCGCCGAACTCGTCTAAGGCGAGCTCGCTGAAGGGTGGCAAGGGAAAGACGGCGCCCAGCTGCGAGACTAGGCCTTCGAGGTCCCAGTTGTCGGGGTGGCGTGATTCGCAATGCTCGTTGACGGCATCTTCGACCGCCTTGCGGATCCAGTCCTGGACCTGCTCCCGGAGATCCGCGCCCTCGAGGACTTTGCGGCGCTCGCCGTAGATGATCTCGCGCTGCTTGTTCATGACGTCGTCGTACTCGACTAGATAACGGCGGGCGTCGAAGTTGTGCCCCTCCACCTTGGTCTGGGCGCCTTCGATCTGTCGCGAGACCAGCCGTGATTCGATGGGCTCGTCGTCGGCGACGCGCAGCATGTTCATCATGCCCCTGATGCGCTCACCGCCAAAGATCCGCATCAGGTCGTCGTCCAGCGCCAGGAAGAAGCGCGACGATCCAGGGTCACCCTGACGGCCGGCGCGGCCGCGGAGCTGATTGTCGATGCGGCGGCTCTCGTGCCGCTCGGTGCCGACGATATGCAGTCCGCCGCCGTCCGCCACGCCCGGGCCGAGCACGATATCCGTGCCGCGGCCGGCCATGTTGGTGGCGATCGTCACCGCGCCGGGCTGGCCGGCATTGGCGACGATCAACGCCTCGCGCTCGTGCTGCTTGGCGTTGAGCACCTCGTGCGCGACTCCACGCTTCTCCAACAGCCGGGCGAGACGCTCGGACTTTTCGACCGACACGGTGCCGACCAGGACGGGACGCCCCTTGCTGGCGACCTCCTGGATCTCGTCCGCGACCGCCTTGAACTTCGCGTCCTCAGTCTTGTAGATGAGGTCGGCATGATCATCCCGGATCATCGGCTTGTGGGTGGGAATCACGACCACCTGCAGCTTGTAGATCTTGTCGAATTCCTCGGCTTCGGTGACGGCGGTGCCCGTCATGCCGGCCAGCTTGGTGTAGAGGCGGAAATAGTTCTGGTAGGTGATGGTGGCGAGCGTCTGGGTCTCCTGCTGGACCTTGACACCCTCCTTCGCCTCCACCGCCTGGTGCAGGCCGTCCGACCAGCGGCGACCCGGCTGCTGGCGGCCGGTGAACTCGTCGACGATGATGACCTCGCCGTCCTTGACCAGGTAGTCGCGGTCGCGGTGGAAGAGCGTGTAAGCCTTGAGCGCCTGGTTGATCTGGTGCGCCTCGTCGACGTGTTCGAGCTCGTAGACGTTCTTGATACCGGTCCAGCGCTCGATCTTCGCGATCCCCTCCTCGCTCAGCGCCGCCGACTTCGTCTTCTCATCGACGGTGTAATCTTCCGTGGCCAGTCGCGGGATGAGGCGGGCGTACTGGTAGTACTTCTCGGTGGATTCCTGCCCCTGGCCGGAGATGATCAGCGGCGTGCGCGCCTCGTCGATGAGGATGCTGTCCACCTCGTCGACGATGGCGAAGTTGAGGCCCCGCTGGACGCACTGCGTGAGGTCGACCGCCATGTTGTCGCGCAGATAGTCGAAGCCGAACTCGCTGTTGGTGCCGTAGGTGATGTCGGCCTGGTAGGCCTCCGCCCGGGTGATCGGCCGCAGGTGCTGCAACCGCGGGTCGGGATGGGTTTCGTCGAGGAATTCGGGGTCGTAGAGCAACGACATCTCGTGGCCGATGACCGCCACGCTCATCCCCAGCGCGTGGTAGACGGGCCCGTTCCAGCCGGCGTCGCGCCGGGCCAGGTAGTCGTTGACGGTGATCAGGTGCGCGCCCTTGCTTTCCAGCGCGTTGAGGTAGAGCGGCAGCACCGCGACCAGGGTCTTGCCCTCACCGGTTTTCATCTCGGCGATCTTTCCCTGGTGGAGCACGATGCCGCCCACCATCTGGACGTCGAAGGGGCGCAGGCCGATGGTCCGACGGGACGCCTCGCGCACCACCGCAAAAGCCTCCACCAACAGGTCGTCGAGGGCCTCACCGTTCTCCAGCCGCTGGCGTAACTCGGCCGTTTTCGCCCGCAGCTCGTCATCGCTGAGTTTCTCGATCAGCGGCTCGAGCTCGCTGATGTCGGCAACCCGCTCGAGGTGCCGCTTGACCTCCCGCGCGTTCGGATCGCCTAGGACTTTGGTAAGGACGCTCATGGATTACACGCTAATGCCGCAACCAGTAAGCATACCCGCGCGGTGGCGGTCCAAACGGCGGCTCGGGCTACGACAGATCCGCTTCCAGCAGGCCGAGGGACCCGTCGTGGCGCCGGTAGAGCAGATTCAGCTCCTGGCTGTCTTCGTTGAGGAAGAGGAAGAAGGCGTGGCCCAGTTGCTCCATCTCCTCGCGCGCGAGGTCCTCCGACATGGGCCGCATCTTGAAGCGCTTGATCCGCGCCACCCCGTTGGAGCGCACCGCCGTGGATGCCGCCGCGGAGGCGGTCTGGCCGACGGCCGCGGCGGGCTTGGAGCGGCGATGGTCCTTGAGCTTCTCCTTGTGCTGGCGAATCTGCCGGTCCATCTTGTCGACCACGAGATCGACGGCCTCGTTCATGTGCTCCGCCGATTGGACGGCCTTGAGGATGTTGCCGGTGCGACCGGTCACGTGCACGGTAAGCTCGGCGACCTTCATCGTCTCCAGGCTCTTGTTCTTCTCTGTGCCCAGCTCCATGCGCGCCTGCAGGATATGGTCGAAATGTCGCGCCAGCTTCTCGAGCTTGGCCTGTGCGTAGGTCTTCATCTGGGGATCGGCCGCGGACTTCTTGGCCTGGATCAAGATCTCCATGGTGGCCTCCTGCGAGATCTCGAGATGGCATGAGTATAGCGAGACCACCGGGCGAGCTGCGTCTAGGCGCGCACGTTCCGAACCCCGTTACTTGGTGGGACGTTCGTTGGCGCGGCGATCGGGGAAGACGCGCGACAGCTCCGGCGGGATCGGCACACCGGCGGCAAACAGCTTGTCCATGATGTGCGGACGGATCCCGGTTGGCCGGAAGACGCCGGTCATGACGCCGTTCTTGTCGGCACCGTGCGACTCGTAGAGGAAGATTTCCTGCATCGTGATGGTGTCGCCTTCCATGCCGGTGATCTCCGTGATGCTGGTCACCTTGCGCTGCCCGTCGCGCATCCGGGAGAGCTGGACCACCAGGTCGATGGCGGAGGCGGTCTGCTGGCGGATGGCCCTCATCGGCAGGTCGATGCCGGCCATCAGTACCATCGTTTCCAGCCGGGACAGCGCGTCGCGGGTGGTGTTGGCGTGCAGGGTGGTCAGCGAGCCGTCGTGACCGGTGTTCATCGCCTGCAGCATGTCGAGCGCCTCTCCGGCACGGCACTCGCCGACCACGATGCGGTCGGGGCGCATCCGGAGAGCGTTGATGACGAGCTCGCGGATGCCGACCTTGTTCTCGCCGTTGAGGTCGGGCGGGCGGGACTCCATGCGGCAGACATGCTCCTGGTGGAGCTGCAGCTCGGCGGCGTCTTCGATGGTGACGATGCGCTCGTCGGGCGGGATGAACGAGGAAGCGACGTTGAGGAGGGTCGTCTTTCCAGTGCCGGTTCCACCCGAGATCAGCAGGTTGGCGCGCGCCATGACGCAGGCCTTGAGAAAGCCCACCGCCTCGTTGGTGATCGTCCCGAAGTTGACGAGGTCTTCCGCCTGGTAGGGATCGCGGGAGAACTTTCGGATGGTCAGCATCGGCCCGTCGAGCGCGATCGGCGAGATGACGGCGTTAACGCGCGAGCCGTCGAGCAAGCGGGCGTCGACCATCGGGGTGCGAAAGTCGATGCGGCGGCCGACTGCCGAGACGATGAAGTCGATCACGCGCAGCAGGTGATTCTCGTCGTCGAACTTGCGGTCGGTGAGGAGGATCTTCCCGTTGCGCTCGACATAGACGTTTTCATGGCCGTTGACCATGACCTCGGTCAAGCTATCGTCGAGCACCAGGTCGCGGATCGGTCCCAACGCCTCGTAATAGCGGGCGAGCTCGTCCTGCGAAACCTCGGACGCGTTGACCATCTAAGTCACAATCCCCCAAGACAGAGAATCCGCGGACAGGCAGACTGTCCCGGGCTATGTAACGGCGACCGCCGGCAAAGTTTGCGCGACCGCCAGGACCAGGAAGGCCCCGATCGAGCCGCCGGCTTCGGCCACCGCCTCGGCGGCGGCCGTCAGGGTGGCGCCGGTGGTGCAGACGTCGTCCACCAGCCCCAGGCGGTCCCCGGGCGGCTGGGAGGCGGTCCACTGGAAGGCCCCGGCCAGGTTGGCCCGCCGCTCGGCCTGGCTCAGCCCCACCTGGGCCGGCGTGGCTCGGACGCGCGTGAGCCCACTCACCAGCGGGATGCCCAACGCGCCCGCGAGCTGGGCGGCCAGCCGCTGCGCCTGGTTGAAGCCACGCTCGCGCTGTCGTCGGGGGTGCAGCGGCACGAAGGTGAGGGCCGACAAGGACACGCCGGCGGTCGCGATGGCGCGAGCCAGCGGTGGCGCCAGGACCGATGCCAGCTGCGGCCGCGGCCGGTATTTGTAGCTATGGATCGCCTGTTGCAGGCGCCCGTCGAACCGGCCGGCCGCCAGCAGCGGGATGCCGGCCAGCGTGCTCACCGCGGGGGGTCGCAGCGTCCCAGCGCAGGCGGCACACCAGGCCGCGCCATAGGCGCCACAGCCGCCGCAGCGCGGCGGAAAGAGCAGGTCGAGCAGGCTCACCTCAGGCGACCAGGAGCTGGTCGCCCGGCCTGATGACGTGGCGGCGAATGGTGCCGGCCGGAAGCTCGGCGACCTTGTCGGCCCGCCAGACGAAGGGGACCATCCCGATCCAGGGCAGTAGGCGCTCGTAGGTCTTGACCACCACCCCCTTCTTGTCGACGAAGACGGCATCGATCGGAAAGCGCATGAACATCATGTGGATCCCATTGCAGCCGTGGATCAGAAGGCCGCCGTTCTCCGGCAGGCCGCCCCGCCCCATCAGTCCCACACCGCGCGCGAAGAAGTTGCTCGCGACTTCGAGGGGCTGCGCCACGACCGTGCCGTCTTGTTTAGTTAGCCGCAAAACCTCTTTCATGTATTACGTCTTGATTTTATCAGCGGAAGAGCGAGGCCGCAGGCCGAGCCGCGCTTTCGCGCGCTGCGGACGAGCGACGCCGTAGGCCCGAGTCAGGCACACGAGCGCATCCTGATTTGGCGCGAGTGCCGCGGCGAGGGCCGAAACGGAGTCGCAATCGTCCGCTCAAGTTTCCGTGTAACTGCGCTACTTGTGTTGAAAAGTGTGAATGATAATGATCACTGCCGGCCCCATCAAGACGATGAACAGGGTCGGGAAGATGCAGCCGATCATCGGGAAGAGCATTTTCAGCGGGGCCTGCGCGGCCTGCTCCTC
>VBEQ01000017.1 GCA_005881235.1 Chloroflexota bacterium | reverse complement strand
CCAAGGGCTCGGTCAACATGACGGTCACGGTGACCGGAACGCTCGAGATCACCCCCTGGATCCTGGGGTGGGGCGATGCCGTCGAGGTTCTCGCGCCCGCGGACCTGCGCAAGAAGATCAGCGACGTGGGGACGAAAATGGCGTCACGCAACAGCAGAGGAGGCCGACGGTGAACATTTATCAGGCGGTCGCGAAATTGAGGCCCAAGCGTATCTGGGACGGGGTTCTGGCGCGGACGGTGGACGGCGACCGGCTCAGCATCGGCTTCGTCGACATCGATCCCAATATCCAGGTTCCCGAACACCGGCACGAGAACGAGCAAGTCGGGTTCGTGCTCCGCGGTTCGGTAACCATGGTGGTCGATGGCCAATCGCGCGAGTTACGGGTGGGGGAGACCTACACGATCGCCAGCCAGGTTCCCCACTCCGCCACGGCCGGCGCCGAGGGCGCGTCGGTAGTGGACGTCTTCGCACCGGTTCGCCAGGACTGGAAGGACAAGCCCACCGTCGAGCCCTTCCCCGGACGCTGGCCCTGAGTTAGAACAGGCCCCGATACTCCCCGCCGTCGACTGCCAGTGTCGTTCCGGTGATAAAGCTGGCCGCGTCGCCCGCCAGGAAGACGACCGCGGCCGCCAGCTCATCCGGCCGTCCGTGGCGCGCGAGCGGGATGTTGCGGATGCTGCGCGACGTGTACTCCGTTGGGTCAACACCGAGCGTGATTGCCTGGTGCCGGTTCTCCTCCCGGATGCGATCGGTCTCGAAGCGCCCCGTGAGGATCGAATTCACGCGAACCTCGGGGGCGGCCTCCTTGGCGAGTGTCTTTCCCATGGCGACCACCGCCGGACGCAGCGCGTTCGACAGCACGAGATTGTCGACGGGCTGGTGCGCGGCGATCGAGGTCAGGTTGACGACGGCACCGCCCTCGCGCCGCAGGGCCGGCAGCGAGGCGCGCGTTAGCCGAACGGCGCTCATCAGCACCAGGTTGACCGCCTCCATCCACGCCTGGTCGTCGAGCTCGGCGACGGTGCCGAGGATGGGCCCGCGCGTGTTGTTGACGAGGACCTCGAGGCCGCCCAGCGTCATGACCGCCCACTCGACCAGGTCGCGGCACTGGTCCGCCTGCCGGACATCGGCGACCCGCGCCACGACGTCATGACCTTCGTCGCGGAGCGTCTTGGCTGCGGCCGCAATGCGTCGCTCGTCGCTGGAGGAGATAACCACGCGACAGCCTTCCGCGGCGAGCGCCCGAGCCGAGGCGAACCCGAGACCACGGCTGGCGGCGGTCACCAGCGCCCGGCGCCCGCGGAGCCCGGTTTCCACCGCGCAATACTAAGAGGGCGCCAGGGTGTTTAGGCGGCGAGGCGCGGTTGCTTGCCGCAGGCGGGGCACGGCGTCCCCGCTTTGAGCTCGGCTCGCTTGAAGGCGTGACCCCCGCAATGGGGGCAGAGCGCGCCCGGTCGCAGCGGCTGGGCTTGCTCAGCCTGCTGCATGCGCTCGCGCAGGTGACTGTCGTCTTCCTTCTCGATGAATCGTGGATCCGTCGGCGTTTGCGTGCTCATGCGGCCTTCAACTCCTGTGGAGCGAACTGTTCCGGTCGCAGCCGGTCACCGATGGCGCGGCCGATGACGTCCGGATGCAACTCGATGCCGCGCTGGAAGGGGTGGACGCTCAGGATGGCGGGCACCGTCCGATCGCCCAACGTCACGTCGAGCACGCGGCCGTGCAGCGTGGTCATCGGGCCCCATCCCTCCCAGGTGTGCATCGTCCGCCACCAGAGATGGCGGGCCAGCGGACCGCCCATGGCGACGACCAGCTGCGGGTTGATGCTCGCGAGCAGGCTCTGCAGGTGGCGGTCGACACACTGGTTCAGCGCGTCATCGGTCACCAGGTCCGGGTTTGCCGTCGGGCAGCGCACGGCCCAGGTGTGGAAGGCAAGGTCCATCACGTCGTGCTTCTCGGGTTTCTGCCCCAGCCGGCGTCGCGCGCCCAGCAGAACCGCTCGCGCGTACTGGTAATAGGGCTGCGGCGCAGCCGACGTCATGTGGTGCTCCAGCCCGGCCTCGTGATCGAGCCACTCGTTGAAGGACTCGTTGCTGGCGCTGGCGGCATCCAGCGGGCTCGGGCTGATGAACACGATGGGCGCCTGCGGGTTTCCGAAGCCGACCTCCGGCCGGCGGAGTGGCAGTGCGAGGCGTTCGCAGGGGCTGTCGGCGCCCCGGCCGGCTTCGGCGACCGCGCAGCCGTGCAGTCGCTTGAGCGCGTCCGAGCCGAAGAATTGCAGGTACTGCTGGCCCTTGCTCACGCTGTGAAAACGACGCCGGGTGGCGGGTGAAGCTTGCGCCCGGCGACTAAGATTTCTCCGTGGTCCAGGTTCCCGGCATCGATGTCGGCCAGCTCCGGCGACGGCTGGCGGACGAGCCAGCGCCCTTCCTGCTGGACGTGCGGGAGCCGTGGGAATATCGGGAGGGTCACGTGCCCGGCGCCCAGCTGATCCCGCTGGGGGAGCTGGAGCAACGCGTCAACGAAGTGCCCCGTGATCGGCCGATCCTGGCCATCTGCCACAGCGGCCAGCGGAGTCTCGCCGCGGCCGGCTACCTCCAGCAACTCGGCTACCCATCCGTCACCAACGTCGACGGCGGCACCGCCGCCTGGATCGAGCGCGGCTTCCCACTGGACAAATAACCTCGCCCGACAGACAGCTGTCAAAACGGGCTGCTTGACTTTGCGCATGAGGCCAACCACCATTGACACGACCACCCGTTCTTTTCACGTCCTCAAGGAGTCCAAGTGAGCGTCCTCGAACTGGTCCTCGTGATCCTGCTTGTGGCCACCCTGCTGTGCCTCTTCGGCTTGCTCATCCGCCGGCCAGCCGCTGCCAGCCCATCCGATGCCGTGCTGGCGGCGCTGAGCGACCTGGGCGCGCTCAAGTCCCACGTCGAGACCGTGAGCAATCAGCAGAGCGCGTTGAACCAATCGCTCAGCATGGTGCAGACCGCGGTCCAGGGCGTCGAGACCAAGGTGCTCGAGAGCTCCGCCGGCGTTCGTGACGCGATCGGGAAAGACCTGTCCGACGCGCGCGTCGCCATGGAGCGCCTGAAGGCCGACGCCGAGGAACGCCGCCGCATGGAAGAGGACGTGCAGGCCTCGGCCCGCCGAATCGAGACCGTCCTGCTGGGCAGCCGCACCCGCGGCGCCGCCGGTGAGAACATCCTTCAGGACGCCTTCCGCCAGTTCCCCGCCGAGATGATCGACATGAACTTCCGGGTCAACGGCAAGGTCGTCGAGTATGCGCTCGTCCTCGCCAACGGCAAACGGCTGCCGATCGACAGCAAGTGGCCGTCCCCGGAATTGCTCGACCGGCTGAGCGACGGCTTGCAGGAGCCGGGCAAAGAGACGACCCTCGTCCAGGAGATCGAGCGCGTTCTGCGACTGAAAGTCCGGGAGGTCAAGCAGTACATCGACCCGGCGGCGACGCTCGGTTTCGCGGTTGCCGCCGTTCCCGACCCGGTGTTCAACGCCTGCCGCCGCGCGCACCTCGAAGCCTATCGCGAAGGCGTGATCCTGATGCCCTACAGCATGACGATCCCCTACGTGCTGGCCCTCTTCCGCCTGCACCTGCAGTACGCGAAGTCGATCGACCTCGAGAACCTCGAAGGCTACCTGCAGCAGATCGACGACAACGTCGCGTCGCTCGATCGCCTGCTCGAGAACAGCATCGCGCGCGGCAGCACCATGATTCAGAACGCGTTCACCGACGCCAAGCGCAACCTGGGGCAGATGCGGGGTGCGCTGGCCGCCATGCGCGCGGTGCCGCAGGCGGCGCTCGGCCAGGAACCGGAGATTGACCGGGTGGAGGAGCAGCCAGACCTGCAATTGCTGATCTCCCGCCGCGCCTAGCGCAGCCCTCGACGCAAGCGGCGAGGCGGCGCGGGTCGCCCTCCGGACCGTCGCAGAGGGGCGATCGAGGCGTTAACCCGGCCGATCTACAGCCGATTCAGACTCAGCAGGCCGGCCCCTCGAGCAGTCCGGAGGGTACGCCGCCGTCAGCCGATTGCGATGGGCCTTAGGCGAGGCCGGGCGTCCGGGCGAGGCGCATGACGAGCATGAGCAAGAGCAGGAAGCCGCCACCGACGAGCATCATCAGGTTGCTCGGATGCGTTCCGGTGTCGTCGATCACGAGCTGGTCACTCGCGAGCGCGGTGCCACCTTCGTTCGTTACCACGACCGAATAGGAGCCCTGCGCCAGGTTCTCGGGCAGCTTCATGAGCAGGTGATTGGCATCGGGAACCTGCACGGTCGTCGCCGGCCGCCCGCCCACCTGCACGGTGGTCGTCGGGGTCAGATGCTGGCCGAGGATCATGATGTTGGGAAGCACGGCCGGATTGACCTTGACCGGATTGAGCTGGTAGATCTGAGGCGGTAAGGCCGCTGCCGCCCTGGCCGGCGCTGCCGGAGTGGCGGGACGCGTCGGTGCGGTGGGCTTGGTGGCCGCCATGGCCGGAACGGTCGTCAGGACGAGCGCCGTCAGGCTCGCCAGACCAGCTGCCGCCATGCGCCGCACTGCTGTCATGAAACTCCTCTACTCCATCAAACGTGGAGGGCGGGACTGGGCGTCTGGCGAATCGGCCCATTCGGTCTGCGCAGACGGACGTAGCTGTAACCCGCAGCGCAACAAAAAAGCCCCTGCTACGAGCAGGGGCTTACGAACGACTCGTCTAGCGGTTTCCGCCTCCCGGCCAGGTCTGTTCCGGGGGCCGCTCACCGATCTTGATCCGTTCTGCGCCGCCGCCCGAAGAACCGGACTCGGACTCGCTGCCCATCCCGGACTCGCTGCCGAATCCACCGAACGATGGGATGCTCGGTGGCTCAGCCGGCCGGGCCACCGGACGTCCACCGCCGGCGAAGGTGCTCGACGGTTTGGGGGCCGCCGCGGGCGCCGGGGCCGCGGCGCGGGCCGCCGGCCTGGGGGCGGCTTTCGGGGCCGCAGCCTTCGCGGGTGCGCTCTTGCGCTTGGCCGGAGCGCTTCGCTTCGCCGTGGCGCGCTTGGCGGTCGTCTTCTTGGTACCGGAGCGCTTCGCGGTGCTCTTCTTTGCCGTGCTGCGCTTCGCGGTCGCCTTTTTGCCGCCGGCCCGCTTGGCGGTCGAGCGCTTGGCGGTCGACTTCTTCTTAGTCGAGGATTTCTTCTTCGCTGGCATTTTTCCTCCCTCGGATGCGTGACGCAGAGTTCGCGCCTGGTTCATGCGGATGAGGACCCGCTGCTGTTACCTGCGATTTATAGCATCGGCTCTCCGCAAAGACAAGCATTTCCCCATGTGCCGCATCAGTAGCCGATGACGCTGCTGGTGCCCGGTCGCGGATCGCCGCCACCTGTCAGCATCTCATCCTCGATTCGGATGGCTTGGGCGGCGCCTCCGGCGGCCCAGTCGCCGATGGGCTCCACGCTGTGGCCGCGCTCGCGCAGCGACCGAAGGACTGTCTCTCCGAAGCGGGCCTCGAGGTTCAGGCTCGAGTCGGACCACGAGGTCTGGCCGCCCATCGTCCAGCGCGGCGCGTCGATCGCGGCCTGAAGCGGCATGCCGAGGTCGATCAGGTTGCTGATCAGCTGCAGGTTGGTCTGGACCTGCCAGAACGACCCGGGCGTCCCGCCGACGACCCGCGGTAGCCCGTTCTGCAAGAGCATCCAGGAGTTCAGCGTGTGCACCGGTCGCTTGCCCGGCGCCAACCGGTTGGGGCTGTCCGGATCCAGGCTGAAGCAGCCCATCCGGTTGTTGAGCAGGATGCCCGTGTTCCCCGCCACGACGCCATTTCCAGCGTAGAGGCTGTGAATGTACGACACCACGTTGCGTGCCTCGTCGACCACGCAGAGATATGTCGTGTCCGGGTGTCCGACGGGTTCGTGTGGGAGGGCGACCGCGTGGCTTGGGTCAATCCGCCGTGCGAGCGCGTGCCCCCGCTCCGCCGAGATCATGTGTTCGACGACGGTGGGGGAGAACGCGGGATCCCCAACGTGGGTGAGCCGCTCCGTCAGGGCGAGCTTGTGGGCCTCCACTTGCAGGTGAACCCGATCGGCCGGATCGCTGGCGGGATCGAGCGCCTCGAGGATCTTGAGCGCAATCAGTACGATCAGCCCCTGCGAAACAGGCGGCTGCTCCAGCACGGTCCAGCCCCGGTAGGTGGCCTGGATCGGTTCGAGGACATCGGTTCGGTGTTCCGCCAGGTCGCGTTCCGCAAAGAGGCCACCGCCTCGGTCGGACGCCGCCACGATCGCCCGGGCGATGGAACCGCGATAGAACGCCGCCGCCCCCTCCGCCTGGATGGTCCGCAGGGTGCGGGCAAGGTCCGGCTGCCGGAGCCGGAACCCCGCCCCGGGCGGCCGCCCGTCGGGAAAGAAGACCGCCGCCGTGTCCGGAAACTCGGCTGCGATCGTCGCCATGGCGGCGTTGTTGCGTGCCTGCCGGGCGGTGAGGGGAAAGCCCGCCTCGGCATAGGTGATCGCGTCCGCGAGCAGGGTGCCCAGCGGCCGGGTGCCAAAGCGCTCGACGGCAATTTGCCAGGCGTCGACGATGCCGGGGACACTGGCCGCCAGCCAGCCGTATTCGGGAATTCGACCGAGGGGCAGGTAGCGGTCGATGGTGCAGTGCTGCGGGGCGGCGCCGCTGCCGTTGATCGCCGTCACCGTCCGGGAGTCGGCCGACGCCACCAGCATGAACGCGTCGCCGCCCAACTGGCCGCTCCACGGCTCGACCACGGTGAGCACCGCCCCGGCCGCGATCGCCGCGTCCATGGCGTTCCCCCCGTCGCGCAGCACCCGGAGCCCGGCCGCGCTCGCAAGCGGGTTGACACTCGCGATCATGCCGTGCGGTGCGCGCCGCGCCTCCTGGACCGGCCAGCCTCGATCCATCAGTGTGCGTTCAGCCAGTCCACGACGGTGGCGAACAGGGCGTCGTGCTCGAGGTCCACCGTGATCGCATGGCCGGAACGCTCGAACCAGACGAGCTGCTTGTCGCTCGATGCGATGCCGTCCATGATATGGGGCGCGTTGGCGACATCAACGGTTCGGTCGCGGCGGCCGTGAGTGATCAGCGCTGGGGCGCTGATCCGGGGCAGTTCGCGGTCGACAACGCGCAGCAGCCGCATCAGGCTCTCGATGCAGACGGTCGGACGGCGGGCGTAGCTGTGGAGCAGGCGGAGGGCGCTGGGATCGCCGAGGTCGACGTCGTCCCCGCCTGGCACATGCCAGCGCGACACGTACTTGAGCCCGCGAATCACCCTGAGGCGCCAATCGCGGAAGTAAGCCGGTGAGCTCATCGCCCCCATAGTGACGATGCCCCGAATCTCGGGATGGGTTGCCGCCAGATGAAGCGAGAGCGTCCCGCCCAGCGACTGGCCGCCGACGAACACCTCGGCGCAGTCGCGCCGCAGTTCCGCCAGGGCATCTTCCGCTGAGCGCACCCAGTCCGGCCAGCGGGTGGTGGCCATCGCCTCCGGGGTCAAGCCATGTCCGGCGAGTAACGGTCCCATGACGTCATAGCCGCGCGCGGCAAGGAACTGTCCCATACCGCGCATCTCCGGGGGGGTCCCGGCAAAGCCGTGGATCAGCAGGACACCCCGCGTCCCACCGCGAAAACGGAAGGGCTGCAGCTGCGCCGGCTCAGCCGGGCTGCTCCAGACGGATTTCGTGCCGATCGCCATCAAGTTCGCAGTGTATCGGCCCGCAAGTTCGCGCCGCCGCGTCCGGTTATATGGGCCGGGCGAGGAGTCGCCCGTCGGTAGGAAACCACTGACCGAAGCTGGGGGTGTACAGGGCGCATGGCAATCGTCGGGTGGCTCGTGGCGTTGGCGCTGGGTATCGTATTCGCTCTCTTTTCCGTGGGAAACCAGCAGCCGGCAGTGATCAATGTTCTCGGCGCGACCTACCAGGACATTCCCACCTGGGTCGTCATGCTCGCCTGCGCCGCCATCGGCGCGCTGATGGTGCTCGTCATCAGCCTCGTCGATCGGGTGCGTTGGTTCATGGCCAGCCGCTTTACCAAGAAAGTTCTGCTCGAGCACAAAAGGATGATCATCCAGCGGGACAACCGGATCAGCGAGTTGGAGCAGGAAGTGCTTCGGCTCCGCGGAGCTGCCTGAGGCAACGATGACCCTCAAGGTCTGCCCGCAGTGCGGGTATCGCTATAACGCGCCCGAGAATCAGACGTGCGGGAAGTGCAAGGGCTGGCTCGGTGGCCCGGTGGCGGCGACCGCCGTCCTGGCGCCACCGCGGCGTTCGCTGATCCCCCGCACGCTACCCGAGTTTGCCTGCTACCTCCCGGTTCCCATCGGTGCGTTGCTCGGCTTTCCCAACCCGATCGGCGCGGTCTTCGGCCTGCTGATGTCCGCGCTGCTGATCAAGGTCGTGCGGCTCGAGATGGAGCGCTTCTCGAAGGGGCTGCTCATCGGCATCGTCATCGCTGGCATCTTCTTCGTCTACCTGATCTTCCTGCTGATCTTCAGCATCCTGTTCAGTGTGCTTGAACCCATCCTTCAACCGCTGGTAGGGCGAACCTTCAAGCAGTAGCGGCCGCGCCGCCGACCTTCGAGCTCGCCCTAAGCCGTCGCTGAGCTAGCTGGCACCAACCGGCACTTTTCCCTCCCCCGCTTGCGGAGGAGGGCCGGGGTGGGGGTCACGGACCAACCAGTTCAGCGCGTTCACGTAGGCATTCGCCGCCGCCTCGATAACGTCGAGGGCCATCGCGCGCCCGACGACCACGTGGGTTCCCTGGCTCAACGTCACGACGGCCTCACCGAGGGCGTCGCTCCCCTGGGTTGCCGCTGCCAGGCTGAAGTCCTCCAGCTCCGCCGTCACGCCGGTTACGCCCTCGATGGCGCGGAAGACGGCATCGAGTGTGCCGTTGCCCAAGGCGCTGCCGGTCTTGATGGCCCCCTCATCGACGAGCGACACCTCCGCGCTGCTCGAGAGTCCGCTCTGGGAATGCACCTGGACGTCCTTGAGCCCAAACCGTCCCGGCGTGGCTCGCCCCAGGGCTTCGTCGACCGCCAGCTTCAGATCCTCGGCATACAGGACGCGCTTGCGCTCGGCCAGGCTCAACACGAGCGAGTACACCGATCCGAGCTGCTGCTCCTCCAGCTGGATGCCCATCGCGCCCAGCTCCTCGACCAGCCGCCGCCGGCCCGATGAGGTGCCGATCTGCCCATGTTGTGGGGCGTAGCCAATGTCCTCCGGATCGATAAAGGCCGGGACCACGGATTTCGGGCGGCGCGGCGGAGCGAAGACCGATGTGGGAAAGGCCGCGCGCACCTCCTCGATCCAGCGCTCCCACCCGGAGTAATCCATGGTGGCGAGCATGGCAACATAAGCGTCAAACCTGACCAGCAGCGCGGCGGGCTGGTCGTGATGCTTGATGATCAGTGTCGTGCCGCTTTCCTCCAATGCCTGAAGAATGGGATCGAGGTTGCGGGCGAGTTCGGGGGCCGAAATGACTTTGAGCACGACGCCATCGTAGACCCGCACTTCATCCGGGTCAAACGCCATCTCTGGCGGTATTCGCTGATCGCCATCACGATGCTGGCCGCCTGTCAACAAGCCCCAACGCCCGCCATCAAGCACAGCGTCACGCCCAGCCCATCCGGCTCCCCGCTGGCCGCCTGCCCGTCCACGCCGGCGCCCAGCGGTCCGCAGCTTGTCGTCAGGAATCTGCCGGCACCCGATGACCTGGCCTTGGGCCTCGATGCACGTCTCTACTTCAGCGACATCACCGCAGGCACCGTCTCCGCGCTCAATCCCGACGGCTCTGTGGAACGCATCGCAGGGGGGATGTCGGCGCCGGAAGGGATCGTTGTGCAGGACGATGGACGCATCCTCGTCGCCGAGCAGGGACGCAACCGCGTGGTCGCTATCGATCCTCAGACTCACGCGGTCAGCCAGTGGCACGCGTTTCCGAACCGGACCGGACGCGACGGGATTGACGGAATCGGTCCGGTGCTGCCCGGTCTAGATGCCTTGGGCAATCTCCTCCCGACCGGTGGCAACGTCATCGTGCCGGACAGCCCGAACGGCGTGGTCTGGCGGGTCACCGCCGACGGCAAGACGGCCACGCAGATCGCGGGCGGCATGGTGCGTCCGGTCGGAGCCGCAGTTGATACGAACGGGCGGATCTTCGTTGCCGACGAGGGCGGCGCACTCTGGGTCCTCGACCCCGCCCGGGTTCGCTTTGCGACCTTGCCGACGCCCGATGACGTGGTCGTCGGTCGCGCCGGCCACATCTTCGTCAATACGCTCGGAGACAACGCGATCCACGAGCTCGACGGCCAAGGGCATCAGGTCAGCGTCATCACCGGCATCCAGCAGCCACAGGGAATCGCGCTCGATTATGCCGATAACCTCTACTACACCGAGTTCAACATCGGGCGCATCGACCGCGTGGTCCGGACCTTCATCCTCGATCCAGCCAAGGTGACGCGCACCGCTCGTGGCACGTACAGCATCTGTCCCGTGATCCGTCGAGCCGCCGGCTTCACTCATCGGCTGGCTCTTGAGACCGGGTCGAGCCTGAAGACATCGATTATCCAGCTCGTGCAGCCCGGCACGGATTCATCGGGAGCGCTCGAGGTTCAGACTTCCGAGCCTTCGCTCACCATCACCGTCAGCGACGGCGGTCTTCTGTCGCAATCGCAGACGGTGTTGCTGTCGCCCTGACTTATTCGTTGCCCTTGATCGACGCCAGCGGCACCAGCTCGTGCTCGATGGTCGCGAGCCCCGCGCGGGTGACCGCCTCGACCACCTCCCGAGACGATTTGTAGACGTCTTTCGATTCATCGATGGGGACGATGCCGTCGGTATTCACGACGATGCCGGCCTCACGGTAGGCGGCATTGACCTCATCCTGCTTGAGGCTCTTCCTCGCGGCGTTGCGCGACATCCGGCGGCCCGACCCGTGGTTGACGCTGTAGCCGCTCAAATGCGCCTGGTCGGCCGCCCGGAGGATGAAGCTCGAGTCGCGGTTGCTGCCCGGGATGAGAATCGGATGTCCCGCCTGCGGGTCGTCGTAGCCGGCGGGGAAAGCACGGGTGGCGCCCTTGCGGTGGACGTGGACCCAACCGAACTCTGGATGGTGCTCGCGCTGAACAAGGTTGTGGCTGATCTCGTAGACGAGCGAGAGCGGCCGGTCGAAGACCGCTTCGAAAGCCATGGAAATCTGCTCGAACATGGCCAGCCGGTTTACGATGGCGAAGTTCCCGCCGGCCGCCACGGCATTCAGATAGTCGCGATAGTGCGCGGACTCCGGCGTGAAATAGCCCAGGTCGAGGGCCTTGATGGCCGGGTTCTCCTCTCGGGCGAGTTGAAAATAATTCGTCGCCAGCCCGTGGCCGAAGCCGCGGCTGCCGGAGTGCAGCTGCACATAGAGCGTGTCGCTTCCCACGTTGCCCTGCAGTTCGATGAAGTGATTGCCACCGCCCAGCGTGCCCAGCTGGGGGATGCCGCGCTCGGGGCGTCCCTGACCGCCCCACGGGGGCTGCCAGGCATCGTCGACGGGGAGACGGTCGCGCTCCGTGCGCGTCCGGTCCACCCGCTCGCCGTAGTGCTGGGCGTAGTAAGCCGCGCCGCCGCGGATGATCGCCTCGAACTGCTTCTGCGTCAGGTTCTTGAGCCGCGTGTGGCTGACTTTGCCCGGTCCCAGCGCTACACGCCGCGTCACCTCCCGGTTGAACCGCAGGCGATTGTCGGGCGTCGCCGCGCTGACGGGGACATCGCTGGAGGCGGACATCATCCCGCAGCAAATGTCGAAGCCCACAGGGCCCATGGCCACGGCACCTGTGTCGGCATCGGTGAGGAGGACCGTGCCGATGGGCACGCCGTAGCCGTGGTGGACGTCGGGCGTGATCGCCACCAGCTTGACGCCGGGAAAGCTGGCGGCATTGACGATCTGTGGATAGATCGACTCCTCGACCTGATCGAGCAGGTTGGGCGTGAGGAACAACCGCACCGGGACGGAGCCGATTTCCTGCGTGTGCAGCGTGTAGTAGCCCTTCCCCGAATCATGAACGGCTGACTTCCAACTCATTTGGGCACCGGGCAGTAAGTCTAGGAGCGCTTCCTATACTTGGCTCATATGGCGACAACCAAGGCCGGCCTCGAAGACGTCATCGCGGCAAACTCCGCGGTCTGCGACATCATCGGCGCGCAGGGCAAGCTGACGTACCGGGGCATCGACATCCACGACCTGGCCCGCAACTCGTCCTTTGAAGAGACCACCTATCTGCTGTGGTTCGGGTCGCTGCCAACCCGTGACGCGCT
>VBEQ01000016.1 GCA_005881235.1 Chloroflexota bacterium | reverse complement strand
TCCGGCGGAGCCCGGACGAGCTCGACCCGACCGGTTGGAGATAAAGATATGCAGAATCTCGGTGCTGCCGATCCCGTCGAGGATCTCCACGCCGAATCGATCCCTGAAGCGTTCGTAGAGCGCTTTCGGTAAGGCCTCGCCAGCGGAAACGGCCTGCCGAATGCTGGATAGATCGAAGTCCGCACCCTCGCCCTTGTGCGCCAGCAGCTGGCCGTAATTCGTGGGGACCGAAAAGAACAGCGTGGGCTTGTGCCGCTCGATTTGCCCATAAACGTTGGGCGGCGTCGGCGGCCCGGGCCAGAGGATGGTGGTGGCGCCGACGGCAAACGGAAAGGTCAGCGCGTTGCCCAGCCCGTAGGCAAAAAACAGCTTGGCGACCGAGAACGTCCGGTCAGCGGCGGTCATCCCCAGGATGCCCTGCGCGTAACACATGACGGTGTGGACGATATCGTGATGCAGGTGCACGGCGCCTTTCGGGAAACCGGTGGTGCCCGACGAGTACAGCCAGAAGGCGGCGTCATCTTTGCCGGTCGGCTCCAGCTCGAGCGTCGGCTCAGCGGCGAGCAGCTGGTCGAAGCCGATCCCGCCCGCTGTCGGAGCGCCGTCGATGACCAGGTGTTGCAGATAGGGCAGCTCATCGCGCGGGATCGCGGCGAGCTGCGGCACTAGCGGCTCGCTGACGATCGCGACCGTGGCCCGCGAGTCGTTGAGCATGTAGCGGTAGTCCTGGCTCTTCAGCAATGTGTTCGTTGGGATTGGCACGGCTCCGACCTTCTGGGCGCCGAAGAAGCTATAGGCAAAGGCCGGCGTATCCAGCAGCAGGAGCATGACGCGCTCCTCACGCCGAACACCGAGTGACCGTAGCCCGTTGCCAACCCGGTTCGATCGCTCGGCTACCTGCGCGTAGGTGACCGCGTCGTCTCCGCAGAGAATGGCGGTGCGGCCGCCGCGCCCTTCCCGGAGGTGGCGGTCCACCAGGTAGTCGGCAATGTTGAATCGGTCCGGCACGCTGACGATCGGAGCCGCCGCCTGGCGCTCGATCGTCGTGGCCACGCGACCAGTCTATTGCGTTCTAGCGCTCCCCGCCCCGGCGTCCAATCTCCGCCATATGTCGGCGATTGCGGCTGACAGCTTCGCCACCCTTTTGCCCGGCCTTGCGCGCCTCCGCCGCCGAGAACTCATGAGCCGTACCTTGCCGGTGAGCCGCCCGTCCACCCGCGGCGGCGATTTGCCGTTGTCGCTGGTCGCTCATCCCCGCAAAACCCCGGCCGTTGCTGGACGCACGCCGCGAGCGGCTCGTGCGGGCCGGGGACTTCGAGGGCTGGCTCGACCGGCTGGTCGAGGTTGTATGAGCCCGAGGGCGGGATCGGGTCGAACGCGACTTCGTCCCGCGGGACTTCGCCGCGCGCGACCTGCTCGAACTCGCCCTGCTCGAAGACTTCTTCGAGCCGGATCGCTGGGATTTCGTCTCACCCTTCTCGCGCCGGATCTTGTTCACTGTTCGGGCTGCGACTTCCTCGGCGCGGCCGCCGTACCGCCCGGATTTTTTGGCACTCTGTTTGATGTGCTTATACTGCCGCTCCCGCTTTGGGCTGGCTCCCCGTGGCATTCGCGTTCCTCCTTCCTTCGTGTTATCAGGACCTACGTGAAACCTGATATTACTAGTGTAGCATGTCAATAGCTCTGATCGGCCTTAAAGCCCTGGTTGGCGGCTGCGCGGTCGTTGGCTTTTCACTTATTGGCCAAGCCGGTCACCCAAAGCGATTCGCCGGGCTGTTCTCAGCGGCCCCGTCCGTAGCGCTCGCCAGTCTCGCGATGACCGTCGTTGCCAAGGGCCCGAGAGCGACGCTTCCATATGCGCAAGGGATGCTGATCGGCAGCGCCGGCATGGTCGCCTACAGTCTCGTCTCCCTGCTCCTCATCAATCGGTTGCACGCACTCGTCGGATCGATCCTCGCGTGGCTGGCCTGGTTCGCCGTCGCCGGGGGCCTCTACCTGGTCGTGGGCGGTTAGCCGGTGGACGGGCGTCAACTACGCGACGACGATCTTGAGTCCGTTGGTTTCGATTGGTCCAAGCTGCGCAAAGCCAGCCCGCCGGAGCTGCTGATACGGTTCGTCTTCGGTGGCGGAATTGCCCTGGTCGCCGCCATTGCCGCCTCGGTGTTCGGTCCCAGATTCGGCGGACTCTTCCTTGCCTTCCCCGCCGTCCTCCCGGCGGCCCTGACGCTAATCGAGAAAAAGGAGGGAACAACCAAGGCCTGGGCCGACGCCAGTGGTGGCGTCCTCGGGGCGATCGGCCTCGCTGCCTTTGCCTTCACCGCCCTTCAGCTATTGCGTGCGAACCCTGCGGTTGCGCTCGCAGTCGCCCTGTTGGCCTGGCTGCTGGTGTCGGGAGGTCTGTACTTTCTGTTCCGCGAAACCGGACTCTTCCTCTGGCAGGACAAACGCCTGATGAAATCCCGCTAGCTAAGCTCACCGCTGGTGGCGACCACTTTCCAGTTGACGCCGTACTGGAGGACCATGCCGTCGTGGTCAACCGCGAGGTCGGCCGTAAAGCGGCCGGACCGGTAACGGTAACGTCCGTCGGCGAGCCGCTCATACGATTGCTCGAGGCGCTCGACGTCGAGCGAGGGACAGCGCACCCAGGCGGCGGTGACTGATCTCGTCTCGCCGGGCGCGAGCATCAGGCGGCGGATGGGGAGCGTGTTCGTCGAGGGCGACCACTCGAGGTCGACATCGATGCAGCCGGCAACCTGCTCGAGCCGCTGGCCGTCACGCGACCAGTTCCCCTCACCATCCGCCGTCAGGCTGAGACGCCGCTGACCGCCGTTCTCGAGCTCGACTTCGAGGTTGCGAGTGCGCCACCCGGCATCAACCTCGATCCGATAGCGGACGACATAGGGCGCTTCCTCATGAGCTTGCAAGATCAGGCCCGAGAACTCGAACCCGTCACCCGAGGTTCCCACGATGAAGCGCTCCATGCTGGGGGTGATCAGGCCCGGCCACAAGATCCAGCGCCGTGTGCCCATCGCTGCGGATTATCGGTAAAATCACGCGGTCGGGCAGATACCGAAGCGGTCAAACGGGACTGACTGTAGATCAGTTGGCCTAGCGCCTTCGGGGGTTCGAATCCTCCTCTGCCCAATACCAGAGCCCACATAGCTCAGGTGGTAGAGCGTCGCCTTGGTAAGGCGAAGGTCTCCGGTTCAAATCCGGATGTGGGCTATCTCTTATTGCTCTTACCCTCTCTGTGCGACCATGGTGAGGCTTGGACATTCTAGGAGCGCCAAAGATGTTCCGTAGATCACTCACGATCATCACGGCTGTTGTCGCAACGCTTGTTCTGCTAGTAATCGTAGTGACAGCTCCACGCGTTGGCCCGATCCATATGGCAAAGGTCGCGGCCAGACTCGCCGACTTAGGACCCGTGCAGACGCAAAGGTCGTACCCAGGTGTGGGCATCATCTTGGAGGTGCCTGATTCAGCGCCACCGGCTGCTATGCGCGCCGCGGACGTGCTGGCCAGCTGCAAAGCTAAGGGTGGTTGCATGGTCTTTGAGGGCGACTCGCAAGCCGAGCTGGCTGTAGTGACTGACCGGATGTATACCTCTGCGGGCTCCCCTGTGATTAACAAAGTGCTCGCTTATGTCTTTACTTGGAAGGGCCAGCCTTGTGCGATCTTTGGGTTGGTAAATACCTCCCCTCCATCGGTGCCATGGCTCTGCGACAAGATGACATTGATCGACGCCAATACGGGAACCTACTTACTGGCGGTCGAGACAAACCCTAGCCCCTAACCCTAAGTACAACTCTTCCAAGCCGCTTGCACGACGCAATAGTTCCGAGTTTGCGCGTGACGCGAGTCGTGCGAAGCTTCTAAGGTTCACACCCCTATGGCTTCTCGACAGCGCCGGAAATTGCAAGTGGCGACTCTAGCATGACACGGTCAAGAAGGCCCTCGACGCCTACCTCACAGTCGAGAGCAAGTTCGGGAAGCGTGAGCTTGGAATCTTCGCCATGGTCGCGCGAGAATTGATGGGCGAGTGAGTTTATCCGCCAATCTTCGGGCGGCGCTGATTGCTCTGGCCCTGCTACTACTGATCGTGCTGGTCATACGCGGCGGAGTTCGTGCCGCGTTAGGGCGGCTTAGCGCTGGGCGAGGCTCAGATCGGCGGCGTTGACAACCTCCATCGGGTTATCGGGGTGGCTGTCGACAAAGATGACGCCGGGCCCGAGGCGGAGTAGAACGAGCGTCTGCTCCGCTGGCCATCCCGGATAGTCCGTCGCGTGTACTCCCAGCTTGCCTTCGAACGTGATGACATCTCCAACCTGCTTGCTCTTGCCCATGTTGCGGAAGGCAAACTGGTCTTTTCCGCGAACAACGTACGGATAGCCCGTCGATCTCTCGTTGCGTTTGCGCGGCGCCTGACCGATTCCGAGCAGCATGCCTTCGTCGAGTTTCAGCCAGGCGGTGGGCCGGAACCTTAACTCCATCTTCGCGTCTTCATTTGGCTCGTAAACGGCCATTTGGATTGTGACGATCCCCGATTCTGGCTCGTACTTTATGCCCGAAGCTTCCTCGAATACCCGAAGGTCATCCTTTCCCGAAAGAGCGTACACGCCAGGCCGCCGACTGTCGCCCGTACCATTCATGTCTTCACTCCATAGGAATTGTCGATCCTAAGAAGGGCCGAATTTTACCTAAGCGGCGGGGCGGAAGCAACAGGTTTTGCCCAAGCTCCCGCGTCCCTGCGGGAAATTCAGCCGCTGATTACTTGCATCGAGAAGTAGACGCCGTACTCCTGGACGTTGGCGAAACTCCAGGTTCCGCCCCGTAGCACCCACGCCCAGCCGGGCGATGCTGTGGAAGGCACCGATATAGGGAATCGTGACGGGAATGCCGAACGCATCAGAAGGACGCCCTATCACGTGCTGGTATTCAAAAAACGGCGTTCATCCCTGCTCAACTCGCCTTGCCTCGTTTTGGTAAGGCGAAGGTCTCCGGTTCAAATCCGGATGTGGGCTCCAAACCCCTCATTGTTTCCTGGTCGTCAAGTGGCCCACGAAGACAATGATCAAGCCGACCCAGAACAAGGAGCCGAAGGTCCATCCCAACGGTGTTTGGACAAACGACCAAAAGCCGTCGAACGAGATTGACATCGCGATCCAGCAGGCCCCCAACGTCATGAGAAGGGCGAAAGCTGCCAGCCGAGATGACGGCGGAAGTCGCTCCAGAAACCGGTCCTGGTACGGCGCCACGCGCCTCCTGATTCCGCGCGGGTTGATGATATAGACGACCACGGCGGCGACCCAAAGCAAATATCCGAGGATTGTGGGTACGGCGGGCATATTTTCCGTTCACCCCAATTTTGCGCAGGTCCCGTAGTCTTGCGTTATGCCAGCCGTAAAGAAGGCGCCCAGGAAGGCACCGAAGAGAGCGACGCGCTCACGCAAGCCGGCCGCGGCGCGCGGGCCAGAGCCGAAGGAAAGCATCCTCGAGCCGACTGGCAAGGACGTCGCCGCGCTCGTTGAGCAGGTCGGGAAGCAGGGTGGCGTCGTCGTCGGCGCCTACCGTGATCCCTTCGCGGGACAGGCGCTCGTTCTGGCGTCCCTGCCCATAAAGAAAGTCGTCGCGACGCCCTTTCAGCGCGACCTGTCGAAGACCCACGCCACCCGCCTGGCCGAGGCGATCGGCGCGGCCGGATTGTTCCTTGATCCCGTGATCGCCGTCCCGTCCGACGACGGATTCTGGTCGCCGAACGGGCGTCATCGGCTCGAGGCGGCTCGCCGGCTCGGCATGCGGTCGGTGACGGCCCTTCTGGTTCCCGACGAGAAGCTGGCCTTCCGGATCCTCGCGCTCAACACCGAAAAAGCGCACAACCTTCGCGACCGCAGCCTCGAGGTGATCCGCATGGCCCGCCAGCTCGCCAAAGAGCAACCTCGCTCGAAGGAGATGGAGCACGCGGTCACCTTCGACTCGCCGGTCTTTCTGACGCTGGGCGGCGCCTACGCGCAGCGCTCCCGCTTCGCCGGCTCGTCCTACCAGTCGGTCCTCAACAAGGTCGACCGCTTCCTCGATAGCACCCTTCCGGCGGCCCTCCGACAGCGCGAACAGTGGGCGGTCCGCATCATGGAAATCGACGACCGGGTCGCCGCCCATCTCAAGACGATGCAAGCCATGGGCATGAAGAGCCCGTACCTTCGGGCCGTCGTCGTCGCGCGGATCAACCCGGTGCGCTTCGTTCCTCCATCGCGCAAGAAGGATGCCGCGCCGCCGATGTCGATGGCCGAGGCGCTGACGAAGATGGCGGCAAACGTGCGGAAGTTCGATCCGAAGTCCGTCAGGCCCGGCGACCTGGCGCTGGTGGCGGCGATCGCCCCCGCGTCGGCTGACTAGCCCGTCGGGTGCGCCTGCTATCCGCCATTGACGCTTTCGATCGGCGGTTGTTTGAGCGCCTGACCGGAAAGGAGCGGCGCCTCGTCGACATCAGTCTCAAGCGACTGAGCAACGCCGCAAATCGATCCCTGCTCTGGGTCGCCATCGCCGGCCTGATCGCGATCCTGGGTGGGCGCCGTCAGCGGCGGGCCGCACTGCGCGGCATTGTCTCGATTGGCATCACGTCAACGCTCGTGAACCTGCCGTTGAAATACCTCGCTCGACGGGACCGGCCGCCAACACGCCGCGGCGATCGTCCGCTGCCGATCAGCCTGCCCGGCAGCTTCTCCTTTCCGTCGGGACATTCCGCGTCGGCCTTTGCTTTCGCAACAGGAATAGGACTGGAGGAGCCCAAGCTGCTCATCCCGTTGCTGCCGCTGGCGGCCACGATCGCCTACTCGCGCGTGCACCTGCGCGTGCACTATCCCTTCGATGTTCTGGTCGGAGCCGCGATCGGCGTCGGCATGGGACTCGCCAGCGGCCCGCTGATCGACGCCGCCCGCCAGTGGTGGGAGCCGCCGTCTTCCGCGGCCGAGACGGACCGCTCCGCAACCAGGCGGCTGATCCTGGTGGTGAGTCCGCACGCCGGCCACAGGGAAAAGATGGCTCGGGTCCGACGAGCGATATCCAGCAGCGGGCTCGAGGTGGCGGCTGAGATCGCGGTGGACGAGCTTGCGCGCCTGCCCGACCTGTTGCGCGGCAACGGCTCGCCGCCACCGATCGTTGTCGCGGCCGGCGGCGATGGAACCGTGGGTGCGGTCGCGAATGCGGTCATCGCGACGCCAGCGGTGCTCGGCATTATTCCCTTGGGCACCTCGAACGACTTCGCCCGCTCCATCAAGATCCCCATGAGCGTGGATAAGGCCGTGCGACTGCTGGCTGGTGGCCACGTCTCGGGCATCGACGCGGGCAAACTGACGGGGGATGGTGCGCAGCCCAGGTATTTCGTGCATGCGGCCGCGGCCGGCATCAACGTCCAATTCGCCCGCTTCGCGACGCGGGCCGATCTGCGGGCGCGCTTCGGCCGGCTGACCTATGCGGTGGCGATGGCGATCGCGCTGAAGGAACGGCCGATCTTCAACTGCGAGGTCGAGTTCGAGGGGCGAACCGAGCAGTTGAGCCTTGTCCACATTTCGGTCATCAATGCGCCCATCTTCGGCGGATTTCTCGACCTCAAGCTCCCGGGGGCGGGCCCAGACGACCGGACCCTCGACGTCATCATGATCGAGCACCTTCCCATCCGGCGCCTACTGCGCTCGGCGCTCTATCCCATCCTTCGCGTGCACCGGCCCATCCGCGGCTTTCGAACGCTGCAGGTATCGCGGCTGCGCGTAGGGACACCAGAGCCCATGGACGTGACCCTCGACGGTGAGATCGCGGGGAAGATTCCCGGCAGCTTTGAGCTCGTGCCGACCGCGCTCCGGGTGATCACTTCGCCGAGCTTGAAGGACAAGCATCGATAGGCGCGCCGCCTTTCTCGCCTTTGCGGTGCGCGTCCTCGCCATCCTGCTGGGACTGGCAGTCCTGACCGCGCTCGCCGGCATCGGCGTCCGGGCATGGGCCCCCGGCTTCGACACCCAGGTCTTGCAGGCCATTGCCGGCGGTCGGGACACGACACTGACCTCCATCGCGTGGGTAGTGACGCAGGCGGGTTCGTTCGTTCTCCTCGCACCCCTGTCGATCGCCTTCCTGCTCCTGCGTCGCTGGAAGCGGCCCGCGGACGACATCGCCCTCGTGGTGATCGCCGCTGGCAGCGCCGTGCTTCCGTTTGTCGTCAAGCTGATCGTGGCGCGGCCGCGGCCGACCATCGAGCACCTGAGCCACCTGTCCTCTCTCAGCTTCCCCTCGGAGCACACGACGCAGGCGGCCGCAATCTATCTCGCGATCGCCATCATGCTCTCGCAGAGTCTGACACGCGGCTGGCGCGAGGCCGTCATCGCCTTCGGTGTCCTGATCGCCCTCGCGGTTGCCTGGTCGCGTGTGTACCTGGGCGTGCATTATCCGACCGATGTGGCCGCCGGGCTCGTGCTCGGTTGGGGCTGGGCGCTGCTCGTCTTTCACTGGGCGCGCCCGAAGCTGATCCAAGATCAACCCGCGATGGGCCGGCCCGCCGTCACCTGACACGATTTCTTGGTGAGCTGGTGACAGCCGCCAACAGCGCTGCCACCAATTAATAACGATCCTCGATCGGCCGATGCCATCGGCCTGGACCTTCCGTTGTATGGACAGCGGACGGGGAGGCAAATACCGCGCGACGTGCGCGACGGAGAGGTGGCATCAACCCAATGGGTCGGAATAGGTTCAGCGTGCGCAAGGCGTTGTCGGCGGTGATGGGGGCGACCGTGCTCCTGCTCGGAGTTCCGGCTCTTTCGGTCAGCGCGGCCGGGGTCGACGACTATCCCTATCGGGGGACGGTCAACAAACTGGATCCCTGGGGCTTCTACACCGGGTACTGCACCTCGTTCGCGGCGTTCCGGCTGAGCCAGGAAGGGATCCGCCTGCAGGGCGCGTCGCTGAAAGGTCCGAACGGGAAGACCGCGTTCTTCGGCAACGGCGGCACGTGGGATGCGGCGGCGGCATCGATCGGCTATGTGGTCGACACCCATCCGACCGTTGGTTCGGTGGCCGTCTGGCACGGCGGGGAGGACGGTGCCTGGTGGGGCGGCCACGTCGCCTACGTGATGGCGGTCGACGGCGCCGGCAACGCGATCGTTGAGGAATACAACTGGTCCAACTATCTGCGGTACGGGCAGCGCACGGTGCGGGCGCATCGCTATATCCACTTCGTCGGGGCGCCGGTGCGGCCGGTCGTGCTTCCGGTCTCGCCCACGCCCGCGCAGCCATCCGGACGTTGGTATTCGACCACCGACGCCGTCAGGGAGCGCTCCGGTCCCGGCACCACCTATCGCACAGTGGGCATCCTGGCTCCCGGCACGCGGATCCGGATCGTCTGCCAGGTTCGCTCCGGCAGCGCCGTCAACGGCACCGCCGTCTGGGATCGGCTCAGCGACGGGAGCTACGTGACCGACTACTACACGACGACACCGGCATTCAATCGCTTCAGTCCCGGGCTCTCGGGCTGCTAGGGCCAGCCAGCAAGGAGAGGGCCGCGCCGCGCGGCCCTCTTTTCATTTCTCGGGTGGTTCGCCGCGTCGCAGCCGGTCGAGCCGTTCGCGAGTCTTCGGGTCGAGGCGGTCCTCGAGGCGGCGGGCAATGTCCGAGCGGGCACGGGTGTCACCGATTTGCTGATTACGCTGCGCCAGTACCGCATCCACCTGGCCTTTGAGGGTGAGTGCTGAAACCGTCTTGATCTTTCGGCCAAGCGCGAGATCCCGCTGCAGTGCGTCGGAGGTGGCGACTGTGACCTCGTCGCTCGCCCTGGCCTCGAAGAGCAGCCGCTCGATGACGTGGTCGGCGCTCGTCTTGCGTCCGGAGTAGACGACCTCGACGCCACTGATGGTCTGCTCGGACGCGTCGGCGTCGGGCCGGCGATGGGAGTCGAAGACAACCGTCACTCTCTGCCGCGTCATCGCCGCGTAGTCCGCCAGCGTCGCGATCAGCATCTCACGCGCGTCCTGCAGGTTCACATCCTTGAGCGAGGCGAGGTCGGGCCAGGCAAAGATGATGTTGTAGCCGTCGACGATCAGCCGCTCCACAGGCTGAGCCTACGATGTCCGGCGACCCTCGGGGTGAGCGGCCTTTGGCGTTAGGATGAGCGCCGATGCCGCCACCACCAGAAGGGCACCACCCGGTCGAGGGGATCTCCGGGAGCGAACTCCGGCGCGACGTTTCCGTTTGGGGTTCCTACATGTGGGGCTATGCCGCGGTGGGCGCCGACATCTATACCGCGCTGGGAATCATCACGCTGGCCGCGCTCGGCCTGGCGCCGCTGGCCTTCCTGGCGGCCGGCATCGTCTTCGCCCTGGTCGGCCTGTGCTACGCGGAACTGGCTTCGGCCTATCCCCTCGCCGGCGGCGGCCAGTACTTCACACTGCGAGGCTTGGGCGATCTCTCGGGGCTTGTGGCCGGCGCCGCGCTGGTGCTCGACTACACCATCGATATCTCGCTCTTTACCGTCGTCGCCTTCGGCTACTTCAACTACTTCCTCCCCTGGATCACGTTCGGCCGCCATATCACGGATTTCACGGTGACCCTGGGACCGATCCATCTGGCCTGGCTCTGGTTGGTCGAGTCGGTAGCCGGGATCGTGATCCTGATCTGGCTCAACGTCCGCGGCATCAAGGTGTCGACGAACTTCAACGAGATCATCGGGACGATTGCGATCGCCGCGCAAACGATTATCGTGCTCGCGGGCTTCGTCCTGGTCTGGGATCCCGGGCTTGTGGCGCATCAGATTCTGTTTCATCAGCCTTCGCTTAGCGAGTTCGCCTTCGGTTCTTCACTCGCCATCATCGCCTTCGTCGGCCTGGAAACGATCTCTCAGGTGGCCCAGGAAACCCGCCGGCCGGCAACCATCATTCCGCGGACGTCGATCGGCCTTGTGATCTCCGTCCTTCTCTTCGCCATGGCCTTCTCATTGCTCGCGATCGGCATGCTCGATGAGCACACCGGCAAGCCGCTCGACTTCCACGGGCATGAAGGCGATCCAGTTGCCTTGATCGCCCAAAACATCCCGATCATCGGCGTCGTCGCGGCGCCATTGACGGCCCTCATCGGTTTCCTCATCGTGTTCATCTCGGCCAACTCGGGCGTGGTCAGCTCGTCACGCCTGAGCTACTCGATGAGCCAGTTCGACCTGCTCCCGGCCTGGTTTTCAAAAGTGAGTAAGCGGTTCGCCACTCCGTCGCGCGCGGTGGTCGTCTTCGGCGGCGTGGCGCTGCTGCAGACCATCTTCGCCTTCTTTACGCCGGGCCAGCCGGGCAAGAGCGCCGCGATCGATGTCCTCGCCGATCTGTATGCATTCGGCGCTACTACGGGTTACCTGCTGGTTTTCATCTCGCTGTTCGTGCTACGGATGAGGGACCCCTTCACGCCCCGTCCGTACAAGATGCCGATCAACATCCGAATCACCTATAAGGGCAACCAGGTCTGGTTTCCAGTGCTCGGATTCCTCGGATTCCTGGGCGTCCTCTTCTTCCTGATCATGGTCTTGCTCACCCATCAGTACGCGCGCATCATCGGTCCCCTGTGGGTCATCGCGGCCGTCGTGCTGTTCATCCTCTACCGGCGCAAACAAGGGTTGCCAATGTTCAAGACCCTGCCACGGGACTGGGAAACAGCGACCAAGAAGGTGTTGCTCGAGGCAGAGGAGTTCAAGTCGCTCGAGGAATACGAGGCTGCCCTCAACGAGCATCGCGCGCGCACCGGCGAGCCAGGGACCAACCTGCCCGGGACCAGGTGACAGCGATCTGAGGATCTACAACGACCCGCGTTGCCGAATCACTTCGTAGAGCAGGATCGAGCCGGCGACGGCGGCGTTGAGGGAACTCACCTTCCCCAGCATCGGGAGGCGGACGAGGGCATCGGATTTCTTGCGCAGCAGATCGTGCAGCCCCTCGCCTTCGGCGCCGATGACGAGCACCAACGGCCGGCGGTAGTCGAACTCGGTGTAGAGCGTGGGCGCGTCGGCGCTGAGGCCGACGATCCAGAAGCCAAGGTCTTTCAGGATGTCGGTCGCCTGCGCCAGGTTCGCGACGCGGGCATAACGCAGGTGCTCCGCGGCGCCGGCTGACGCCTTCACAACCGACGGCGTCACCTCCGGTGAACGGTTATGGGACGTTACGATCCCGCCCACGCCGGTCGCCTCGGCCGTCCGGCTGATGGTGCCGAGGTTCTGTGGATCCTGCAGGCTGTCGAGCATTAGCAGCACGGCGTCGGATCGCTCGGCCAGGGCTTCGCGCGCCATCGGCTCGAGTTCCCAGTACTTCCGCGGACTGACATAGGCGACCACGCCCTGGTGAGCCTCTGAGTGCGCGATGTCGTCCAGCTTGCGTCGGTCGGCCGCCTCGATCGTGATGCGCCGGCCGGCGGCCAGCTGTCGAAGCTCCTTCAGGCGCGGTTCGTCCCGGAGTCCTTCAGCCAGCAGGAGTCGCTTGATCGGCCGCCCGGCGCGGAAGGCCTCGAGGATCGGATTGCGCCCGTAGATGATGTCAGGCGGCCGAGGCACGAACTATTTATCGCACCCGCTTCCAGCGGGTGCCTTCCTTGGTGTCGTCCAACTGGATCCCCATTCCAAGGAGCCGCTTTCGGATCTCGTCCGAGCGGGCGAAGTCTCGCTGGTCCCTCGCGGTCTGCCGCTCGGCAATCAGGCTTTCAACCTCGGCATCGACTGCCTCCGGAAACTCGATCACATCGAGGATAAGGTTCGCGTGGCGGAGCATCGCCATCGCGGCGGCGCGCTCCTCAGCCGAAGCTTTTCCCGATTCCAGCCGTGGGTTAAAGGCTTTGATGAACTCGAAGAGATGACCGACCGCCGCGGGAAGATTGAGGTCATCTCGAAGTGCCTCGTCCCAGCGGTCGCGAATCTCCGCCGGTGCCTCAGCATCGCCAACGCTCCCAAGTCGCACCGCGAACTCATCGAGCCGCGCTCCGTCGAAAACGCCAGCGGGCTCCGATAGTGGGCGCCCGTCAGCAGCGCGTAGCGGATCGCCCGTGGCGTGTATCCCTCGGCCAGGAGATCGCGAACCGTCGAAAAGTTGCGCAGGCGCTTGGACATCTTTTCGCCGGTCGCATCCTGCAAGTGCTGCGCGTGGAGCCAGTAGCGCGCGAACGTCTTCCCGGTCGCACCCTCGCTCTGGGCGATCTCGTCCTCGTGGTGCGGAAAGATCAGGTCGACGCCGCCGGAGTGAATGTCGAGCGTCTCTCCGAGGTACTGCATGCTCATCGCGGAGCATTCGATGTGCCAGCCGGGCCTGCCCGTCCCCAACGGCGTCTCCCATGACTGCTCGCCTGGTTTGCGCGCCTTCCAGAGGACAAAGTCCCTCGGGTCATCCTTGCCGTACTCATCGACGTCGACCCGGGCGCCCGCCTTCAGGCCGCTGACATCGAGATGGGCCAGCGCACCGTAGCGAGGAAAGCTCGAGATCCGAAAGTACGTCGACCCGTCGGCGACGTAGGTGTGGCCGTTCTCCGTGAGGCGTTCGATCAGCGACACCATCTCGAAGATATGCTGCGTTGCGCGCGGATAATGCTCCGCGCGCTGGATCCGCAGCGTGTCGAGATCCTGGAAGAACGCCTCGATGTATTGCTCGGTGAACTCGTCGATCGTCTGGCCGTGCTCGGCGGCCTTTTTGATGATGCGGTCCTCGACGTCGGTGAGGTTCATCACCTGGGTGACGCGATACCCCTGCTGCAGAAGGACCCGCCGCAGCAGATCCTCGAAGAGAAAAGTGCGGAAGTTACCGATATGCGAATAATCGTGGACGGTCGGGCCGCAGGTGTACA
>VBEQ01000015.1:31466-33139 GCA_005881235.1 Chloroflexota bacterium | reverse complement strand
GGAGAGGCCGGGCGCCTCGTGCAGGCGCACGTGCTGCGTGAGAAGGAGGACATCTTCTACCTCAGATTTGCGGAACTCCACGAGGTCGCGCGCACGGCCCACGTGGATGAACAGCTCATCGCCCAGCGCAAGGACGCGTTCAGGTCGTATCAAGCGCTGACGCCGCCCCGGGTGTTCACGTCGGATGGCGAGGTCATTGCCGGGGCCTACCGACGCGATGGCGTGCCGGCCGGTGCGTTCGTCGGTCTGCCCGTTTCGGCCGGGACCATCGAAGGGCGGGCGCGAGTCATCCTGGACATGGCGGATGCCGATCTCGAACCGGGCGACATCCTCGTCACGGCCTACACGGACCCCAGCTGGACCCCTGTGTTCATCGCGATCGCGGGCCTGGTGACGGAGGTCGGGGGCCTGATGACCCATGGCGCAGTGATCGCACGGGAGTACGGTTTGCCGGCTGTCGTGGGGGTGGAACATGCCACCCGACTGATCCGAAATGGGCAACGGATCCGCGTGAATGGAACGGACGGATATGTCGAGATACTGGCTGGGCCGTGACCAAATGTTGAAAGGAATGCCGCAAATCATGCATGCATTCTGCATGCTATAATTGGGCTCTCTAGTGACTACGCCTCTGCAGATCAGGAACATGCCCGACGAGGCTCTCGAGGCTCTCCGTGAGCGGGCCGCCAAGCGCCAGTTGTCCCTGTCGGCGTACGCGCGGGAAGTCTTGGTCCGGGAGGCCGGCCGCGCCACGATGGAGGAGGCGTTGTCAGCCCCACGGGTGATCGCCGGTCGTCGTCTGTCGGCTCGTCAGCTAAAGCAGTTGATCCGAGCCGGTCGCTCATAGATGCTCGTCACCGACGCTGGCGCCTGGATCCGGGCGCTGTTTGACGAGGGCCCAGAAGGCTCGATCAGAGCCCGCCTCCGCCGGGAAGCCTACGTCGACGCTCCGGCGCTGATCGACCTGGAGTTCCTTAGCGCCGCCCGCGGCCTGCTTGCCAGGAGGCTCGTAACGCGCCGAGCGGCTGAGGAGTCTATCGAGAGATTCCTGAGGGCGCCGATTGATCGCCACGCGCACGGACCACTAGCTTGGCGGGCGTGGGAGCTTCGGGCGAACCTGACTCCCTACGACGCGTCCTATGTTGCTCTGGCAGAAATGCTCGGCACCCCTCTTTTGACGGTCGACCGCAGGCTCGCGCGCGCCCCCATGATTCGGTGCTCGGTCGAGTTGGCGGGAATTTGAGAGCTCGACTGGTTTGAAGCAGACTCCTTCCAAAGGTAGGGGGGTTATCGCTCAGCCGACTCTTGGCTGCACCTCGTAACTCGTCGCCACCGCTCCAATTGATGCGCCCACCTGATGGCCGTGGTGGTTTGATGATTGGAGACGAAACCCTTCGGCTATACATTGGAAGCACTGCGTAGACTCTTGTAGGAAGCCAAATGATCATGAGACTCCGTGTCGAATATGCCTTCGATCCCGAGAGCCGTAATTGGAGCTTCCTGGTTCCGAGCCTTGGGATCGTGGGCGGCGCCGATACGCGGGACGATGCCGAACGGAAGGTCGTCGAAGCCGTTGCCTTCACTCTCGAGGGAGACGACGATTCCTCGCTGGCGGAAGCCGAAATCCGCTATTTGAACGTCGAAATCGCAGCAAGCTAGGCACATCCACCGTC
>VBEQ01000015.1:30745-31404 GCA_005881235.1 Chloroflexota bacterium | reverse complement strand
CGAGCCGTCGCTTCCTCTCTGAACGACTCCTGCCTCTTGATTTGTCAGGATCGTCCGCCACGTAGCTCTTGCGTAGTCGGCGTCTTAGGTTTTGGCGCCAGGTGAATGTTGCGTGTGCCCTAGCGACCCCGAGCGCGTTCGGAGCAAAATGACCACCAGCCCAAAGGATTTAGGTGAAGATGGCGATTGGAACGATTTGGATGGCCGGGCCGTGGATTTCGGTTTCGATCTTTGGCAGACTGAGCCCGGCCTGGGTGGCTTTTGCAAGCGCCTCATTGAGTTGATCCAAAAGCGTTGGGCCGAACAGCGTGAATTTGGTCTTTCGCAGCAGATTAATCGAGTCGTCGGAGCCGGACGGTATGACGCGGACCGGCTTGCCCAGCACCCGAAATTCACCATCTATGACTTCTGAAGCGTTGCGATCGGAAAAATACTCGAGCCGTGTTGACAAGACGGCCCTAACACCTGTCACGTCGAGAAGCTCGCCTACTAGCTCGAGTGAGCTCCCTTCAGTCAGCGCGTCGAGCAGTGCCATCATCTTTTTTACCGGAACCTCGGGCTGCCGCTGCGCCTTGGGGCCTGTCTGACCAGGGGCAAATGGAGCGGCGAAATCCAAGGCCTCCTTCATGGACTGGACAGCCTCAACCAATGGGTTCCTC
>VBEQ01000015.1:30080-30641 GCA_005881235.1 Chloroflexota bacterium | reverse complement strand
GCTTTGCGAAGAGCGACGTGGGGGTGTGGATCCGTTCCATCGACACCTCTCGCTCTTCTCGCGACTCCTTCTCTTTGCTTCTTTCTCCCTTCAAGGAGACGCCGAGAAGTGCGAAGACATTGCTAGCTCCGATCCCTCCGCCCGCGGTTGTACTCGTGGTCCCCGCTTCCGCTTCGGACGTTTTGATCGTGGAGAGCTGCGAGAATCCACCCTCGAGAACGGCCAGGTGGTCGAACACAATCTGCTGGTTCAGATATATCGGAACAGGTAGATCAAGCGGATTCAGTTCATTGCCCCTCTTGTAGCATGACTGCAGCCACGACGATACGCCAATGCACCCTGCCGCTATCGCTGGAGGAACTGGGAAAAGCCCGAAATTTTGTATTTCATGGCTGCGCTGACTGGTCAGGGTTAGCAACTCTTATGGCTGGTGCGGCCTCCGCGGTGTTCTGGTCCGTGGATCGCCTTCTTACGGCTCAGGCGGTGGGCAAGCGGGTTCGACATGACAGGGGCAGCGTCCGGTAGGACCGTGTGAGGGCATCACGGAGAACCCAAATCGAG